>DATBDZ010000089.1:0-14394 GCA_036276235.1 Humisphaera sp. | reverse complement strand
GTGCACGTAGGGCGGGCACTGCCCGCCGCATTTTCGGGGCGGATTGAGCGGCTCGAATGCCGCCAGTTGCTGAGCGCGGCATACTCGGTCGCGACATTCGGGCCCGCCGGCGCGACGACCGTGCCGAGTGTGATCAACGATCGTGGTGAAGTCGCCGGAACGACCGAGGTATTAAACCAGCAGGCTTTCAACTACCAGGGCGGCCACTTCACGACTATTCCCTCCATTGCGGGGGAGATAGTACCGATCACCGCGATCAATGCATCCGGAGAAATCGCCGGCCAGATCAGTCCTGGTGGTGGCTTTGGGAAGGCGTTTCTGTATTCGGGCGGCAAGGTCACTTATCTAGGGACGCTCCCCGGCGGCGGCGATGTTTCGGTTGTCGGCCTGAACGACAGCGGCGAAATCGCCGGCACCGCAATAGCCGCCGACGGCAGTTTTCACGCCTTCATTTACCGCGATGGGAGAATGACAGATCTGGGCGCGATGGGCCAGCTCGATTCCGAAGTCACGGGCATCAACAACGCCGGCCAAGTTATCGGAAATCTGACGCTCAACGCGCTGATTCCAAACACCGATGACCAAGCAACCCACGGGTTTATCTATAGCAATGGAAAAATGACGGACCTTGGAACGTTCGGCGGGCCGAATAGTCAGGCGATCGCCATCAACGATGCGGGCACGATCGTGGGCACCGCCGATGGCGTTAACGCGCGCATCCCCTTCAGGACCGTCAACGGAAAAATAACGAAGCTCAGCAGCATGGCTATCGCCAGCTCGCTCGTTGCGATCAACGCCTCCGGGCAGATTGCCGGCGACTTCGTCCCCTCCACACAGGCCAACGCGGATCATTTGTTCCTTTACAGCAACGGAACGTTTCACGATCTAGGCGTGCCCGGCGACACCGACTTCATCGCGAGCGTGTCGATCAACGGCATGGGCGGCATCCTTGGCACGAGCTATTCCCTCACCGGTGATTTTTCGACCTTCGTCTATCAAGATGGCGTCATTTCCGATCTGACGAAGACAGTTGATCCAGCCGCCCTCGCGCCGAGCGTTCTAGAGCCAGGCTCTTACGGTTCCCCAACCGCCATGAATAGCAGCGGGCAGATCATCACTGAAACCAGTACTGGCCGGGGCGTGCTTCTCACGCCCGCGTTGCCCGGCTCGATCTCCGGAAAAGTATTCAACGACTCCGATAACAACGGAATGCAAAGTAATGGCGAAGCGCCGCTCGCGGGCATCACGGTCTATCAGGATGTGAAGAAGACGGGCAACTTCGATGACGGTGATCCTTTCACCACGACCGACGCCGCCGGGCGGTATTCATTTGAGAATCTGGCACCGGGCCCTTACACGATTCGCATTATTCCCCCGACGACAAACTGGCGGCAAGTGCCGCAGGTTTTGACACTGGCCTCAGGACAAAACACGACGAATCGCAATTTCGCAACATTGCCGCTCTATAGTTATGCCGTCACCGATTTGGGAACGCTCGGCGGCGCGACCAGCGCCGCCTATGACATTAACAACGCCGGGCAGATCGTCGGCGAGGCCGCCACTGCCAAGGGAAATAGCCATGCGTTTACCTATAGCCCGACGACGCACAAGATGACCGATCTGGGGACGTTCGGCGGCCCAAATAGCGCCGCCGTGGCGATCAACAACAGTGGGCAGATCGCCGGACATGCCGACACAAACCGCTTGTTCGATATCTTCGGCGATCACATCACGGTTGCATTTCTCTATTCCAATGGCCGCCTCAATCCTCTCGAGTCGCTCAGCGCCGATGAATCCAGCTATGCGAACGATGTAAATGATCATGGCCAGGTCGCAGGCTACACCCAGTCGCTTCCAAGCGGATATTACGACGAGTCAACGGAGCAAGCCTTCATTTACAGTGGCGGGCGTCTCACGATCATCGCTCCACCAGCCGGCTCTTTCTTCGGAAATAACTCGGCAGAGACCATCAGCAACGCCGGCCTCGTGACCGGCATCTTCGAGAATTACGGATTCAAGGGCGATCCCGGCGATTATCAGCTCTTCACGTATCTCAACGGCGTGGTCACGTTGGTGGGGACAGATCAAAGCGGCGGCGTGCCGCTTCCAGTGCCGCAGACGAATGCGCCAAGAGTTGGATCGGAGTATGTGGGAGCCTACTTCCCTGGCCCGACCGCGTTCCTCTATGCAAACGGACAGGCAATCAATCTCAACGACACGATTCCACCGGGGTCAAACTGGCATCTCACTGCCGGGGCGGCAATCAACAGCGCCGGCGAAATTGTCGGCACGGGCACTAATCCTCAAGGTGACGATCACGCCTTTTTGTTAACTCCCGTACTCGCATCCATCTCCGGCACTGTCTTCGACGATCTCAACGGAAACGGCAAACAGGACTCGCTGGAAGGTGGCTTGCAAGGTTGGCGGGTTTACGCGGATGTAAAAGGCGCCGCCGCTTATGTTGGCGGCGATCCGACCGCCATCACCGATGCGCAAGGCCGATACACGATCTCGGGACTCGCGCCGGGCGGGTACGTCATTCACGTTGTCCCTCAATCCGGATTCCGCCCAACTACGCGGGTGAACTCCGCCGAGACGGTTGTGGGCGCGGGACAATCGGCCAGCGGCCCGACTTTCGGCAGAGTGGCGATCGGCCCGCGCTCAGGAACGCCCGCGCCGCTCGGCTTAATTCAGGCGGAAAATTTCGACTTGGGCGGCCAGGGCGGCGGCTATTTCAACCCCGGCAATACCAATTGCGGCGGCCTGTATCGCCCCGCCGAAGGCGTCGGCATCGGCGCCATACCCGCCGCCCAGCAAGGCGGCTATTTCGTCGGGTGGACCCAGCCGGGCGAATGGCTCAATTACACCGTCGCCGTCGCCGCGGCCGGCAATTACACAATCGATTTCCGCCTCGCTTCCGCGGTCGTCGGCGGATCGTTTCATCTGAACGTGGACGGCGTCACCGTTACCGGAAAACTCATCGTCCCCGACACCGGCAACTGGAACACCTACGTCATTCTCAGCAAGCACAACGTCCACCTCACCGCCGGCCGACATGTGCTGCAACTGGTTTTCGATACCAAGAGCCCAAACGGCGGCACCGGGAATTTCGACTGGATCTCGATCCACGCATGAGTGGGTCTACAACCCCAGCATGCTCGCCATCGAATACCGCCCCGGCTTCTGCTGCGCCAGCCATTTTGCGGCTCGCAGTGCTCCATGAACGAACGTATCGCGATTGGTCGCGACGTGCGTCAATTCCAATCGCTCGCCCAAGGCGGCGAAGTAGGCGGTATGCCGGCCGACTTCGTCGCCGAGGCGCAGGGCGTGGAGGCCGATCTGGCCGGGTTGGCGGGGGCAGTCGTCGCCGTGGCGGTCGTAAATAAGCGCGGCGCGGGTTTTGTTTGCCGCTTTGAGGATCGCTTCGGCAAGTCCCATCGCGGTGCCGCTGGGGGCATCCTTTTTGAAGCGGTGATGGCCTTCCACGATTTCGATGTCGTATTCGTCGCCCAGCAGCTTGGCGACTTCGCCGGCGATTTTGAAAAGTACATTGACACCTAAACTCATGTTGGGCGCTTGCAGGATGGGGATGTCCGCGGATGCCTGATCGATGATGGCGTGGTCCTGCGGCGCGAGGCCCGTGGTGCCGATGAGCATGGCAATCTTTCGATCGCGGCAGGTTTTGAGCCAGTGCCGCATCGAAGCGGGGCCGGTGAAATCGATCAGCACCTGCGGCGTCGGCCGCAGATCAAACGTGATCGGCAGCCCGATCGGCCCGATGCCGGCGATCTCGCCCGCGTCGCGCCCCTGCGCCGGATGATCCGGCCGCTCAATGGCGGCCACGATCTGCATGTCCGCCGCGGCTTTGGCCAGAGCGACCAGCCGCATTCCCATTCGTCCGCAGGCGCCGGTGATTGCGATTGTTGTTGGAGGCATAGCTGCGGGATTCTACCAACCTCGGTTCATTCTGCTTTGTGGAAATCTTCCGGAGCGTTAGGATTAGGGTGCGCGGTCACGGGCATGTACAGCAGATTGATGGGCACTTCGCTTACTCGGGGGAACGTAGCGCTCGGAGGATCCGTGCCCTCGCTTAGGCTCGTACACGGCGTGGTGAACGGTTCTCGTACTACCGGGCGATTCCCGAATTGCGAAAAACGTCACCACGCCGTGTACGAGCCTGAGCGAGGGCACGGATCCTCCTAGCGCTGATGCAAGTTGCGCGGAAGGTCAATGACGTCACGTCGCTAAGTTGCTTCTGAAGGGGTAGAAAGTTCAACGAACGTCCGGGAGCACCAGGACACACGGGTTGAAAAATCCGCGCCACGGTTCACTCCCGGCGCAAATCAGCGGGCGTAACATGCGCACCGCTCACTCGGACCGCGATTGACGATGCCCCCAGCCCGATGAAAAGCACCGCGAGCAGTGTACCAACCAGCGCTGGCGCGTTGATCGAACGCGACGATGTCATCACTGCCGGGATGATGCCGATCAGCGCGCAGCCAGCGCCGGCCACAAGCCCGATCACCAGCAGGAACGCGTTCTCCGCCAGCATCAACCTCACGCGGGCGGCGGATGTGAATCCCATTGAAGCCAGCAGTGCCAGCTCGGCGCGGCGTTCGATCACCGTGCGCACCAAAACGACTGCTAACCCCAGTGTGCCGAGCATCAAGCCGAGCGCACCCAGAGTCTGGAACGTCGATAGATAGGTGTTCTGCACATTCTGATACGCCTTGAGCCGATCGGCGGTCGTGTCCACGCTCACCGAATAATCGTCCAACTCCGAAGCGAGCAGGCGGGCCAGATCGCGCGAGGACTCAGGTGTGGCGCCTTTGGGCGTTTCGACCAGCACCATGCCAAATCCATTTTGAGCCGGAAAGAGCCTGCGGAAATTTGCGTCGCTCATCAGGAGCTGGCCCTGGAAAATGCTCTTGGAAAGCGTGGAGGCGATTTTGAGCTTGCGCTTGATGCCCAGTTGATCGGTGATCGGCAGATCATCGCCGACGGAGAGCTTCAACACGTATTCCAGTGTATCGGCGTCGGCCATCACGGGGATCGAATCTCCCTGATCGTACTCGAGCAGCGTCCACGGATTGGCGGCTGGCGTGATTGCGGAGCCTTGGGGGAATCCGCCGCGCTGAATCATTTGCTGGGGGATTCCCAGGATCGTGGGGCTGTTTGGCCGCGTGAGGTTGAGGCAACTGACATCCTGCCCGGCCCACATGCGAAGCGAAGTGAATTGCACGCCATTGAACGCCGGCGCTTGCGGCTGGCGGACGCCCAGAATCCGCCGGCCCTCGACACTGTTCAGATCACCGAGCAGCGGAATGTCGGCCGTCAGCATGAGGCGATACCCGCCCGTCTCCGAATCGCGCCGATCCGGATCGGGGACGCCGTTCTGGCGCATCGCGGCTACGGTAATCAGAGTAAATGCAGCGAAGCCGATGAGGCCGACGGCGAGCACGCCGCGCGCGGTGTGGCGCGATGCATTGCGGATGCCGAGGCGAAGCAGCGGGCCAGTTCCGACGAGGGGTGATGCGCCTCTGTCCCCTCCTCCGGTACTCCGGGGGAGGGCTAGGGTGGGGGCCAGGGCACGGGAGGGTCGCTCGACGGAGCCCTCGCCGCGGCCCTCCCCCAGAGCACCGAGGGAGGGAGAAAGGCCCGGGCGGCGCGGGCGCAGCGACCCGCCGAGCCAGAAAAGGATGCCGATGAGCATCGCCACGCCTCCACCGAAGCCGCCTTCGGCGGAGATGCGGCCGGTGACTGCGATTACCACAATCACAATGCCCAGCAGAACAAGCGCGATGCCAGCCCATCGCCAGATCGATCCTCTTCGTCGCCCGGTTGCCCCAGCCGATTCCCACGATCCCGCGAGCAATCGCGCGGGCGAGGTTTTCCCGACGCGCCAGACTGCCCAGAGGATCGCGATTAGTGCGACGATCAGACTGCCGACCAGGCCATATGCGAGCGTGAGCGGCAGCACATAAAGCCGCATGGCGGTGGTACCGACCGCGCCGATCCACCACGTTCGCAGGCCCGCCATGATGAGCCAGGTGTAGCCGATTGCGCCGGCCAGGCCGATGACGCCGCCGATCAGGGCGAGGATCATTCCTTCGGCTAGCGACAGCCGGCGGAGTTTGGCCGGCGCGAATCCGAGCGCGCCGAGCAAACCGAGTTGCCGCGCGCGCTGCTCGACATTCAGCCGGAAGAGCATCGCCACCAGAAGCGCGGCGGCGACGATCAGGAAAAAGCTGAACATCACAAAAAACTCGGAGAAATCCGTCCCACCATTGGCGGCGGCGAGCTGCTCGGCCTTGATCGGGTGGAAGATCATCCCCAGCGATTGCGGCTTGAGCTGCCGAAGCAGTTCATCGGAAAAGCGTTGCGCATCAGCGGCCGGCACGCGCACGCCGGTGATGCCGCCGTAAGCGCCGCCCCACAGCTTTTTGGCGGTGTCGAGATTGAAGAAGATTTTTGGAGCCGCGCGATATTTCTGCCAGTAGTCCTCGTCGGCCTTGGTGACCAGCTTCTTGTCGATGTTCAACCCCTCAGGCGGATTCCAATCGGCAACGCTCGCCGCATCCGTCAGCCCCTTGTAATTCGGCGGCAGTTTTGGATCAGCGCCAAGGCCTTCCATCGGAAGAATGAATTTGATCGTGAACTTCAAACTCGCGGGCGGGAGCACTTTGCTGGCATCAGTGAGATTGCCATCCGGCTGGCGGAGATAGAAATCAATCGAGAGGGTGTCTCCGACCTTGGCCGTGAGTTGGTCGGCTGTCCATTGATTGATGGCAATTTCGTCGGCCTTCAACTGGCCCTGATCGAGCTGATCGATTCCCGATGCGACGGCATAATGAATCGTCTTTAAGTCGGACGATGAGGCCGACGCAACCGAGTTAAGCAAATTCACCGAAACGCTTCGGACATGGAGGTGCAGCGCTTGCGCCGCTCGCAACGCGGCATCCACAATCGGCGGCGCGATATACGTCTCTCGTGCAAACACACTCGCTTCATTATCGCCGACGGGGTGTATATCCAGGCCATAATCTTCGAGCCGCGCGGCTTGGGTGAGCTGATCGTTGAGCGTACTGGCTGCCGATCGATCATCGGTGCCGCTCTTGAGTTGCACGAAGATCGCGTTGACGCGTTGCTCCTGATCGATCATCTCGTGAAGATCGGCGAGGTTCACCCAGGCATTCCGCCGCGCGCGCTGGCTGCCATTCGGATCGAAGAGCGAAAGAAATCCGTTCTGCCGTTCGACGCGCGCGACGGTGACGCGCAGCGTGGCAAGCGTGTCGCTGCGGCTGCGGCGCGACAACGCCGAGTCACGCGGCAAATCGCTCTGTGTCGGGACCGACAGCAAAACGCTCGCCCCAACATTCGCGCCGATCGCGTCGGCCAGTTCTCCATTGATGACACACGTCCCCCGCACCGGCGGAAAATCGCCCGTGGCCAGGGGCTGCTCGCCCTTTGCGGGGGCAGCCACCGCGGCAATCTGTACATCGGCTGTACGAAGATTGGATTGCTCGTTCGCCGCGCCACCACGAATGAGGATCGCCGGTGTGATCGCTGCGACACCAGGGCCCTGCCCCTCGCGCAATCGCGCGGCCAGCCCCTGATCAAAAAACCGCGTGGAGATCATCGCGACATCAACAGCCCCAAGTCGCTGGCGAGCCAGATCGGCGAGGCTGCCGCGCACCGAATCGCCGACCATGAGCGCGCCGGTGAGCACGGCGGTGGCGACGGCCATGCCGATCACGACGGCAATGTTCACGCCGCGGAAGTATCGGAGATTGCGAAGGAGGAGGAACATGGGGGGAAGGAGTTAGGAGCCAGGAGTCAGGAGCCAGGAGTCAGGAGGAATACGGGGAGGAGCCAAGATAACAGTTACCATGCGATCACTTCCCTTCCGCATTCTGGCTCCTGGCTCCTGTCTCCTGGCTCCTCTCCATCTTCCCATCCACCATTCCCATCTTCATCGGAAACATCGCCGCGAAGGAGGGGCTGTGAGTGACGGCAATCAAAACCGCCGCGGACTGATCGGCCAGCCGCATCAAAAGTTCGCCGACGGCGTGGCCGGTTTTCGTATCGAGATTTCCGGTCGGCTCATCGCACAGCAAAAGCCGCGGCGAATTCATCAACGCCCGCGCGATAGCGACGCGCTGCCGCTCGCCGCCGGATAATTCCGCTGGTAGATGCGACGCGCGGCCTTCAAGGCCCACATCGCGCAAAAGCCCGGAGGCGCGTTTTGCGTGCTCGGCGGTGGCGCTTCCGATCGCGAGGCGCGCTACGAGGACGTTTTCCAATGCCGTGCATTGAGGGAGCAGGTGATGATCCTGGAAAACGAAGCCGATCTTTTGCGCTCGATAGTGCGCGAGTTCTTTGGATGAGAGTACGAAGGGATTGACGCCGTCGAGCGTGACGGAGCCGCCGGTGGGAAGATCTATCGCGCCGAGGATGTTGAGCAGCGTGCTCTTGCCGGAGCCGCTCGGTCCGACGATCGCCAGGCGGCCGGTGGCGGGGAGCGAAAAGGAAACGTCGCGGAGAACGACCAGGGGGTCGGTGGGCGTGGGGTACTCTTTGTGGAGATCGGTGACGACGAGGCCGCCAATATTTAGATCATTCGCGGGCGGTTGGGTGATAGCAGATGTCATGAGCGATTACTGTGCTTATATAACTCACGGGGCGTAATGAGTACGGTCAATTACTAACGTTCCAATGCGCAGGATCGTGCTGAGAACCCTCTCCCCTGTACTCAGGGGAGAGGGCAGGGTGAGGGGACAGCGAGTCGCAACACGGCGCGGTTCGTAAGTCGATGCGTTCGTCCCCTCACCCCGGCCCTCTCCCCTGAGTACAGGGGAGAGGGAGGATACGCGCTCCAGTCTTCGCGGCACGGCACAACGGCGTTGCCACGCAAACGACGCTCCTTTGTGAATGAATGGCCGTCATTGGGGCCTTGGATGCAACTGCCCACGATCACCGCACTGGTACTCCCTGCGACGACTGCGTGACGCCGTCGAATACCGCCAACATATTCTGCGCCATGTGGTCGTCGGTAAAGGACGATTCGATTGCCGCGCGGCCCTTTGTGCCAATCTCGCGAGCTGCTTCGCGGTCGCGCAGCATTTTCGCCAGGGTATCGGCCAGTGCCACGGCGTCGCCCGGTGGAACCAAGACACCGCCGCCGGTTTGCTTGATCAATTCCGGGAACGATCCGTGCGCGGGTTGCACGACGGGAACGCCACGGGCCATGGCTTCAAGAATGTATATGCCTTTAGATTCAGCATAAGCCGTCGGCACGCTGAAGACATCGATCGAATCGAGCATGGTCAGCTTCGCCGGCAGATCCACTTCACCCAGATAGGTGAAGGCGCGATTCAGGCCCGCCGACTCGATTCGCTGGCGCAGCTTTGCGAACCATTTTTTGTCGCGATTGCCGAGATAGCCCGCCGCCTTGAGCTGCATGCCGGCAAGATCGGGCATTCGCAGCAGAATCTCCAGCGCATCAACAAGCCGATCCAACCCTTTTTCGGGACAGATGCGCGCCAGATATCCGATCGTCGGCGGACGTGGCGCTGACGGCTGTGCGATCGGCGTCAGATACTCGCCCGAGATTCCCGAGCTGACGACATCGACGCGCTCGCGCGGCACATCGAGATACTCAGCCATTCGGCCGGCGTAATACCCGCTCGTCGCGACGAATCGTGTGACATCCGCCGCGCGCTTGCGGATGGCGTCGCGCACTTCGATGCGGTCGGCGTCGTTCATCGCGTCCAGAAAAATATCTTCGCCCGTCAGCTCGCAGACAACCGGCACGCCCAGCTCGCGCGTGAAGGTGCGGGCCATGCCCACAAACATCGCGTTGGGCAGCAGCACCACCTGCGGCTCAATCTCCTGCTTCAGAAAATCCAGCAGGCGGGTGAGCTCCTTGTTAGCCGCACCTTCTTCGCCGGCGAGCACGCTCATCGTCAGCCCCGCCAGCTTGCGCGGCGAAGTCTGTGCGCCGATATCCGTGGCGGCATTCAAAATCCACGGTCGATCAAAAATCCAGTCAAACACGCGCGGCGTATGTCGAAACAGCCGACCGATGTGCTGAAGATAAACATTGATTCCGCCGTAGAAGACTTGCGAAACCGTCGCATCCTGCGGCTGCTCGCTGCGCAGCGGCGAATAAAGCGGAATGAGCGTGACCGAATGCCCGAGGCGTTTGAGCGCCATCGCCAGCGCGTTATCGCGCATGCAGCTGCCGCAATACATCCCCCCCGCCCCAGCGGCAAGGATGGCGATGTTCATCGCGCCTCCGCCATTGCCTGGCCCCAGCGGCGCATTTCTCCCTCTCCCCTGTACTCAGGGGAGAGGCTTGGGGTGAGGGGACGAACGCCTCGATTTGCGAACCGGATGATATTGCGACCCGCTGTCCCCTCACCCTGCCCTCTCCCCTGAGTACAGGGGAGAGGGTTCTCAAGCTCAGTGGGGTGCGCTTTAGTGCACGCGGATGCGAAACATTCCGCGTGTGCAAAAGCACACCCTACGCTCACCGTCGTCGCACGCGGGCCCTCCCCGCAAATATCGCTGTGTAGGGTGGGTGTACTCGCCCACCACAAGCCGGAAATGGTGGGCGAGTACACCCACCCTACAGGTCGCACGAGCCGCCTTTGATCCAACATCCTCACGCGACCACCGGCATTCCGGGCGCGGCAGCTGCTTCTTTGGACGGAAAATATCGGTCGATCGTCTGTTGCGACGGCGGCGGCGTGATGAGTGAGACGACGTACATCAACAGCGCGCTTCCCGCGACGATCGGCACCACCGGCATCATGCCGAAGACGCGCAGCTGGCCCTGCTTGTTCAGGAATAGCGCCCATTGATAGATATTAGGAAGGATGATCACGTCCGGGCCGGGAATGACCTTTTGGCGGAATTTGATTTCGAGAATCCCCGTCACGGCGATGCAGAACGCCACAAAGAGCGCCGCTGCAAAGGCACCCCATTTAGTGCTGCGCTTCCAGAAGAGTGCCGCGATCATCACCGGTGCGAGGGCCGCGAATCCGGAAAATGCATATTGGACCGCCAGCTCGAAGATCTGCGGGCGTTTGAGCGCGATGAGGAACGCCAGCAGATTCGCCACGATGATAAAGGTTCGGCCGACGAAGATGGTTCCGCGTTCGCCGAAGCGGCGGCGGCCGCCGTAGTAGTCGAAAATGTCTTTGGTAAACATCGTCGAGAGCGCCAGGATCTGGTGGCAATCCGATCCCATAACGGCGGAGATGATGCCCGCCGCCAGAATTCCCGCCAGGATGGGCCAGACATTCAGTTTGAGTAGCATCAGCAGGACGCTGTCGGAATTCGAGCTTGCCAGTGCGCGGACATCGCGTACGACAAGCGGATACAACTGTTTCTGCGCCAGCGTGGCGTTGGCGCCGTTGAGCGATCCCACAATAGGAACCAATTTGTCGGAAAACTCCTTGGGTGGCGGAACCTCCTTTTTTGCAATCAATTCATTGCACAATTCAAGCCCTTTGTGGGTTTTTGCCAGATCGTCCATCAGCCGAACGGCAAGTTGGAAGTTTTCGGGTGGTTTGGCCGGCTTTTGATTTTCCGCCCACGCTTTGAGTGCTTCAGATTCGCCCGCCATCGCCGCGCTCACTGGCGGCAAGCCCGCGGCCAATCCGCCCAGGAACACGCAAGGCAGCCAGATCGCCATGATGCAGAGCGGATAGAGCACGACCGTCTTCTTAAACGCCTGCACTTTTTTTGCCGTCAGGCACATGATCGACATGTGCGGGAACATAATTGATGAAAGCGGAATCAGCATGTAGCTGATGAAGACGAGCTTGGGGATGCCGGGCGGGATGCCGTTCGGGCCGGCCGCGCGGCCCAGCAGGGGGGCCTGCGCGGGATTCGCCAGCATCTTCGTCACCGTTTCGGGAAACGAAACGCGATGCCCGATTGCCCAAAAAGCGATCGCGCCAAAACTGAGGAACAGCAGCGTCTGGAAAACGTTAACGAGCACCGCGCCGCGCATGCCGCCGAAGAAGACGTTACCCATCACCACCAGCGCCACGATCGCGCCGCCAACGGCGTAGGGAATGTGGCCTTCAGTGAGCGTTTCGAGAATTGTTCCGCCGCCGATGATGCTGATGATCAGGTAAGGAAGCATCATCGCCGCGGTGAGCAGGAAGATGAACGTGCCGATCTCCGAGCATTCCCAGCGATCGCGAAAGTACGCCACCTGCGTCATATGGCCAAAGCGTTTGCCCAGTGCCCAGAGGCGCGTGCCGATGAAAAAGAGGGTAAGCGGAATAACCAGCGCGCTGCTGGTGGCCATCATGCCGAAGACGCCGATGCCCGTGCGATAGGACATGCCGGAGCTGCCGATGATGGCAAACGCCGTCATGTTGGTGGCGAAGAGCGAGAGGAAAAAGACGATCGATCCAATCGAACGGCCGGCCAGGAAAAAGTCCTCCCCCGTCCCCTTCCCGCGCCGAAAGGCAAAGATGCCGATGTACAGCACGATGGCCAGATAAACAAAAATCACAATCGCAGGCAGCCACACCATTTTTGAAATACTCCTTGGCGGATCGATGCTTTGTGGTCGGATTAGGAACTAATGACCGGCGTTCTGGGCGGCGTCATCTTGCGGCACTTCACGCTCGACCGATTCCAAATCCTTCGGCCACAGAAACATGACAAACATCGCCAGCAGGATTGCCGCCGCGACGCAGAAGAGCGCGTGATACCAAAGCCCGATGGGAAGGAAACCAAACGCCAGAGGCTTTGAGCTGCCCCAATTCCAGAAATCCTGATGCACGACAATCAGCACGAGCGTCAGGATCAACAAAAGCCATTTCATGAAGAAAACTCCGGAGAATTTCTCAATCCGATACTTGTTCCAACAAGTCTCTTACACCGCCTCCAGCGGCGGTGTTGAGGGGCCAGATACTCAATGCCGGGCATTGTACAGGCACCTTGTCGCCCGTTCATCGACGGGCAAAATGTATTCATGCCGCACGCTGTGGAGCGACAACTTACTTTTGCGCCGCATGGACATATTCTGACCAACGTCGGCGTGTGGTCGCCGGATGGTAGGTCGATTGTTTATGACATTCGATCCGATCCGGCCGGAGCGATCTTTGACGGGACGCGGATTGAGTCGGTGGATGTTGCCATGGGGAAAATCACCGTGCTCTACGAATCTGGAAACGGCGCATGTTGTGGCGTCGCCAGTTTCAGCCCGGTCGAGACGAAGGTCGCGTTTATTCCCGGGCCGGAGAATCCGACATCCGATTGGCAGTATTCAGCAAACCATCGTCAGGGTGTGATTGTTGATGTGTCCAACCGGGGCATCGCGAAGAATCTGGATGCGCGCGATCTGTGCCCGCCTTTCACGCCCGGCGCGCTTCGCGGCGGCTCCCACGTCCATATCTTCAGCGGCGACGGAAAGTGGATCAGCTTCACCTATCAGGATCACCTGCTGGCGCAGTTCAAACAGCAAACGCCGGATTGCGATATCGATCTTCGCAACGTCGGCGTCAGCATTCCGATTCCCGTGAAAGTTTTGCGGAATCATCCGCGCAATCATGACGGCGAATATTTCTCGGTGCTCGTCACGCAAACGACCGCCAATCCGAAACGCGGCTCGGATGAAATCTCGCAGGCGGTTGAAGAGGCGTGGGTCGGCGTCAACGGATACCTTCGTCCCGATGGCTCACGGCAGAATCGCGGGCTGGCGTTTCTCGGAAGAGTTGCCACGGAAGATTGCACGGCAATCGACGAGCTTTTTATCGTTGATCTTCCGGATGATCTGACGATCCCCGGCGATGGACCGTTGGCCGGCACGCAAACGCGCCGGCCATTTCCACCCAAAGGCGTCGCGCAGCGACGGCTGACACGAACGGCACATCGAAAATTTTCCGGGCTGCAAGGCCCGCGGCATTGGCCGCGCAGCGCGCCGGATGGATCGCGCATCGCGTTTCTGATGCGAGACGATGCCGGCGTGGTTCAGATTTGGACAATCTCGCCGAACGGCGGCGAGCCGTCGCGGCTCACCAGCAATCGTTGGGATATCGCCTCGGCTTTCACGTGGTGCCCCGATGGCAACTGGATTGCGCATGTGATGGATAATTGCGTTTGCATCACCGATTCGCAGAGCGGAGAAACGCGTCGATTGACGGAGCGGTGTGACGATTCCATTGCGCCACGCCCGGAGGCTTGTGTTTTTTCGCCGGATGGGCGGAAAGTCGCGTATGTACGGGCGGTGCGTACCTCGCAAGGAGAGTTCAATCAGATCTTCTGCGTCGATGTCGCGTGATCTCGATCAGGCGTCTGCCCAGTGGTGCGCTCAGAACCCTCTCCCCTGTACTCAGGGGAGAGGGCAGGGTGAGGGGACAGCGGGTC
>DATBDZ010000088.1:0-23500 GCA_036276235.1 Humisphaera sp. | reverse complement strand
CCCTCGCGCTCCGATACCGTGCTGGTCACGCACACGGCCTATGATGCGGCAGGCAACGCTTATGAAATCACCGATCCGCGCGGGATCCTGACCGAGTATTATTTTGACATGCTCGGCCGCACGGTGCATGAGATCGACAACTCCGACAACGGCGGCCCCGCCGCCGGCACGGCCGAGACGATCTACACCTACGACGGCGCTGATCACGTGTTGACCTCTACCGCCGTCGTGCATACCGGTACCAACCAAACGACCGCCTATGTGTACGGCGTCGGCGGCACGATCGGTACGAACCTCTTCAGCAATGATCTGATACTCAAGACCGAGTATCCCGATCCGAGCACCGGCGCGGCAAGCACCTCTGCCGCCAACGATGTGAGTTCCACTTATGACCTATTGGGCGAGGCGGTGACCAGCACGGATCAGAACGGGACGACCCACACGTTCGGCCATGATGTGCTGGGCCGGGAAATCTCCGACGCCATCGCGGTTGCCAGCGGGAACCCGCAGAACGTCGATACCAGCATCGTCGAGCATGACTTCAGCTACACGCCGCTCGGATCGCTCTATAAGGCGACCAGCAAGAACAGCACCGGCGGCGTGGTGAACGAGGTATGGGACACCTACGACGGATTCGGGCAACTGGCCAAGGAGTATCAGGAGCATAGCGGCTCAGCCACGACCGCGTCGCCGTTCACGCTGTATGTTCGTGCTGAAGGCGCGGGCAACAGCGATCGGCTGCTAGCGTTGCAGTATCCCAATGGCCGCGTCGAGGATTACGCTTATGGCGGGCAGGTGGCGATCACCGGGATTACGCGCGGCGGCACCGGCAACACCACCGCCACCGTCACCACCGCAGAGCCGCATGGGCTGTTGGTGGGTACGAAAGTGACGATCAGCGGGGCTTCGCAGTCGGCGTACAACGGCACGTTTACAATCACCGGCGTCACGAGCACCAGCTCGTTTACCTACACGATGCTTTCGGCGCCGACTGCCAACGTCACTGACGGAGCGATGCTGGCGACGGGTACGCCAAAGTTGCCGATCTCGACGATCACGCACTCGGGCACTACCGCCACGATTACGCTGACCAGCGGACTATCGGGAGTGACCAACGGCACGACGATTCCGGTGACGATCGCTGGAGCGAGCGATCCGCTGTACAATGGCAACTTCACCGCGACTGTGACCAGCGCCACCACGCTGACTTACACCATGAGCAGCGCGCCGGCGCTGGACGCGGGCGGCGCCGATCTTGTGATGTCCAGCCAAACGATGACGCTGGACAATGCTATCAGCCGCATCGGCGCGATACAGGACCACGGCGGCACCAACGCCGGCACGGTCGTCGAAGGGTACAGCTATCTGGGATTGGGAACGATCGTAGTGCGCAATCGCCCGCAGGAAAAGACTCAGCTTTCCTACGTGCAGCAGACGGGGGATGCCAATGCCCTCACCGACGGCGGCGACCGCTACACCGGCCTGGATCGCTTCGGCAGAGTCCTCGATCAAAACTGGATCAACTACGGAGCGGGAACGACGACAGACCGCTTCCAGTACGGCTACGACCGCGACGGCAACGTGCTGTACGAGAAGAACCTGGTGAACGGCGCGTTCTCAGAACTCTTCCACGCCAACAGCACCACCAGCGGCGACAATGCCACCGCCTACGACAATCTCAACCGAGAGACCGGATTCCGCCGAGGCACGCTCAGTGCCGTGCATAACGGCAGCGTGCCGGACACGGTGACGACTTCCTCGGAAACCCAAAGCTGGACACTGGATGGTGTCGGCAACGCGACAGGCTTCAACGACAGCAGCACGACCAACCAGACCGCGGTGGTGAATGCCCGCAATCAGTACACGAGCCTCAGCGGAGGAACCGCAACCGCAACGCCGACGTTCGACAACAACGGCAACATGATCACAGATCAGGCAGGCAAGCATTACCACTACGATGCCTGGAACCAGCTTGTCATCCTGAATGCCAGCAACGACACCACGAATCTGCTGACACTGGCGGATGATGCCACCGAGCGAATGATCAAGTACAGCAACGGCTCCGCGGGTGATCTGTACTTCGCCGGCAGCCAGCAGATCGAGAGCAAATATGCCTCGACGTACACGCAATATGTCTGGGGCCTGGGCTACGTAAACGACATTATCCTGCGAGACCGCAACCAGGACAGCAACACCAACACCGGCGCCGAAGGCGAGACCGGCTCGGGCCTCGAAGAGCGCGTCTACGCCCAGCAGGATGCCAACTGGGACGTGACCAGCATCTACAACATCGGCACCAGCAGCATTCCCGAGCGCTTCGTCTACAACCCGTACGGCAACTATCTCAACCTCAACGGCTCCTTTGCCACGTTCACGGATACGAGCTGGTTCTGGAACCTCAAGTTCCAGGGAGCACGCTACGAGAGCAGTGGCGGGTTCTATTTCATGGGCCTGAGGCTGGAGAGCGCGACGCTGGGACGATGGATGCAGCAGGATCCGGCGGGGTATGTTAATGGCGGCGACCTGTACCAGATGGAGGTGGGGAATCCGGTTGCTCATAAGGACCCGACCGGACTGATGACAGGAGCCATAGCGGGACCGCTTAGCGCTATGATCTCTTCCCTTACAAGCGGGGGTGGTGGGGCGGCGGCAGCCGGCGGCGCGGGAGCCGCCGGGGCAGGAGCGGCTGGCACCGCGATCACCGCCGGGGAAGCGGTGCCGTACATTGGCGCGGGGATCGCTCTGGGGGTGTTACTCAGTGAAACCCCGCCTGCCCAATGGGCCGGCAGTGGTATCTCAGACTTGATCTACACGGCGCCGCTCTATTACCCGCCGCTGTCGCGGCCTCGCATTCGAAAGCCTACGATCGATTTGCGCGTGCCGCTTTCGTGCCCCGTGCTCCACGCTGAGGGTAAAGGCGAAGCAGAAGGAGAAGGCAAAGCCGAGGGAGAGGGAAAGGGCGAGGGCGAGGCGGAAGCAAAGCCCCAAGAGAGGAACCCGGCTCAGGATCGGCCACTGTCAAACAGCGAAATCAGGCGACTTGAGGATGGCGGCGAAGACGTCCATGACCTCAAGGGTAGAAACAATGCTTCTAAGCGCGACCTGTATAAGGACAGAGATGGAAATATATACGTCAAGCCGAAAGGCGGTGCTGGACCTGGAGACCCGACGGGGCTTAATATCAACGACTTTTGACGTTAATGGAGTTCGAGCAATGGCAAATAAGATGAAGGCTGAGCTAGTTATCTCTGGCGGCAGCGATTTCGAGCCAGGGCATTTAGAGTTGGCTATTGGCTTGGCACCAGACAGCATCTGTCGTATTGGTGAAACTATAGGCCGCTCAGTAAGGACACATGATTCTAATCTTTGGATCCTTTCAACCGGTTACTCCGATTGTCACAGCCTGACAACGTGCCTTGCTCCTCTCTTTGCCCGGTTGGAACCCTTTTGGGAGAGGTTGCATGTCGCGATTCCCCCGGTCGCGCAGGTGCAGTTATCGGTGGCTGTGTATATTGATGAATCGGCACCTGAATTGAACCTTGAAAGAGACGCGGTAGGGAGATTGGCGGCGCTTGGCGCATCCATAGATATTGATGTCATTCTCACTGGGGGCAAGGAGTAAGGAACGCAAAGGGAAAACACAAAAGCGGAAAAATACAAAAGGGGATAAGAAAACGGAGGTGCGATTAGCCGAGTTGAATCGCTACGTTCCTTCGCCCTCTCGCTGAATAAGTAGTCAGAGGTCAGTAAGCAGCGGTCTCGCGCCAGGCGCTAAGGTGCGGCGTTCAATTCTTCTTTGCGCCGTTGTGCCTCCGCGACAGTCAGGCTCTGTTTTTGTCCGCTATCCTTGGTCCGTTGTGAGTTTGACTGCATTTTGCGATCGGCCCAAGCCGCACCACGTGCGGCAATCTAGGCAAGATGTTGCAATATTCGGACCCGATAATTCACGCCGTAAAATATTATCAAATAACGATTTAGAACATCATATTCACAAAACTCGATGCATCATTTGCAACGGTTTCGCATTTTCGGAAGAGGAATCTCACGCAAAGGCGCCAAGGCGCAAGGTCAGAAGGATGATCTTCTTTGCGCCGTTGCGCCTCTGCGTGAGAGTGTGTCCCGGATCGGATTTAAGGATGTTACACCCATCGGGAGTGTAACACGTCCGACCCCTCCGTAAGTTGTTTTGCTGGTGGGTATTTGTGCGACAACCGGCGGACCTGTTACGCCGGCGCAGGTGTAACATTTGTACCATGCGGGGCGACAGGGCCGGGCATTTCGATCAGGTCTTGTGTGATGGCTCACCCAAACACGCTGGACGCATTCGCGACCAGCTCGTCCAACGCCGCTGTCGTGCGATCAACCGCGGCGGGGTCGATCTTCATGGCGGCCAAGTCCGTCGGGTTGAGCGTTTGGCGGACGGCGGTCAGGTTGAAGCCGTGCTTCGATTTGCAGCAGACGACGTCGGCTACGTGAACCAGATTCACCAGCATCCGATTGGTATCCGAAAGCAGCAGCGGATGATGGTGATGGCCGGCGACCATCTGGCAGGAATGGGGGAACTTCCATAGCTCCGCCAGCGTCGCGCCCAGTTGCTGGTGATCGACGCCGATGATCTGGCGTTCCAGATCGCAGAAATCGGCCTCGCTGTTTTTGGCGCGGTCGCAGACGGCTCGAAGCTGCTCGGGGCTGGTCTGCAATTGAACCAGAATGCCGACGTCATGGATCATGCCGGCAAGGAATGCCTCATCCGCCAGCGGGAGTTTCATCTGCTTGGCCAGATCGCGGGCAAAGACGCCGACGGCGATGCAGTGCGTCCATAAATCTCGCGCGGCAAAACCCTCGCAGAGTTTGCCGGTACGGAAGAGCTGGCCGATGCTCGCCGCCACGGCGATGTTCTTCACCGCGTTGAGCCCCAGCAGAACGATCGCGCGCTCGATGGAGCCGATCTGGCCGGGCAGGCCGTAGAAGGCGCTGTTCACGACCTTCAGAATGCGCGTCACCAAAGCAGGATCGTGCGAAACGATCTGATGCAGCTTGGCGGCGGTGCTCTTGGGATCCTCCACCGTGGCGATGATCTTGGCGGTGACTTCCGGCAAGGTCGCGATGGTGGTGACTTTCTTGACGATCTCCAGGACGCGCGGCTGCGGTTCAGCGACGGCAGTGGCCATATAAGCTCTCCGACGGGGGTCTGTGGTATCTCTAATGAGATATCGATGGACGGTTTGGAGGACTTAAGGAAGAATGTAGGGGCGAACCTTGTGTTCGCCCTGGGCAAGCTGGCTTAAACGATGGGCGAACACAGGGTTCGCCCCTACAGGCGAGCAACGTCCGAGAATGAGCGACTTCTCCCTCTCCCCTGTACTCAGGGGAGAGGGTTTGGGTGAGGGGACGAACGCATCCACTTGCGAACCGCGCCGTATTGCGACTCGCTGTCCCCTCACCCTGCCCTCTCCCCTGAGTACAGGGGAGAGGGTTCTGAGTACGGACGCGCCCCGCGGTGACGATTCCTGTTCGGCGCGTAGGGCGGGCACTGCCCGCCGATCTGGGTCAATACGATATGAGCTTCCGCCTGAATCGATCGGCGGGCACAGATGCCAGCGTCCGCGCGATGATCTGTCCGGCGTTTCCTTCACCATATATATTGGCGGGCGGGAATCGAATCGGTCGCTGCGTGCTCAGCAAACGATCGAGCGCGCGGCGGAGAGCCGCGCCGGGTTGGTTTACATGCGCGACATTTGGTCCGCGCTCGCGGCCTTTTTGGCGATGGCCGATATCGATGACCGGCGTGCCGAAGCTGGCGGCTTCGATGATGCCGCTGGAGCTGTTGCCCACCAGGGCGACGGCGTCGCGCATCAGGCCGAGAAATATGCCGCGCGGGATTGTCCGCCGCAGGATGACCTGATCGGTCTTTTCGATTGTTTCCCACCGCCGCACGATGCCGGCTGATCCGGGATCGTTGTTGGGAAAGATGATGATCGTCTTGATCTCTTCGTGATGTTGGAGATCGCGCAAGACTTGATCGGCCAGCTCATACTCCGCCTCGTCCTGCGCCGATTGCGGATGCAAAACCAGCAACACATATCGGCGGCGCACGAGTTCCGGAAACTCGGCGGCAAGATTCTTCCACGGCTCGGCGTCGGCTCGAATCCCATCCAGCCCCGGCGAGCCGGCGCGGAAGATGCGCCAGCGATCTTCGCCTAGTTGCGCGATGCGCTTTGCTGATTGAACTGTCGCGGGAAAATGAATGTGCGCCAGCTTGGTGATCGCATGGCGAAGCGAATCATCAACAAGACCCAGCGCACGATCGCCGCCATGAACGTGCGCGACGAGGCGGCCGCTAATATGCGCCGCAGATGCCGCGGCGAAAGCTTCGACGCGATCGCCGACGACCAGGATGATGTCCGAGGCGAGTCGATCGAATGCTTCTGCAAGCCCCGCCAGCGCGCGGCCGGTGGCGATGGCCGTTTGGGATTGCGAATATCCCTTTGCCCACGGAACAATTGCATCGATCTTCCATCCCTCGGCTCTGATTTCATCGAGGCTGCTGCCGCGCGATTTATCCAGATGCATCCCGGTGGCGACGATCTGCAAAGCGAGCTTCGGATGATCCTCAATGCGGCGCAGGACGGATTTCATCAGGCCAAACTCAGCCCGCGTCCCCGTGACAAAACAAATGCGGCGGTTGGAAGTCATTTGTGAAGTGAAGTTGATTCCCTCCCCCCAACATTTTGCATGAACGCTCTGACTCAAGTTGCCGTTTGCAGTTCTAGCTCAGAATTCGGGGGAGACGTCATGCTGAGGTACTCCGAAGCATCTGGGTGTTTCGCCGGACCGGCCAGATGCTTCGGAGTACCTCAGCATGACAGTGTGCGAAGAGGGCCGACAAAGATCCATCAACCGAAGTCTCCGTCAAAGCAAAGGGTTTCGGCGCCAGACGCAAATGTCGGGAACACCCCGCGACGGAGAAAAAGAAACACGTACCACATCGGTGACTCATTTTGGCGAAGCCGCCAATTCAAGCGACGTCGTCTGGTCGTGCAGCGGAACCGTGAACGCGCCGCGCTCATTTCCGAACGGGCCGGTCGGCCGGTACTCGCCAACGCCGGCGATCTTCGCGGGCGATTCGATCCGCAGCCGCGCGGCGGAAGTGAACTTCGTGGCTGGGGAAAACCCGAGGCGAATGGCGTGCGTTGTCGGATTCAGTTCGACGGAATCAAACGTGCCGGCATCGAGCGTTAGCCAAAGGCCCATCGGCGCGAGATAGATTTTCTGGCGAAACGAATCGAGCGGCTGGATGATGATCTTATCGGCGGCGGCCGTCACGTTGCCGCCGAAGGCTTGCCAGCCGAACTCGGGGTGATTGATGATGTAGGTCGCCGAGTTGATCGCATGGCCGAAAAAGTTTGGACCGTAATCTCCGGAGTAGGCATCCCACGCGAGCGTCGAAGGGAAGGAGTGAAACGCCGCGGAGGCGAAGCCTTCCTGATCGATGCTGGAGAGCGCGCCCATCGCGCCGCCGTAGCCTACGCGCAGGAGATAGATGTCATCTGGGTGCTCGCGATATTGCGCGAGCATCGGGATGGCGTTAATGCCGGAGCCGTAGTGGTGGATCTGCCGCTCGATGCGCGAGGTGGGGCCGGGCGCGCCGCCGTAAATGAAATCCCAATAGCGGCGGGCATTCCCATTATAGCCCCAGTGCGGAATCGTCGGCATGTAGCCGAGAATCGAATTGAGCGAGACCAGCGCCTTGTCGTGATAGCCGAAGTAATCGGTCCAGGCGTAAACTTCTTCCTGCCCGGTTGAATCCCACGCCATCTCGCTGCCAAACGGAAACGCCTGGCGGCTCCAGCGATCGGCCCGCTCCTTCATCTGCGTTTCGATCTCGGTGGCCTGCTGCGTCCATCCTTCGCGCTTCAGGTCTTCCAGCACGAGCAGAAAAATATCCCCTTCCATCAAACCGGTGTTCAGGTAGCCGACGTTGAAGCGTCCATTGGCATTGCGACTGGTGAGGAATTTGATCGTCTGATACGCGTGATCGAGATACCAATCCCACGGGTGATTGGAGACCAGGCCATCATGATTGCGGGCCAGGCGATATAGCGACCAGTAAGCCGCCACCACGTGCGGATAGTTGTAAGCGCGATCGATCGCCTCTGAGGCGTTTTTGTTCCAGCTTGTCCAGGAGCCCCAGTTGAGCGATGTGTTGTATTGAAAATCGGGGAGGTCCTTTGGCGCATAGTAAAACAGGCTCTTGCGAACGCCGTAGGTTTTTGGGCCTTCCTTGTATTGAATTCCGCCCCAAAGCACCTTGTCGATAAATTGCTCGTACTTCGCCAGCTCTTCGGGGTTTGGCTGGCCGAATTCCTTCATCGCGGCGGCAAGCCAGGAGCCGGAGCCGCCCTCATCGCCCAGTCCCGCGATCCAGACGCGGCTGTCCTGCGTCACCAATTTGTCGGCGGCGCGGTTGTAGCTCATCACCGATGGGCTGCGATGAAACGGATCGCTGTCATCGACGAACCATTGCTTCGTGAAAAGAAAATGCCCCAGATCGGCAACGGCTTGCGATGCGGGCTTGGTGATGTAGTAGCTCACAGATTGTTTTGAGCCGTCGGCGTAAGTGATCGCCAGCCGCGCGCGGCCCCAGGCTTTGCCGCGAAGGGTAAACGATTTCCAGCCCCCCTTCGTCGGCTGGCCTTCTTCCGTAGCGATTGCGCCGGGCGGGTCGGATTCGATCGTCTGAATCTTTTGCGAAGAGTTGAGAAACAATTTGCCGTCGAGATCCATCGGCAGAATGTAGCCCGGTATTCCAACAGCCACCGGCCGATGCGCCGCTGCGAGCGTATCTTCGATGTGACGAATCTCATCCGACAGGAGAAACGTCACGCCATGACCGATCGTTTCACCCGGCGCGAGCTTGACGCTGGTCGGTGGGTTCCAGGGCTTGGCGTTCTTCCATTCATTCTCTGCATACGCGAGGCTATGAACCATCCACTCGAACGTGCCCTCAAACGTCTGGCTCGGCCGCGTCGGCTCGTTGAGCAGGCGATACGCCTCGAAAGGCGTCTTGCCTTCAGGAACGACAACCAGCGCCGGCCCGTGCCCGCTCAATCGCGTCACCTGCAAATAGCCGCCGTCCAATCCAATGTATGGATCGAAGAACGAGCAGATCTCATGCGCCTGCTGAAGACTGCGGCCGGTGATCATGTTGTTGAAGACCAGCGGAATCCCCAGGGCGCCGATTTCGACCGGGCCGTTCGATCGATTCTTGATGTCAAAGTGCAATACGAGTTTGCCGTCGAGAAGCCGCCAGCTTCGGGTGATCTGCAGCGGGCAATCTGGCGGTAAAGTCGAGGACAAATCTGCGACGGCCAGCGTCGAGCTATCCGCTTGCATCGCTTTCACCGGCTGGCGGGCGGCGCTGGTGGAATAGTTCTGCCATGGCGCGGAATCATTCTCGCGCACACGGAATGTGAGATCGCCCAGATGATTGAACCCGTTGGCCGCGCGCAAGTTCAGCCGATCGGCCGGAGCGAAGTCAAAGCCGGGTTCCTGCGCGGGAGATAGCGAGACGAGCGTCTGCGAAGACTTGACCAGCCGCACCTTGAATTGCGGCGTTTGCAGGTCGAGATAGCCGTCTTCGAGGCCAAGCGTGGCGGGAAGCGTAGTGCCGCGCCCGCGGCGGGCGGGTTGCTGTGCCATTACTGGAGAGGAGGCGCTTAATAAAGCGAGTACCGCGATCGCAATCAGAGCAACGTTCCGACATGTCCCGCTCATATCGCCTCCATCTTTCCCCACCGATGAGCCAAGATACATCAATAGACGTGAACCGTCATGCTCAGGTGCACCCAAGCATTGGGCCCGTTCGCGCGATCGAGCCGGATGCTTCGGAGTACCTCTGCATGATAGTTCCTTGCGGACGACTAGCCGAATGAAAGCGAGCCATTGCAATCGGCGCGATTTATTCGCCAGCGTTCGTCCGTCGATATAGAGCGGTGCCCTCAGTTCAACAGAACGACCAACAGCTGCGCACAGACAATCGGCGTCAGCATCGCCAGGGGCGCGACCGATGCATAGGCGACCGAAACCGATTCCGATCGCGTTACATCGCTGGCGAACAAGAGCGCCGGCGAGCTGGTCATCGCGCCGGCGACCCAGCCGCTGAGCGTCACGAAGTTCATCTTGAACATCAAGCGAGCGGCGACGCCGACGAGGAAGACTGGAATGACGGTGATTGCCGCGCCCCAGAGGATGAAGCTCAGGCCGCCGCCTTGCACGATGCGTTGGGTGAAATTCTCGCCGGCTTTTAATCCCACGCAGGCGAGGAACACCGCCAGGCCAAAATCGCGGAAGAGCTGATTGGCCGCGACGGGCATGTACCAGACGACCGACCCGACATTCCCAAGCTGCGAGAGCGCGATGGCGACGAGCATCGGCCCGCCGGCCAGGCCCAGGCGAAGAGTTGTGCTCAAGCCCGGGATGCGAATCGGAATCGAGCCGACGATGACGCCGAGCACGATCCCCAGAAAGATCGGCACCAATTGCGGGCGATTGAGTGTGTCGGGGCAATTGCCCAGCTCGCGCTCCAGCGCCTTGAGCCCAACATCCGGGCCCACCGCGGTGACGCGATCGCCAAACTGCAGCTTCAGCGACGCATCGGCGACCAGATTGACGCCGGCCCGAGTGACGCGTGTGATGGTGACACCCAGCCTTCGAATCAAATCCAGCTCGCGTAGATTTCGACGGAGGACGCGCGTGCGCGTGACGATGAACTCCTCTCGCCGCACGCCGCCGGCGGCCGTATCGAAATCGAATTCCGTCGGCTGGCCCATCGCGCGGACGACATCGTCGAGTTCTCTTTCCGGACCGAAGGCGCGGTAGACATCGCCGACGCGAACCTCCGTATCACCGTTGGGAACGATGACGGCATTGTCGCGCCAGAGTCGGCTGAACAGAATGCCCTTGGATCGCACCAGCGCATGATCGCGCAACACCTTGCCGGCGTAATCCGAAGCGGTGACCTTGAACTCAATCGACTCAAATTTTGGCTGCCGGCTTAATTCCTTTGCCGCCAGTTCGCGGACTTCTTCATCGACGCGAACGCGAAACAGCCGGCGAAGCATCACGATCACAAAGCTCGGCCCGACGACGCCGAAGGGATAGGTGACGGTGTAGGCGAGGCCGGTGGCCAGCACGGCCTGGTCGGCGTTTGCGCCAAATTTGTGCCGCAGCGCCTCCTGCCCGGCGGCGACGCCGGGCGTGGTGGTGTAAGCGCCGGAATAAAGCCCCGCCGCCACGTCGTGCCGCATTCCGACTGCGTGTACTACAATCGCCGTAAACACCGCCCCCAGCGCCACGGCGGCTATCGAAAGAAGATTCAGCCGCAATCCTTCCGCGCGCAGCGACGTGAGAAACCCCGGCCCCACCTGCAACCCGACGGCATAGATGAAGACGATCAGCGCAAAATCGCGCAGGAAATCGAGCACGGGCTTATCAACCGTAAGGCCAAGCTGCCCAAAGATGAGCGATGAAAAGAGCACGCCGGAAACACCAAGCCGAATCCCGCGCACGCGAATGGCGCCAAGGCCAAGGCCGACGACGACGGCCAGCGAGAGCGTGGCCAAGCCCCAGGGGACGGAATTGGGGATGCTGAAGGCGAGAAATGCGAACCACTTGAATCCATTCAACGGGAACATGTCACCTCTATCGGTCTGCAATGCGCTGATGCCTTTGCTCCCTCTCCCTTTACTCAGGGGAGAGGGCTGGGGTGAGAGGACGAACGCGTCGAGTTGCGAACGACGCCATATCGCGACACGCTGTCCCCTCACCCTGCCCTCTCCCCTGAGTACAGGGGAGAGGGTTCTGGGGCATAGTCTCATCGTAGTCGCATTGCCGCAAACAGGCTGGAGTGCCCATCGGTCCACATTCCCGCGTCATTCATTGTCGGCAACGGCTTTCCCGCTTCGCGAAGATCAATCAGTTCCGCCACCGTTTGCTCCTGCGCGAGGATCACCCATATCGATGAAAACTCGGTCGCCGTTGGAGACTTTGGTAAGTCTGATGCAATGACGATCCCGCGCAATCCCAAATGTGTCGCGATTCGCGCGACGGCTGGCTGCAAGTCCAGATACCGGTTGGTGATTTGCATAGCGATCAGTCCATCGCTTCGCAAATGCCGCAAGTATTGATCGAATGCCTCGGCGGTCAGCAGGTGGATCGGAATCGAATCGCCGCTGAACGCATCGAGGACGAGCAGATCGAAGTTTTCGGACGGTTCGCGCTTGAGTGGGATGTGGGGGACATCAGGCGGCATCTTTTCTCCCTCCTCCGGTACTCCGGGGGAGGGCCGGGGAGGGGGCTGTGTAGAAGATACGCCGCTTGCGCGAACCCCCTCCCTAACCCTCCCCCGGAGTACCTGGGGAGGGGACAATGCAACATCGCCAAAAATATCCTGCGTGCGCTCAAGCGACAGTCTGGCGTCGCCGAGGATCACACTTGTCTTGGCTGGCGTGTCGCGCAGGTAGGTGAAATAAGATCGCGCCAGCCGCTCCACGCCCGGATCGATTTCATAAAACCGCAACTCGTCGCCCGAACGGCCAAACGCGGCGATCGAGCCAGCGCCCAGGCCGATGACACCGATGCGCATCGCACGACGATGCGCGTGCATTGCCCCGATGGTTTTGGCGAGTCCCGATTGCGGGCCGTAGTAGCTGAAAGGCGATTTTGCCCGCGCGGGATCCATGAATTGCAGGCCGTGAATGATGCGGCCATGTTGTAGCAGGCGATACGAGCTGCCGGCATCGCCGCGCTGGGCGACGGTCATGACGCCATAGAAATTGCGGACGCGCGTCAGTATGCGGGCGTTGGTCAGCGTTGTCGGGCCGGCGAACGTGAGTACGCCGATCAATGTCATCGCGATGATGACTAGAAACCATGCCCATGATGGCCGCAGGCGATAGAGTTTCGATTGGGGATCGACTGCGAGCAAAATCAGGAAAAATGCGCAGCACGCGAAGACGCCCCACCGCAGTTCGGCAAAGTCGAAGAAGATGCGCGGCGCGATCAGCGCCACGAACACGCCGCCGAGCGCCCCGCCGGCGGCGATCGCCAGGTAGTAGCCGGTGAGATGCCGCGCGTGCGGGCGAAGGCGAGCGACTTCGCCATGACAGATCATGCAAGCGACGAAGAGTAGCACGCAATGAAATGCAATCTGCAATTTAAGCGGCGTTTTTCCCGCCGGCAGCGTCATCAGCCAGAAATAAATGCCGACGCAGGGAATCAGCAATCCGCCAAACAGATCGCGGCGATACCAGCGTGAATGCTCGAAGCACAGGATGAAGCTCACCAGATAAACCGCCAGCGGCAACACCCAAAGCAGCGGCACCGGCGCGACGTCTTGCGTCAGCGTGTTAGTGGTGCCCACTAGCAAGACCGACGCGATCGCGGGAAGAATGAGGACGGTAAACCGATCCAACCGGCTCGGCGCGATGGCGTTGGGTTGCGTGTCGTTAGCGTGCGGTGATGCGACGTGGTTCGCGCATCTCACCAGCAAGAGCGCGCAGAATCCGCAAAGGACGCCAAACGTCACAAATCCGTAACCCCAGCAAATCGCCTGCAAGCGGCGGCCGAGCAGGGGCTCGACCACGAATGGATAGCTCAGGAGGGCCAGCAGCGATCCCGCGTTCGACAGCGCGTACAGGCGATACGGAATTTGGCCAACGCGAACCCGCACAAGCCACGCCTGCAACAGCGGCGCGGTTGAGCAGAGCACGAAGAAGGGAAGGCCGATTGTCGCCAGAAGCAGCAAGAGGATTCGCCATGTTGGAAAACCTGGATCTGCGGGCTTCCATCGGTCGGCGGGGATTGTTGGTAGGAACAGAATCGCCGCGATCAACAACAGAAGATGCACTGCGGCCTGCGCGCGAATGGGCAGGCGCGCGGTTGTCCAATGCGCGTATGCATATCCGGCAAGCAAGGTGAATTGGAAGAAGAGCAGGCAGGTCGTCCAGATGGCGGGCCCGCCGCCAAACCAGGGGAGTACATAGCGGCCGATGAGTGGTTCGATGTCGAACAGCAGCAGCGCGCTGAGGAAGATCGTCGAGGCGAATAGGAACGACGAAACAGCGGAAATCCCGCCGTCTTGACGCTTTCTTGATGCGGATTGCTCCACTCTTAACACCGGTTTGATGCGCATTGAGCTAAAGATCTGTGAGTCGAACAGGAGACTCCTTGAACGCTGTTAGTAATTCATGTCCATTCAAAGTTCCCGGCTTCTGGCACATCGCCGCCGCCACATGCGCGCGGCTTGCGGGTCACGAAACGGAATCGACAAGCTTGCTCACGTGGCGCGATGATCTGATCGCCCGCGCGATTGGCGCGATCCGCAGTGGCCAAGCCGAACCAGCGGCGCGGCTCCTAGCATATCACCAGGACGCGCTGGCGAACGACCCCGCTTATCTGAATCTCGCCGGCGTGGTCAGCGAGCTACAGGGGCATTGCGAGGTTGCCCGCAGATTCTACGGAGTGTCCATCGCCATCGATCCGCGGCACGCGGCCTCGCAACAGAATTTGCGCCGGATATTTGAGCTGATGCGGTTTGGCCACACGAGTGAGCAGGTAGCGCTGGGAGATGAAGATGCGCTGCCGTTGGTTCCGGAGGACGGACGGCGCTCCGTCTCGGAGATCAGGGCCGCCCGGAGGGGCGATCCGGCCTATTCCCTCAACCCATGTTGAACCGACTTTCACTCTTGATGGTTTCTTGATGAATTAGCCACAACCTTTGACGCTGTCCTGATCTCACGCTTCGTATGATTGAGAACATTATGCAAGACCTCATTTTCATTCTCTTAACAATCGGACTCTTCATCATCAGCATCGCGTACACCTACGCCTGCGGGAGACTTTGAACATGGAAAACATTCTTGTTGGCCTCGTGTCGGTCGGATTGCTGGCCTATCTGTTCGTGGCCCTCATCCGCCCCGAGAAGTTCTAATTGAACGGAAATTCGAATTAAAGGTGACGCGAACCTTTATATAAAGGTTCGCGTCACCTTTAATGGGAGATGTGGATAAATGAACGTTATAGGTTGGGTACAACTTATTCTTTACGTCGGCATTCTGCTGGCGATCACCAAGCCGCTGGGAATCTACTTGATGAAGGTGCTCGATCCGCGGGCGAAGACTTTTCTTGATCCGGTCATCAAGCCAATCGAGCGGCTGCTTTACAAGCTCTTTGGCGTTGATCCGCTGCGCGAGCAGAACTGGAAGCAATACTCGGCGGCGATGCTGGTTTTCAGCGGTGTCTCCGCCGCCTTCACTTACGGTATCTTGCGGCTTCAGGGAATGCTGCCGTTCCATAAGATCGTTGACGAACTTGGCAACAAGACGGATTTGACGCCTCACCTGGCTTTTAACACCGCCGTCAGTTTTACGACCAACACGAATTGGCAGAACTACTCCGGCGAGAACACGATGTCGTATTTCTCGCAGATGGTGGCCCTCGCATCGCACAATTTCTGGTCGGCTGCAGTGGGGATCGCGATCGCCGCCGCGTTGGTGCGCGGGATTGCCCGCGACAAGGTGAAATCGATCGGCAACTTCTGGGTCGATCTGATCCGCCTGCATCTGTATCTGCTGATTCCGATTTGCATCGTCTATGCGCTGTTCCTGGTTTCGCAGGGGATGATTCAGAATTTCAAGCCGTACACAACGGTGACTGCGATCGATCAGTCGGCAGCGGCGCAAAATGCGCCGGTGCAGCAGACGATCGTGCAGGGGCCGATGGCGTCGCAGATCGCGATCAAGATGCTTGGGACCAACGGCGGCGGATATACGAACGCGAACGCCGCCCATCCGTTTGAGAATCCGACGCCGCTCTCCAACTTCATTCAGATCCTCTCGATCTTCGCGATCCCCAGCGCCCTGACCTACTACCTTGGCCGCATGGTGAAGAACCAGAAGCACGGCTGGGCGGTGTGGGCGGCGATGTTTACGCTCTTCCTCGCCGGCGCGCTGACGTGCTGGGCAGCGGAATCGGCGGGTAATCCGCGATTGCATCAGCTTGGTGTAGCCGCCACGGGAAACATGGAAGGGAAGGAAGTGCGGTTGGGCATTTTCAATTCGGCGCTGTTTGCGACGATCACGACGGACGCCTCCTGTGGCGCGGTGAACTCGATGCACGATTCATTCACGCCGATCGGCGGGCTGGTGCCGCTGTTTAATATTCACCTGGGTGAAGTCGTATTCGGCGGCGTCGGCGCCGGGCTCTATGGAATGCTCGTATTTGTGGTGATCGCAATATTCATTGCGGGCCTGATGGTCGGCCGCACGCCGGAGTATCTCGGCAAGAAGATCGAGGCCTATGACGTCAAAGTCGCATCGCTATCGATCCTGATCCTCACGGTCATCATCCTTGGCTTCACGGCGTGGGCCGCGGTCGCCCCATGGGGCGCCTCGGCAACCGCCAACGGTGGCCCGCACGGCTTCTCTGAGATGCACTATGCCTATACCTCCGGCGCAGGGAATAACGGCAGCGCCTTCGCGGGACTCAGCGCCAACGAACCGCATTGGAACACGACGCTCGGCATCGACATGCTGCTGGGCCGCTTCTTCATGATCGTGCCGATTCTGGCTCTGGCGGGAAGTCTTGCCGCCAAGAAACGCGTCCCCGCCAGCGCCGGCAGCTTTCCGGTGGCGGGGCCGACGTTTGTCGTGCTGCTGGTGGGCACGGTCATCATCGTCGGCGCGCTGACGTTCGTTCCCGCACTGAGCATGGGCCCGATCGTCGAGCATTTCCTGATGCATGGATCAGGGCCGCTTTATTGAGTGGCTTTGTAGGGCGGGCACTGCCCGCCGCTCCCGTGCATTGCCTTAGACCATCGGCGGGCAGTGCCCGCCCTACGGGACGTGAACGACGTCCTCCGCAGCGTGGGCCGCGCTCAGAACCCTCTCCCCTGAGTACAGGAGAGAGGGAGCGTGCGCCGTTTTCCGAGTTCGTACAGTTGGTCCCCAGGAATTGAAAGATTTTTATGCCAATAACCTTTGAAACCCGAAAGCCCCATGTTGCACCCGCCCCGTCGGCGTCGATGTCCAAAGCGCGCAAGCGGTCGCTGTTTGATCCGGAGATCACTCTCCCGGCGATTTTCGAGAGCTTCAAAAAGCTCAACCCGGCCCACATGGTGAGGAACCCGGTCATGTTCGTGACCGAGGTCGGCGCGGCGGTGACGACCGTCGAGCTGTTCTTTGCACACGCGCACGGCGAACCATTCGCCTTCGTTTTGCAGATCGCGCTGTGGCTTTGGTTCACCGTGATCTTCGCGAATTTCGCCGAGGCGATGGCGGAAGGGCGCGGCAAGGCGCAGGCGGATGCGCTGCGCAAGAGCCGCACTAAATCTCTGGCCAACAAGCTGCTTCCCGGCGGCAGCACCGAAACTGTGCCCGCCGAGACACTGCGCAAGGGCGACACGTTTGTCGTCAGCGCCAACGAATTGATCCCCGCCGACGGCGAGATCATCGAAGGCGCGGCGACTGTCAATGAATCGGCGATCACCGGTGAATCAGCCCCGGTCATCCGCGAAGCGGGCGGCGACCGATCGGCCGTCACGGGCGGCACCACCGTTCTTTCCGATCACATCACGGTTCGCGTCACCGCTGATCCGGGCGAATCATTTCTCGATCGGATGATTGATCTGATCGAAGGTGCCAAGCGGCAAAAGACGCCCAACGAAATCGCGCTGAATATTCTGCTGGCGGCGCTCACCATCATCTTCCTGGTCGTCATCATTACGCTTAAGCCGTTCGTTCTTTACACGGCCACGTACATCTCCGAAGAAGCGAAGGCGCATCTGCTGTCGGCCTCTTCGGTGACGGTGCTGGCATCGCTGCTGGTCTGCCTGATCCCAACAACGATCGGCGGGTTGCTTAGCGCGATCGGCATCGCCGGCATCGACCGGATGGTGCAGCATAATGTGCTGGCGATGAGCGGCCGCGCCGTCGAGGCGGCGGGCGATGTGGATGTGCTGCTGCTCGATAAGACCGGCACGATCACGCTCGGCAATCGCGAGGCAACCGATTTCATCCCCGCGCCGGGTGTCACGCAGGAAGAATTGGCGGATGCGGCGCAGATCGCAAGCCTTGCGGATGAAACGCCCGAAGGACGCAGCGTCGTCGTGCTGGCCAAGAAATATGGCATTCGCGGCCGCGAGATTCATGAGCTGCCCAGCGCGGAGTTTGTCCCGTTCACCGCGCAGACGCGAATGAGCGGCGTGAACATGGACGGCAAACAGATCCGCAAAGGTGCCGCCGACTCCGTGCGCAAGCTTGTGGGCGGCACGCTGCCCAAAGAGGTGGAGCAGGCCGTCGAGCGCATCAGCAAGGCGGGTGGAACGCCGCTGGTGGTGTCGGCAAATAATCGCGCCATGGGTGTGATCTATCTCAAGGACATTGTGAAAGGCGGCCTGCCGGAGCGCTTCAAGCGGTTCCGCGCGATGGGAATCAAAACGGTGATGATCACCGGCGACAATCCGCTGACGGCAGCGGCAATCGCCGCCGAAGCGGGCGTCGATGATTTTCTCGCGCAGGCCAGACCTGAAGACAAGCTCAAGCTCCTTCGCGACGAGCAGGCGGCGGGACATCTGGTCGCCATGACCGGCGACGGCACCAACGACGCGCCGGCGCTGGCGCAGGCGGATGTGGGCGTCGCGATGAACACCGGCACGCAAGCCGCCAAGGAAGCGGGGAACATGGTCGATCTGGATTCCAATCCGACGAAGCTCATTGAAGTCGTCGAGATCGGCAAACAGATGCTGATGACCCGCGGCGCGCTGACGACGTTCAGCATTGCCAATGACGTGGCGAAATATTTCGCCATCATCCCGGCGATGCTGGTGGCCACATTCCCCGTGATCGCGCCGCTGAATGTGATGAGGCTCGTGTCGCCTTACAGCGCGATTTTGAGCGCCGTCATCTTTAACGCATTGATCATCATCGTGCTGATCCCGCTGGCGCTGCGCGGCGTCAAATTTCGGCCCCTGCCCGCCGCGGTCATCCTGCGTCGGAATCTGCTGATCTATGGCCTGGGTGGAATCATCATCCCGTTCATCGGCATCAAGCTGATCGACGTGCTGGTGAACGCGATTCACATGGTGTGATGCGCGTAGGGCGGGCATTGCCCGCCGACGGTTTTGCGCAAGACATGCTCATGCGGCGGGCAATGCCCGCCCTACGAAAGAAGTTATGAACAATCAACATGAAAACCTCAAAGACGCCGACGAGCGGCAGCCGCAGGAGAGCTTCGGCTCGCAGATGTTCGGACACATCAAAACGAGCATCATCGCAACCGTTGTCCTGGCGCTTATCGTCTCCGGAATCTATCCGCTCATCGTATTTGGCCTTGCCCAAATGATCTTCCCTCATCAAGCGAATGGCTCGCTCATCGGCAAGGATGGCAAGCCTGCGTCGAATGACGCGGATGCAATCGGATCAGCTTTAATCGGGCAGAATTTCTCCGACGCCAAATATTTTCATCCGCGTCCTTCCGCCGCCGGCAGCGGGTACGACGCCACGGCTTCGGGCGGGAGCAACCTCGGGCCGACCAGCGCGAAGCTGATCAATGGCACGATCAAGAAGGACGACAAGGGGAAGGAAGTCGTCGATAACGACGGGATTGAAGATCGGATTGTGCATTATTGCCTGGACAACAATCTGCCATACGAATCCTCCATTCCGATCAAGCAGTTTCAGGATGCACAAGGCAACCTGGATGATGTGAAGCTGATCAAGGCGTTTAAAGATGATAAGACGCCGTTGGTGTTTACGCCCAGGCAGCCGATTCCCGCAGACGCCGTGACGGCGTCGGCTTCGGGGCTGGATCCTCACATCAGCGTTGAGAATGCAAAAGTGCAGGCGGCGCGCGTTGCTGATGCGCGCAAAATTTCCGTTGACAAAGTGAATGAGTTAATCGGCCAGTTCACGGATCATCCGAGTCTGGGTCTGTTTGGCGAGAGCGGCGTGAATGTATTGCGGTTGAATCTTGAGCTGGATCAAATCGCGCCGGTTACGCCGCCGGCGACAAACGCAGCTATCTCAAATGGTCCTCGATAATGCCCAACGGCTGTCATGCTGAGGTACTCCGAAGCATCTGGCTGGATCGTGGGAATGGGCTACATGCTTCAGAGAACCTGCTCTGAAATGCGGCGGGCAGTGCCCGCCCTATGCGCCAGGCCCAATCGCAGGGCGGGGCACCGCCCGCCGTTTTCGTGCTCCGTGGGCGGGCCGACAGCACGCGGCCACTCGTTCTTTGTAGGGTGGGCATACCCGCCCACATCTCGCAGATGGTGGGCGAGTACACCCACCCTACAATTGTGCAAGCAATCATCAGATAATCCCGCTGAACCATGACCGACACGCGCATTGATCATCGTCCCGATCCGGATGCCCTTCTGGCTGAAGTGCAGCAGGCGGAACGCCGCGCGGCTCGGGGGAAGCTGAAGGTCTTTTTCGGCGCGGCTCCCGGAGTTGGCAAAACTTATGCCATGCTTGAGGAAGGGCGCAAGCGCGCTGCCGAGGGGGCGGATGTCGTTGTGGGGTACGCGGAGCCGCATGCGCGCACGGATACCGAAGTGCTGCTGTTGGGGATGGAGCTGCTTCCTTATCAGTTTGTTGAATACAAGAACGTTCGCCTGAAGGAATTCGATCTGGACGCGGCTCTGAAGCGCAAGCCGGCGATTTTGCTGGTGGATGAGCTGGCCCACACCAACGCGCCGGGGATGCGGCATCCGAAGCGCTGGCAGGATGTGATGGAGGTGCTCGACGCCGGCATTGATGTCTATACGACGCTTAATGTGCAGCATCTGGAAAGCGTCAACGACATCGTCGAGCGAATTACATCCGTGAAGGTGCGCGAGACGCTGCCGGACTCGGTGCTTGAAGAGGCGGATGAAGTCGAGCTGGTGGACATCTCGCCCGAGGAGCTGATCGAGCGGCTGGGTGAAGGGAAGGTCTACTCATCCGACATGGCCGAGCGGGCGACGCGGAATTTTTTCAGCAAGGGAAATCTGCTGGCGCTGCGCGAGCTGGCGCTTCGGCGGACTGCCGAGCGCGTCGATGCGCAGATGAACGATTTCCGTCGCGACAATCGCGTGCGATCCACGTGGGCGGCTACGGAGCGCATCCTCGTTTGCGTCGGCCCCAGTCCTCTTTCGGCGCGGCTTGTTCGCTCGGCAAAACGGTTGGCCAATGGCTTGCGCGCGCCGTGGATTGCCGCTTATATCGAGACATCCGCAACACTGCGGCTGAGCGAGGAAGATCGCCGGCGCGTCGACGCGAATCTGCGGCTTGCCGAGCAACTCGGGGCGCAATCGGTCACGCTGCAAGGGCAGAGCGTCGCCGACGAGGCGATCGCTTATGCGCTATCACACAACGTTACGAAGATCGTCATCGGGAAACCGCAAAGGCCGCGCTGGCGCGAGATCATCTTCGGTTCCGCGGTGGACGATTTGATCCGGCGCAGTGGGGAGATCGATATCTACGTGATTCGCGGGGAAGCCGAGCACGAGGAAAGCCAACCGGTCGCGCCCGCGCCGGCGCCCCTGGATTGGAGCGGGTATATCGCCGGCGTGCTGGTGGTGGCGCTGGCAACGCTGATCGCGTGGCCCTTCTTTCATGGCCTGCATCTTCCGGATGTGCATCGACCTCCGCTCGTTGCCAACACGAACGTGTTGATGCTTTATCTGCTGGGCGTGCTCTGGATCGCGCTGCGATATAGCCGTTGGGCAGCGGTTGTGGCTTCGTTGTTATCAGTGGCTTGCTTCGATTTTTTCTTCGTTCAGCCTTATCTGACCTTTGCGGTTTCCGATCAGCAATACTTCTTTACGTTCGTTGTGATGCTGGTGACCGCGCTGACATTGGGGACACTGACGCATCGCGTGCGGCTGGCTGCGGAGTCGGCGCGGCATCGAGAGCGGCGGACGCAGACGCTGCTGGCGCTGAGCCGCGAGGTGGCGGCGGCGCCAACCACCGATGAGATCGCGCACGCGACGGTGCGGCATGTGTCGCAGGTTCTGGAGACACGGGCCGTCGTGCTCCTCGCGGAAACGGACGGCAAGATTTTTCTCAAGGCCGACAGCGCTATTCCGGCGACGCTGGATGCCAAGGAAATGAGCGTCGCACAGTGGGCCAGCGAGCACGCGCAAACCGCCGGAGCGGGCACCAATACGCTCCCCGCCGCCAGCGGAACCTATGTGCCGATGAAGACTTCGCGCGGCTCAACGGGTGTGTTGGGGATTTTCGCGAAGACCGCGGATTCGAATTGGGATCCGGAACAGCGGCAAATGGTGGAGGCGTTCGCCTCGCAGGCGGCCCTCGCGATCGAGCGCGCGACGCTGGCCGAGGAGGCGCGTCAGGCATGGGAGCGCGTTGAGGCGGAGTTTTTGCGCAACACGCTTCTATCAGGCGTATCGCATGAGCTGCGCACGCCGCTCGCCGCCATCACTGGCGCCGCCAGCACTCTGATCGAGACTGGCAACGGTCTGAGCGCATCGGCCAAGCAGGAGATGCTCGACACGATCTCCAGCGAAGCCGACCGCATGGAGCGGCTGATCACCAATCTGCTGGACATGACGCGGCTTGAATCCGGCGGCCTGACGATCCGCCGCGAGTGGCATCCGCTGGCGGAGGTGGTCGGCTCGGCGCTGCGGCATCTGGATCGAAGGCTCCGCGGCCGCGCGGTGCGAACGGATATCCCGGCGGATTTGCCGCTGCTGCATATCGACGGCCTGGCAATCGAGCAAGTATTGGTCAATCTCATCGACAACGCGATCGAGTATTCGCCGGCGGATACGCCGATCGAAATCAGCGCGCGCTCCGATGGAAAAAGTGTGACGGTGGAAGTCGCGGATGGCGGCCCTGGATTGCCGGCAGGAACTGAGCAGCGTGTCTTTCAGAAATTCTTTCGAGCCGCCCCGGAAGGAAGCCGGCGGGGAATTGGATTGGGGCTGGCGATCAGCAAAGGGATCATCGACGCGCATCATGGGCAGATATCGGCAAGCAATCGGCCGGCGGGCGGCGCGGTGTTTCGCGTTTTGATTCCGTTGGAGGGGCAACCACCGAAGGTGGATGCGTCGGGTTAATTGAGTGTGGGTCCTGCGCGAAGGAGGTCCGGTGCTTCCGCACTCGGCTATCAGGAAGGAATATGCGGAATCCTTCTTGTTAAGGGCCTGTCCAAAAATAACCTGTGCAACTTTTCTTGATAGTTCCAAAGTGGGTTCATTCACTTGTGCATGCAGGATGCACAGACAGCCGAACGGATTCGGTGCGCGTATGAAGCGTTGCGGCCGGAGATGGATGAACGAATGCGGCGACAATGGGCTGCCACCGAAGCGCGTCGCATGGGGTACGGCGGCATGAGCCGCGTGTCGCAGGCCACGGGTCTGTCGCGGACGACAATCGCCGCGGGGCTGGCGGAGTTGGATCTGCCGCTGGATGAGCGGTTGCGCGAGGCGGCG
>DATBDZ010000087.1:0-13736 GCA_036276235.1 Humisphaera sp. | reverse complement strand
GACCCGCTGTCCCCTCACCCTGCCCTCTCCCCTGAGTACAGGGGAGAGGGTTCTGAGCGCGACGTTGCTTGCCAGCGCGACAATTTTCGAGAATCGGAATGTGTCGCCCCCAAATTGCGCATCACACCGCCTGCAAGCGGGCCGCGTCTTGACGACGGTGAACTCGGCTCAGCGGCAACCTCCCCCACGGAATCCAGAAAACATACATCGGCAGATACTGCAGAAACCAAACGCCCATCATCAACCCAATGCCAACCTGCATCAGGAATCCCATCGCCGGGAAAATAAATCGCAATCGGCGATCAAAGAGGCTCAGCGGGAACAGCACCTCCACCGCCAGCGATGTGCCGGCCATGAGATGGGCAAGCCATGCGTGATTGGCTATCCACAATCCCCATCGCACCATCGGCGGGCCGGGGTCATAGAAGCGCTGGATCATCAGCATCGAAAATCCGTCGCCGGTGACCCAGTCAAAGCCGGTGTGATGGGCGGCGTGCGTGCCGCGCAGCTTGGCGATCCCTGCGGCAAAGTAGACCAGCGACATCAACAGCCACACCGTGCGCACCGGCCAGCGATATTCGCCGCTGGGCGCGGGCGCCGGGTCGCTCGAGCGGCGCATGGCGGCGTCCATCGAGAGTGCATCGCCGCAGCGCGACAGCGCCATGATTCCCAGGACAATCACCAGCATCGCGGTCTGATGCTCGACTCGTCCGTCGCTGTTCTGCAAAGCCAGCAGATAAGCCCCCAGCAGAAAAGCGGCAACCGACATCACCCGCGTCATCAATCCAGCGCACGCAAGAATCAGCGATCCTTTCCACGCCCACGCCAGCCATTGAAGCACGGCATCGGAAAAGATCGGCAGATGAAGAAGCTTAAAAAGCGAAACGGGTTGGAAAAATGGCGCGCCCTTCAAAAGCGTCGCCCAGCCGGCAAACGTCTCATCGTAATAGAGTGAGAACACAAACCCGTAAAAAAGAATGCGGCACGCCGCCAGATTGGTCGGCGATTCGGGCGAAAACCAAAAGCGCTGCCATCGCTCGGCCAATCTCACATGCCCTCCGTTGATTCCTGCAATGCAACCTTTGGCGGCTTTCGCGGGTTCAGCGTGTTGAAGATCAGGATCGATTGATCGGGGCGATGCGCATTGCTCGCCCAGGGATCGATGTGCCGCCAGCGCAGCAAATAAACATGAACCCCGCGCAGCGGCTCACCCTTGTGCAAGCCGGCCTTTCGCCGCGCTTCGTAGTGCGTCATGTATTGCTGGAGCACCGCCTTCATCTGCGCCACCGGGTCGGCAGATCGCTCGGCATGTTCCAGCGCCACGCGAACATGATCCACCGGCATCGGCGCCGAATAATCCGGATCGCCCAGCTCAACTTCATGACCATTGCGAAGCACGCCGCGCATCACCAGCCGCGAATAGTCTGAGTGCTCGGTCAGCCGCGCGAACATCGGATAGTTTGAAAACGGCCAGTTCTCGCGAGCGCGAATCGTGTCGTACAACTGGCCAACAACGATAAAGACGATGACGCCGGATGCGAGCCACATGCGGCCGCGGGACATTGTCCGCGGCGGCGGCGGGGGATTTGCGGCTGCTGTCGTTTCCACGTTTCTCACCTGGAGATCAGTGGACGAACCGTACCACCCTTCGCGAGACTTTTCACTACGTTGCGCAATCGGCGTCGTAGAATGAGCATGCCAGACTGCCCTAGGCGATGAACGGATCGGCCCATCTTTTGAGTTTCAGATGCCCGATATCGCCCAACTGCCCTCGTCGTGCAGGATTTGAAGAAGGGGAATGGACTGCCGCCGCCGGCGAATGATCCTGTGAAAAAATCGGAGGCGGTGAGATTCGAACTCACGGGACCCTTGCGGGCCCACCGGTTTTCAAGACCGGCGCATTCGGCCGCTCTGCCACGCCTCCAGGTTGTGCCGCAAGTGTAGCCGGGTGGCCGGGGATGGTCAAAAACACCGTATTTTCGGGGTTTTGCAGGGTGCGTGACACGTTAGGCGGCTGCATTTCTCCCTCCTCCGGTACTCCGGGGGAGGGCTGGGGTGGGGGTTGTGTCGAATAAGTGTCAATTGCGCAAACGGCCCCCACCCTAACCCTCCCCCGGAGTACCGGAGGAGGGGACAAGACGCGGCACCGAAATTGTTACACGCCCGGTTTTGCATGTAGGCACTGCTGCGCTAACCAGCCTTCATCCATTGCAGCGGCGGCGGCGCAGAAGCAATAATTTCTCCGGCTTGGTCACGCTCGACCGAAGCGTTCGTGTTTGCTACGACGCCCGCCCGATCCCCTTTGCGACGGCGGCCACCAGTTGCTTTTCATCGGTCGGCTTTCGCAGATAGGCGACCGCGCCGGCTTCCATCGCCCGCCGCTGGGTTTCCTGCGACTCTTGTCCGGTGATGAGAACGACCGGTACGCGCTTCCCCGCCTGATCGAGCCGCGACTGCAAGTCCAGGCCGCCCAAGTGCGGCATGTGCAGGTCGAAGACCGCGCAATCGACCTTCCTCTCATCCACAAATTTCAGAAACTCCGTTCCTTCGGTGAACGTGACGACCTCAAACCCCGCCGATCGCAGCAGCCGCCCCAGCGCCCGACACACGCCCGGCTCATCATCCACGACCGCAACTAAAGGTGCACTTTCGCCCATGGCGTCGATACTCTTTCCGCGCTCGTCCCAAAATGGCCGCGGCGCCTTCGCTTCCCCCGCAATATGAGCCCCGCCCGTAATGACCTAAATCCCACTGCGTCCAACTCGTTTCGACCTGGCCTGGCCACGCGTCACACCACCAGACACGGATTCGACGCGAAAATCGGGTTTTACCCGTTCAAGTGGAAGCAGGCAGCGCCCGAAACCAGATAAAATGTCGAAAACTAGCCGTGCTCATACTACGACACGGGAGCAACTCCCTGGTTTGTGATGCAGCGCGAGATTTGGAACGGGTGCGGCGGCGTCTTGGGGTTTAACAACGACTTGGGTATGAGGGAAACTTGGTGAGGTGAGGTACCCGCGCGAATGGCCACCTCCGGTGATACACGGGCCAAGCCTCACAAATGAGCGGTAGGTCAGTTTGAGTTTCTGGACGGGTGCCACAGGTCGCGGTACTCCGAGACTTGTGCGTTACGCTCGCCGGACAAGACACAGGTCTGCGAGTACGCCGACCTGTGGCACCCACGCTGCCCACTACTCACGATCGCAATCGAAGCATGTCAACAAGTTAGATTAAATCACAGGCGTGTTCGCCTTGTGAGCGAGCGGCCTCGGCGATAGATTTCTTTTCTCTAGGGTCTCTGGGCACCATCGGGTTCATGACAGTTTCTTCGCAGCAAATCTTCTGGGTCGATCTCGAGCCGGCGATTCTGCCGAATTGGGTCAGGAAGCTTCTGAAGGAGGGGGGCGCACGCGCGGTGGAGAAAAACCTTCCGGGAAGTGTGACCGGCCTCGAATCCTCGCGATCTCTTTCGCTGGCCTCCGCGTGCATCTGCGATGTCGATGCGCTTGAACCGCAATCGGTTGAAGAGAAAGTGGCCGAGGCGTATCGATCTTTGGCGGCCGCGCTGAAGACGACGGCGACGCCGCATCCGGTGCGCATCTGGAATTATGTGCCGCACATTCATCGGCCAACCGGCGAGGGCGTCGATCGCTACATGAACTTCAACGCCGGGCGATTCAAGGCTTTCGGCGAATGCTTCGGCGAAAGCGAATTCGCGCGGCTGGTGCCGTCGGCGTCGGCGGTGGGGTACGATGGCCGCGATCTGGTGATTCATGCGCTGGCTGCCGATGCTCCTGGCCGCGCCGTCGCCAACCCGCGGCAGGTGGCGCCGTATCGCTACTCGCGCCGCTTTGGGCCGGTGCCTCCCTGTTTCGCCCGGGCCACTGTCATGCAACACGCCCGGCGCGGGCCGCTGGTTCTCGTCGGCGGCACCGCCAGCATTCGCGGGGAAGATTCGATTCATCTGAAAGATCTCACGCAGCAAACCGCCGAGACGCTGGAGAATCTGGCGTGGCTGATCGCCGCCGCCTGCGGATCGACGACGATCGAACCGCATGAGATTCCGCAATGGCTCTCGCGCTTCCGCGAGTTGCGGGTTTATTATTCCAGGGCCGCCGACCGCGAGGCCATCAGCGCGCTGATCGCGCCGGCATTCGCGATGGTCGAGCGGATCGAGATGGTCCGGGCGGAACTGTGCCGCGCGGAATTGCTTGTGGAGATCGAGGGCCTGGCTGAGGGCAGCGGGGGTTGAGCCGCGACGCGGTTTAGAGCCACACACAAACGCCACGGGCACGCTGTCGCGAGCCCATGCCACCCAATTTTCTTCATGACTGATCCATACGACGCCATCATCATCGGCGGCGGCCCCGGCGGCGCGACGGCGGCGCTGGTTCTCGCTCGCGCTGGATTGCGCGTCGTGCTCTTTGAGAAAACCACCTTCCCGCGCTTTCGGATTGGCGAATCGCTGGTGCCGCGCAATACCGCGCTCTTTCGCGAGCTCAACCTCCTCGAGGTGATCGAGGCCATTCCGCACATGCCCAAATACGGCGTCGAATTCGCCATGGGCCATGAGCTGCAAAGCACCTGCTTCCTCTTCGAGCGCGGCCTTCTGCCCGGCGAGCCGACAATGAACGTCGAACGCGCCTCTTTCGATGCGATGCTGCTCCGCGAAGCCCAAGCCGCCGGCGCCGAGATTCATGAAGGCGTCGGCATCAAGGAGATCCTGCGGCTGGAAGAAAACAACGTAGCTGTCAGTACCGAGTTGGGCGAATTTCACGGGCGCTTTCTCTTCGACGCCAGCGGCCAGGGCACCGTCATCGCGCGACATCTCGGTACGCGCAAGGCATACGATGATCCCGCGCTGCAGAAGGTTGCCTACTTCGCGCACTTTGAAAACGTCCGGCGGCGAAGTGGTCGCGAGGCGGGGCATCCGGGCATCTTCATGTGCGATGAGGGTTGGTTTTGGATGATCCCGATCGACCCGCAACGGATGAGCGTCGGCTTCGTTGCCGACCCGAATCTGGTGAAGCAGGTAAACGTGCCGGCCAACCGCATGCTCGCCTGGGCGATCGCGCGTTGCCCAGCGGTGTCGGCGCGAATGACGCAAGCGAGCGGCCCACAAACGAATATGGTCGCGGCAGATTTCAGCTACACCTGCCGCCCGTACGCGGGGCCGGGCTATTTCCTCATCGGCGACGCCGCCGCCTTTCTCGATCCGATCTTCTCGACGGGCGTGACGCTGAGCATGATCACCGCCGACATGGCGGCCAAGAAAGTGATCGCCATCGTCAAGCAAAACGCCGCCCCGCAAACCGCCTATCGTGATTACTGCAAGTTCGTCGAGCGGGGGACCGGCGTCTTCTTCAAAATGATTCGGCAATACTATCGTCATTCCTTCCGCGAGCTTTTTCTGAATGGCGCCGGCCCGATGCAGGTCCATCGCGCTGTCTTATCGATTCTTGCCGGAAACGTATTCCCCAAGCCGCCGTTTGCTTTACGCTGGCGGCTGGCTCTGTTTCATTTCTTCGTCGCCGCCAATGCGCGCGTTTCACTGGTCCCGCGAAGGCAGCGCTTTTCGCTGTTGAAGCAGATGCCACACGATCCCCGCGAAAAGCCAGCGCCGCAAGGCGACTGATGAGTGGCCGACTACCTCCTGCTAAAACGGGCATTGGTCAATAATCCGCATTGCCGGGCAAATCTCATCATGTTGCTTTGAACACAGGTGGGTATGCTGCGACGGTCATAGCGAGCAGACGTATGAGTAAGCCAAATCCTTGATGACGTTCAGGAGATACCGTCATGAAATCTGCATTTCTTAGTGTTGCACTGATGGTCGCTGCTTCGGCGGCGGCGCAGACGGCCGAGCCGGCGGCGGAGGATTTTAAGCCGTCAACTCTGAACCAGCCGGGTCAGTCGTACCCACAGGTGAACTCGCAGCGCTTCGCGCGGTTTCGCGTCGTGGCGCCCGATGCCAAGAGCGTCAGGGTGGGCCTGGGGCGCGGCGGCACTGCACTCACCAAAGGCGAGGATGGCGCGTGGGTCGGAACCACGCCTAATCCTCTGGATGAGGGCTTCCACTACTACCATCTCACCATCGACGGCGGCACTTTTAATGACCCCGGCACCGGCAACTACTACGGCTCCACGCGCTGGGAAAGCGGCATTGAAATCCCTGCCCATGACCAGGATTTTTACGCTTTGAAGGATGTGCCGCACGGCAACGTGCAGCAGATTCTCTTTCCGTCCCCTAGCACGAAATCATTTCGCCGGGCATTTGTGTACACGCCGCCCGGCTACGAGATGGATCAGAAAAAGCAATTCCCCAGCGATTCGCCCGGCCTCATCGGCGGTGCATCGCCCGGTTCCAATGTGACAATCAACCTTGAACGATACCCGGTGCTGTACCTTCAGCACGGCTGGGGCGAGGACGAAACCGCCTGGAGCGTGCAGGGCCATGCGAATCTGATCATGGATAACCTGATCGCCGAGGGAAAGATCAAGCCGTTTCTCATCGTGATGACTTACGGCATGACCAATGACGTTCCGCTGGGCGGCTTGCGTGGCCGCGGTGGACCGCCGCCTGCCGCGCGCGGTGCTGGAGGCGCGCCCGCAACCCAGCCCGCCGCGCGCAGGGGTGGCGGCGGCCTGGCCAATTTCAACATTGGGCCGTTCCAAACCGTTCTGGTGAACGAGTTGATTCCTTACGTTGACGCCAATTTCCGCACGCTCTCCGATCAGCCGCACCGCGCGATGGCTGGGCTTTCGATGGGCGGGATGGAGACCAAGCGGATCACGCTGGCGAATCTCGATAAATTCTCCCGCATCGGACTGTTCAGCGGCGGCACCATCACGCCCGAAGATGTCAGCAGCACGCCCGGCTTCAAGGAGAAAGTGAAAGTAGTCTTCTGCAGTTGCGGCAGCCGCGAGAACCCCGACAACATCAACTCAAATCACGACGCCCTGGAGAAAGCCGGCGTGAAGAACACGGGATACGTCTCGCCAGATACCGCCCACGAGTTCCTGACCTGGCGCCGAAGCCTGCACGAATTCGCGCCGTTGGTATTCAAGGATTAATTCTTAACTGGAACAGTCCCGCATTCGGGGCATCGATCTTGAGTGGCGCGCATGTCGTAGCCGCAGTGGACGCATTGGTTAGCCCGCCGGCGACGGGCGGCGCGCATCTTCAGGAAATAGACTCGCACCGGAATCAGTCCAAGAATCAGCCACCAATAGCCGGTCATCTGGAGCATCGATTGGCTGCCTTGTTGCCAGATGTAACCATCGTGCTCCGCCACGAGCGGAAACCGCTGGAACGCGCCAAAGGGCGGCGCGAAGAACGCAATGCTTTTTAGCGAATGAGACCACTTGACCCGCGCGTTTCCATAAGCCTGCGCCGCGACCGACGTCGTCTGACTGGTTCGCCCATTCACCATAACCGGAGGGAACATTGGACTGGCTGGATTTACCGTATTCGGGGTGACGGGATTCATCAGTTGCAACCCCGCCGGTATTGCCGGCCCGCGTTGAATCGGGGAGGGGGATTCGTACAAAATGGCCCACACCTTCGGATTAATCCAAATGTAGAGATGGCCTCCTGGGATTTTTTGATTCGGTTGTAATGGAATGGATATATCGCCAGGGCGGCCACTTCGACGAGTAATGCCGCCGTCAGAATGCTCAACGAGATTCTCTTGAGAATTCGGAGGATCACGTCTTCCTCAAATCCTACTTCGCCGCTCCGGTCTTCGGCGTTTTCCAACTGAGGACGAAATAGGTGGCGGGGGTTGAGCCGTTATTGTGCCAGCCGTGCAGATCGTTGGGGGCGAGAAAGAGGACCGAGCCGGCGGCGAGCGTGAAGGTGCGGCCGTTGACGGTGGCCTCCAGAGATCCTTCCTTGAGCAGCATCATTTCTTCATACGCATGCCGATGCGGCGGATGCGGTTCCTGGCCGGGGTTTAAGGTGGTGATGTGCACCTCCAGCTCATCGAGCGTCGCCGTCGGCGAGCGGAAGACCGGCCGCTGCTGGCCGAAGGCCACGGATCGAATCGCCAACTCGTTCCAGTTGAAGCCTCCGGATGCTAGGGGCCCGGGAACCGTGGCGGGTTTGGTGGTGGGGGAGTCCTGTGGTGCGCCGCCGGTGGCAGCCGATTCAGCGGCGCTCGGCGCGGGCTGCGGTTCTAGCGATGTGCACCCCGCAGCAATCATCAGATACAAGGCGCAGGCGGCGAGAAGTACGCGAAATAGTCTTGGCATCATCGGTGAGTCTCCGGTGGCATCGTACACCGCCCGCGGCGGGGGAGCGATACGGATTGGAAGGGTGAGCGCGGCCGGAGGATCCAGGGTGGCGGGGTAACAATATCGGCGCCGCGCTTCGTTCCCTCCTCCGGTACTCCGGGGGAGGGTTAGGGTGGGGGCCATTCGCGCAAGCGGCGCTTGTTCTACACAACCCCCACCCCCAGACCTCCCCCGGAGTACCGGAGGAGGGAGAAAAACTATCACGACCTCATTGCGGCAATGCTTCCGCAAAATTCCGTATCGCCCGATTGACCTGCGCCGGCTGCTCCATCGGCGACATGTGGCCTGCGCCCTGGATCACCACCAGCTTTGAGCCGCCGATCTTTTCGTGCATGGTTTGCGCCATCGCCGGCGGCGTAATTGCGTCGGCGTCGCCGACCAGGATGAGCGTCGGAGTTTTGACCGAGGTCAGATCGTCCGTTCGATCGGGGCGATCGCGCATTGCCGACAGCGCGTATTCGATTGTCGTCGGAGGGCAGGCTTCCATGATTTGCCGCAGGGCGCGGACTTGCTCCGGCCGATGCGAAAGCGTGTCAGGGGCGAGCATCTTCGGCTCCATCTGATCGGCGATCGCCTTGGAGCCGCTGGCGCGAACCGACTCGATCATCTTCTGGCGATTCTCCTTCCCCTGCGGCGTATCCGCCTCAGCCCGCGTATCGATGAGGATTAAGCCGCGCAGATCGCTGGCGTAGCGAAGAACGTAACTCAGCGCGGCATACCCACCCATCGAAAGTCCAGCCAAAACGCACGGCAGCGCATTAAGTTTCCCGAGCAGCGCATGAATATCATCCGCCGACGAGTCCATTGAAAACGCCGAGGCCGGCGACGATTTCCCGAACCCGCGCAAATTCGGCGCGATCACGCGAAATCGCGAGGAGAGTTCTGCAAGCTGCCCCTCCCACATCCGCGAATCAAGCGGAAAGCCATGAAGCAGGACGAGCGCCGCGCCATTACCACGCTCTTCGTAATGAAACGTCGCATCGTTGATAGTGCAGGTTGGCATAGAAGTAGTGAGTATAATTCTGCAATCCGGTTGCCCCAATGCGCAATTCCGAAAGAGATCACCACGGAGGCACGGAGACACGGAGGCGCGCTCGATATTCGAATAGTATCTCGCGGATGACGATCTAAATTCAAAGAGCAAAAAAAATAAATGAACTGCTAATAAACAACCTTTATTGGCGGCGCGGCACCGGAGTCCAAGCGCGCCTCCGTGTCTCCGTGCCTCCGTGGTGATCCTTCTTTTTCTCCTTCAAGGCGCTTCTTTTCCTTCCTTGAGCAGGAAATCGCGGCACTGTTTGAGGTTATCTGTGTTCAGCAGATCGACGCCGTCGTCGCGGAGCTCTTTCCAGAAATCGGGGAAGTCAGGCGCGCCCCAGAAACGGACGAGTCGGTGTTGCTCGTGCGCTTTTGCGACGATGTCTTTGAGCTTTTGCCGCTCGGCATCGGGGATCGGGCCTTTTCCGTTCCATTTGAAAAGCTTGGTCCATTGCTCGCTGATCCAGGGGACAAGGTCGGCCGGCGGGTTTTTATCCAGATCGTCGAGCAGGCCATCGTAGCCGCAGTAGCGGGTTGTCTCGGCGGTGATTGCCGCTCGGTCGCGGTTGCCGGAGATGACGATGGTGATCGCGCCTTCCTGCACTTTCTTGCCATCGCGCCACGTCGTCAGCAGCGGCGAATATTCCTTCAGCACCGGCCGCAGGGCCGTATAGATTTCGCTGGCGTCTCCCTTCACATCGATCAGCAGCCACACGGTCGGGCCTTTGGGATAAAGGCGGCCGCCGTTGGCTTCAATCTGTTTCTTCATCGGATCGAGATAGAGCGATTGGAGCGTCTTCTCGGGCTTCACCGCGGCGCGGCTATGGGCGACGGGAAGCTTCCCATCGACCAGATGAATATCCGCCTCAAAGCTGCAAAACCCGCACTCGGCGGCATCGAAGAAGGGATGCGCGTGCTCGTAATCATTGTGAGCGTGAACATGAACGAGCGGCGTGGGAGCGGCGGACAGCGCGTCAGCCCCCAGCAGAAATGGCAGCATGAGCAGCGACAACATCACAAGAGCGCTCACAAGCTTGAAAGGCGCACTCTGATCCCCTCCCCCGGTATTCCGGGGGAGGGTTAGGGAGGGGGTTCGCGCAAGCGGCGCACCTTCTACACAACCCCCACCCCAGCCCGGAGTACCGAGGGAGGGAGCCAAAGCGCCGCCCACCGTGCGATGCACACGTTTCAATGAACGATTCATTTGTCCCTTGGTTAGTTCCACTGAATCTACAGGGGAGCGATCAGCGGCGTTTACGGCATCATGCCCGGCGGCAGGCCCAGGTCGCTGGTCACTTTCTGCATCTCATCCTGCATCATCTGGCCCGCCTTGACCTGGGCGGCATTCACCGCGGCAACGATGAGATCCTCGAGCATCTCGACATCGCCGGTGTTCACGCGCTGGCGATCGATGCGGATTCGGATCAGCTCCAGGCGGCCATTGACGGTCGCCTCCACCATTCCGCCGCCGGCGTCGGCGGTGATTTGTTTGCGGGCCAGCTCTTCCTGCATCGTCTGCATCTTCTCGCGCATTTCCTTGGCCTTGGCCATCAGGGAGGGAAGGTTGCCGAGGTTTTTAAGGGCGTCGAACATGGGGCTCCTGTCGAATAAGTAGGCAGAGGGAATAAGTAGCCAGTAGTCAGATAAATGCTTCGGAATAAGTAGGCAGAGGGAATAAGTGGGCAGTAGTCAGATAAATACCAATGGACCTCGGGTTTTTCCTGCCTATTGCCTTCTGCTTCTGACTACTGCCTACTCATTCCTTCTGACTACTCATTAGCATACCTTGACTCGCCCCATCAAACGACCGACGATCCGGCGGACGGATCGACGATTCATGCGAGCTTTGGTTTTTGATAAATCGCTGACCTTTCAGCCGCGCCATCCGGAGCCGGCGGCATCGAGCGGCGACACGCTCATCCGCGTCCGCCAGGCGGGCATTTGCGCTACCGATCTGGAAATTGTCAAAGGGTACATGGGATTCCACGGCGTGCTCGGCCACGAATTCGTCGGCGAAGTCGTGCAATCGGCTGATAAAAACCTTGTCGGCCAGCGCGTCTGCGGGGAAATCAATGTCGTTTGCGGGCGATGCGATCTGTGTCTTTCAGGACTCGGCGCGCATTGCCGCAATCGCACGGTCCTGGGAATTTTGAATCGTGACGGCGCGTTTGCCGAATTCATCCGCCTGCCGGCGATCAATCTGCACGTCCTTCCGAAAAATGTGGATGATGACGCGGCAGTGTTCGTCGAGCCCCTGGCGGCGGCGTTTCAGGTGCTTAAGCAGGTGCAGATCGATAGCCGCAAGTTTGTAACGGTGCTGGGCGATGGGCGGCTTGGGCTGCTTGTCGCGCAAGTGTTGCGGGATGCAGGATGCGCGGTGCGGGTCATCGGGAAGCATCCGGAGAAATTGGCGCTCTGCGAAAAGTGGTCGATCCGCTCGCGGCCATTGGCGGATATCAACCCGCGGCACGATCAGGATGTCGTCGTCGATTGCACCGGCAGGGCCGCCGGCCTTGAGCTGGCGATGCAGATGGTCCGCCCGCGCGGGACGATCGTGCTCAAAAGCACTGTGGCCACCGGAAAGGCGATGAATCTTGCGCCGGTGGTGATCGACGAGATCAACATCATCGGCAGCCGCTGCGGCCCATTCCGCGAGGCGATCAGCGCGCTGGCGGAAAAACGGATCGACGTCGCCAGCCTGATTCATCGCCGAATGAAGCTCGATCAGGGCCTTGAAGCGATGGACCTCGCCGGAAGACCGGGAGTTTTGAAAGTGATTTTATCTGTGGAATGAGTGGCACGCGGCAGAACGATATAGGCACGGAGGCACGAAGGCACGAAGGGAAAGCAAGGCGGCATGTTCTGACTACTGCCTTCTGACTTCTGTCTACTGCTAAATATGGCCAAAGACCTCGCAATCATCCTCAGCAACGGAAGCGTGAACTCGGCGGTTGTGTCGGCGATGGCGGCGCAGAAGTATCGGCCGATCCTCATCCACGCCGAGATTCCGCATCCGGCGGCGGCGCGGGCGCGGGCGGCTTACGATCAGCAGGTCGCCCACTTCAAGCCGTACCGCGAGCATTCGCTGCCGATGCCGTTTTTTAGCTCGGTGTCCACCGCCGCCGCCCAGCAGGCGGCATCCGCCGACCCGCGCCACCCGGCGCCGCTGGGCCCACAGATGCTCGAGCTGCTGCCACTGGTGGCGGCAGGCGTGCGCTACGCCGCCCACTATCAGGCCGCCGCCGTCTACTTCGGCTTGCGCGTCGGCCCGGATGGCGATGAGCTCGCGCAGGCCACCGAGTATGTGCAGATCTGGAACGAGATGATCCAGATGCCGTGCAACATGGGGGATGTGGAGCTGGTCGGGCCGCTCTTGGAACTGGAGCCGTGGCAGGTGATCGACGTCGGCTATCAAGTCGCGGCACCCTTCGATCGCACCTGGAGCTGCATGGAAGAAAGCGGCGACCCCTGCTGGGCCTGCCGAGGCTGCCGCGCCCGCGAAGCCGCCTTCCAGCAAGCCGGAAAGCCAGATCCGTTGCGGGTGGTGAGGAAGATTTAGCGAGCGTAACAATCGCGTCCAGCGCCAAATAAAACCGACCGGCTTTCCGCCTTCGAAATTCGTGTTGCGCTTTTGTATAAAAATGCGGCGCGCCGAGCACTCGTCGTTTATCTAATCATTGCGTTAGAAGTTTTGTAAGCCCCTTCCCCGCCTCCGCTTGCGCGCCTCCTTTCTCGTTATTGCGTATCCGATGCATTCCACCCCGTAACACATCGGTTGTCAAGCTATATTTTGACAAATCGCGGCCCCCCCATATCCCCTTTTCTCTTCCAGGTGTGCCCTGGTCGAACAGAATCCTCCTCACATCTAAAATGGGTGTTGACTTCAACTCAACAATAAGCAATAATCTGCCGATGAAAGGTAAGGATATGACATTCGGTCATCGTCTCCGGGAGCTAAGAAAGGCATGCGGACTGACGTTGCGCGATCTAGCCGTGCAGATCGACGTTGACTTTAGTTACCTGTCGAAGATTGAGAACGGACGTTTGCCGCATACTCCGTCGGTGGAAACTATTCGGGCAATTGCATCAGCACTAGACGCCGATCCTATCGAATTGCTGAAGATCGCGGATAAACTCCCACCTGAATTGGACTCAGTAACGATGCCGGCCGCCCGTCGCTTCATCCAGCGGGCTACGCAGGTTGCCTCCCCAGAGGACTGGGAAGCGATGCTCCATTTGCTGGAACGGCGGCACTCGAAGGGTCGAACGAAGGGAGACAAAGGCGGTGCCCAATGACGATCTCATTGACAGCGCACCGCTACCTGCGGAAGTGTCAACGTCAGTTCTACTACCGCTACGTGTTGGCGTCTCACCGTGCGCGTGATCCAGTGCGCCACGAAGCA
>DATBDZ010000086.1:0-14364 GCA_036276235.1 Humisphaera sp. | reverse complement strand
GGGGGCGTTGCCCCCGCCGCCGCAGGCTTTGCCGATGGATCCGCAGTGGGAGCAGTTTGTTTTGAACAACTATCAGCGTGTCGTCGCGTCGCTGGTGCAGGGGCACGACATCGATTTCGCAAAAGGGCCGGATTTCGTCCGGGCCGACTTCATCGCCGACGTCGGCACGGTTCTCGCGGTCGGCGGCGCCGTGCAGTATGTCGATCCGCATGGCGTGCTGATGCAAGCGGGATATTTTGTGCGATGGGATTATCCCGGCGTCACCAACGCCGGCGACACGCCCTGGTCGCTCAGTTCCGCGGGTTTGATTGATACGCGTCCGGTGCCCCTGCCGCCGGAAACGCAGCCGGCGACAAAGCCGGCTGCCGATGCGGCGCAATGACTGGTCACAGCCTCGCGTTTAGAACCCTCTCCCCTGTACTCAGGGGAGAGGGCAGGGTGAGGGGACGGCGATTCGCGATATCGCGCTGTTCGCAAGTCCAAGCGTTCGTCCCCTCACCCCAACCCTCTCCCCTGAGTACAGGGGCGAGGGAGAATGCGCACGCGCGCCGCTTCCCGAGTGCGGCGCAGCAACAGTGCCATCAGCCATGACAATCGGAAGTTACTTTTCCTGCAAATGCGGCGTGGCGGCGTCGCGCTGTTTTTCGGAATCGGCTGGTGACGCGACGGGCTTGTTTGTCTGAGTCTTATTTCGGACTGGCGCAGCGCCCGGGCCCTTATTATGATCGCTCGATGAGTCTTCGCTGTGCAGGCCGGCCTTCTCAAGTAGCTCGCGCCCCTGGCCGGCTTCGAGCAGCAACACCTGGTCGCCGACGGCGATTCCTTCGGCGATCTGCGCCTGCGTTTCATTGACCGAGCCGATCTTCACCGGCACCGGCTTCACATCTTCGCCATTTCTGACAAAGACATAGCTGGCGGATTTTTCACTGTAGAGCGCTGCCAGTGGAACGGCGGTGATATGCTCGAGCCGATCGACGTAGATTTCGCCCTTGGCGCTGATGCCCGGCTTGAGATTGCCGGGTGTGTTGTCGAGCGTCAACTCGACCGGATACTCGCGCAAATCCGGATTCCACCAGCGCTGGCTGCTATCGACGACCGGGCTGATTTTTTCCACCGTCGCGCCGACCGGCTCAGGGATGCCGGTGATCGAAACCAGCGCGCGCTGGCCGGGGCGAAGCTGCGTGACCTGTGATTCGTTGATCCGCAGGACAGCTTTCATGGAGCTGGTATCCGGCAGACGGAGCAGCATCTGCCGCTCGCGCACTTGCACGCCTTCCTCGATCGGCTGCTGCGAGCTGCGCTCGTTCTGGGCGTAAACCACCAGCCCGTCGGCGGGGGCTTTGATCGTGCAGTCGTCGAGCTGCTCCTTCAGATGTTCGTTTTTCCGCTGAACAATCGTGAGTGCCGCCTGTTTGGTTTCCAGGTCCACCTTCTTTTGCTGAAGGTTGATCAGGTTTTCCTTTTCGGTGCGGGCGTACAACTGCGTGCACTGATCGCGATAGCTTTCCTTTCCCTTTTGGTCCATCTCATGGGAATAGTGCTCAAGGACTTCCAACGTCGTTTTTGCCTTGGCGAGATCGTTTTCGCAGGTGGTGACAGAAAGATCGATCTGTTTGCGATCCGCTTCGGTGACAAACCCGCGCGCCAGCAGCGCCATCGTGTTGCGTTGATCATCCTGCTTGCTCTTTAGGGAAAGCTCCGCCATCTTCACCGCGGTCTTTGCATCGGCAAGCTGCTGGGGATAAAGGCCCTCGCTATATTGCTTGACTGCGATCTTCGCGAGCTCGAGATTCGTCGCGGCGGCGTCGAGATTCGCCGCGTTCTGGCTCTTCTGAATCTCCAGCATCTGCTGGGCCGTCTCGACATCCGATTTGGCCTTTTGCAACTCGATATCTGTGTCGTCGATCTTCTGGCGAATTTGCGAGGAATCGATCGTGACGAGGATATCGCCTTTCTTGACGTACGATCCTTCCTTCACGATCTGCGTGAGGGTATTGAGCCCTTCGACCATGCTGACGATTTCGATGCTGTTGACCGATTGAAGCTCGCCGTCCTTCTTAACCTTCACATCGAGGTCAGCGGGCGAAACGGTGTAGAATTTACCGGTCAGCGCGAGCTGCCCCGAGGCGGCGGTGCGCGTGGTCATCCAATATGCGGCCATCGCCGCCAGCGCAACGAATCCGGCCAGGGTCCAGGCCAGCCATCTGCGATTGGGAACCTCAACTGGAGTAGAACTTGGAAACGCGATCGTGCTCATGAAACTGCTGCGCCCTTCGAGCTTAAACCCATACAAATAATCGGCTTAGGACGCATCAATCCTTTGAGATGTCCACCGCCGCTAGTATTGGTACACATCACCGCTCTATTCGTTTGTCAAAACGTCGCGCTAATGCCGCGGGTGTGGGCGGTCATTTGGTTCTGTGCCGATCGGCGGGAAACTGGCCTCTTGGTGGTCGGTCAATCCGGGTGCCACAGGTCGGCGTACTCGCAGACCTGTGCTTCCCTCTGGAATGACACCGCTGCTCCGAAGACGCGGCGGGCAGTGCCCGCCCTACGGGCAATGTGGCGCGTAGGGCGGGCACTGCCCGCCGCTTTCGTCTCGCCCGCACCGGGCCATGCTAGTAGCCCGCCGCCAGTGGATCGGCCTTCGTCGAAACCTGAGGATCCTTTGGATGTTCCATCGGCACTTGGCCAGGCTCAAGTGGATTCAATCTCGCATCTCGATCCAGCGCGCGGCCGATCGATCCTGCATTCGGATCAATGCGAATCGTTCCGCTATCCTTGAGGAACTCCAGCACCTGAACCTGCAGATCCGACCGCGCCTGGCTGAAGTTGTCCTGCGAGGTAAGCAGCGAGCTTTGGGCGTCGGTTACGTCGCGGGCGTTGCCGGTGCCGCGGCGGAGCAGTTCGAGAGAATATTCCAATCGCCGTTCGGCCAGGCGAATGCTGCGGCGTTGGATGTCCAGTGAGATCTGCGCCGAACGAATGCCGCGCACGTCGCCGCGAACTTCAGCCGCGATCGCATCGCGCAGTTCGGCAAAGGAGCGCTGCGACCTGTCGAACGAGATCAATGCCCTTCGATACACGTTGCGCTCCGCCAGCCGATCCAGCGGCAGATCGAGATTGAGGCCGGCGGAATAGCCGGTCGCACGATTGCTGAAATCCTTCGCCGGCGAACCGACCGGGTTTCCAAATTGTGTTTGCACGTTGACGTTCAGATCGGGCAGCAGCCCGTTGCGTGCGACTTCAATGTCGCGCTGCGCGTCTTCGATTTGATCGTGCGCCGTTTGCAGATCGAGCCGGTAGTGCTGGGCAACCGCCACCACATCGTTGTGCTCCAGATCAGGCACATTCACATCCAGTTCCACCGGCATCACATCCAAATCTTCCAGCACCGGCATGCCTAGCTGAACTTTGAAAGTATCGAGTGCATTTTGGTAGCTGATCAGCGCCGTTGAAAGCGAGTTCTCGCCGTCAAAAAGCGACTGTTGCGAGCGCTGCACTTCAAGGAAGTTGATGCGGCCGGCGTCAAACAGCGCCTGCGTGCGATCGAGGAGGGCGGTCAGGTTTGAGACGTTGAGCCGGCGATTGGCCACGCGTTGCTGGAGCACCAGCAGATTGAAATATTGCCGCGAAATATCCACCGCGAATTGCCGGCGAAATTCCTCGAAGACGCGCACCTGATAAACCAGCAATCGTTCGCTCTGAATGAGCGGCTCCAGATTCACCATGCCCGCGCCGCGCAGAAGCGGGATGGAGCCGGTGAGCGCGACTTGCGCCGATTCTCCGCCGATGGTTGTCGAGCTGAGCGCATCGACAAATTGCACGAGTGCTTGCGCGGTGAGCTGCCCGCCGTAAGGGAGATTCTGCTTGACGCCCAGCGCCGAGGTGGCGGCGAGGGCCGAGTCATATTTAATGCCGCCCGCTGGCCCATTGCCGCCGAACTGCGCGCCGGTGTATTGCAGTCCGACATTTCCGAATGGCTGCGGCGCGAAGACGTGCCGCTGCAGCGTCACGTCCAGTGCCGACAGATATAGCTCCTCCATCGCATCCTGATACGGCCGGCTGTGCTGCGTCCCATACGCGAGCGCGTCGAACAGCGCAAACATTCGGCGCAATTCCTGAGGGACGGGCGGCCCATAGACGCCGTCGATAATCAACGCCTGCGGCCCGCCGACGCCAAGGTCTTGATCGATCTGTTCGCTGGTCTGCCAGCCGATCGTCGGATAGGGAGGTCCGAGCGGCTCGTACGGCAAAATTGTCCGCGGCGATTCCAGCGGCGCCGGCTGCGTCCCCGGGATCGGCGTCTGCGGAATCTTCGCGTAAGCTGCCCGACCAATCGGCGGCGGATCGCTCTGATTCACCTGCACCTGCGGCGTGTACCCAACCGTCTTGCGCTCCCGATCCTTCACCATCGGCAACACTTCATTGTCAGCCGATTGCCGAAACCAGTTGGCGCTGCAGCCGGCGAGGAGTGCCAATGAGATGAGGAACGCCGCGCGCGTTTTGGATGAGAGGACGACAGGTTTCACGGATGTCATTGCCAATTTTAAAAACTATTTTCTCCCTCCCCCCTGTACTCAGGGGAGAGGGCGGGGGTGAGGGGACGAACCGCGCGACTTGCGAACTGCGCCATATCGCGATCCGCTGTCCCCTCACCCTGCCCTCTCCCCTGAGTACAGGGGAGAGGGTTCTGAGTGCGACCTTGTGCCCTGGAGATATCGTCAGACGCTTTCAGCCCCTCTCGCTCCGCACCCACCCATTACCGATCGACTGTCAAAGCGTTTAGCAATTGGTCACTGATGGGATAAAATCAGAGCGATGTCTCGTCACTCGCTCAATGCGCTCCTGATGATGCTCGGGCTTTTCGCGATGATGGTCGCCGTTGCCTGCGATTTTGTGACCGTCGCTACGTTCGGCCCGCCGAGCGCCAATCCGCATCCTTACAATGGAATTCTGCGGGATTCTCTATACTGGCTGGCGATTGCAGATTGTTGCTTCGTCGCGGTGGTGTGCATCGGCAGGACGCCCTGGCGCATCGCTGCATTGATCGCGTGCCTTCCGTCGCTGTTTGTACTCGAGCAATTCCGGGAGCGGTTCCAATGAGCAGGCTTCGTTAGTCTCCATGAGCTCTGGGCGGCTTCGCGTCATCCGCATCATACGCGTGATCTGAATTCTCCCCCTGCACTTCGATCCGCTGGATCGAAATCGCCCGGCCGGTTTCGGCGTCGATCTCCGCCAGCGCGCCGCACAGACGCACGTCGCTTGTCGCCACATCAAACGACTGCGGCATGTTCGTCGTCATGTACTTCACGACGCGATCCTTGCGGCGGCCGAGCACCGAATCGTAAGGGCCGGTCATGCCCAGATCGGAAATGTAAGCCGTCCCGCCCGGCAACACTTTTGCGTCGGCGGTTGGGATGTGCGTGTGCGTGCCGAACACCAGCGAGCAGCGGCCATCGAGCCAGTGGCCCATCGCCACCTTCTCGCTGGATGCCTCGGCGTGCATGTCGCAGACACAAACCTTCACGCTGCGCGGAATCTGCTCCAGCACCCGATCCGCCGCCGCGAAGGGATCATCGGCGGGAAGATTCATGTAGATCCGCCCCAGGAGGCAAAAGACGCCGACGCTGATGCCGCTGTTGGTGGTGACCACTGTGAACGGTCGTCCGGCGGCGTGCGATGAGAGATTCGCGGGGCGGAGGATTCGCTCGCTGGTTTCCAGGGTCGGCGTGATCTCCAGCTTTTTGTAGACATGATCGCCCAGCGTCACGACATCGACGCCGTACGATCGCAGCTTGTGAAAAAGGTTTTGCGTGATACCGCTGCCGCCGGCGATGTTCTCGGCGTTGGCGATCACCAGATCGACCGAATGCTGCCGCACGACGCCCGGCAGTTTCTGGTGAACCACCTGCCGACCCGGCCGTCCGACGATGTCTCCAAGGCACAAAATTCGCAAAGGCATGAAGACCCGAGGGTATAACCGCGCGACAGGGGAGGCAAGCGCGCCGGGGCTGCCCAAGCTATATTCCGTCCTGTTTTCTCAAGGGTGTGAGTCGTGGGAATTCCGCAACCGCAAAGAGCTGTCATGCTGAGGTACTCCGAAGCATCTGGCCCATTCGCGCGAGTCGGCGAGATGCTTCGGAGTACCTCAGCATGACAATTTCTCTCGACGACGATTTCTTAGCGAAGTTGATCACAGGACTTCTTCCTCGCGCTCTCCCATCCCGCTATCCTACCGGTGCTCGCAGGACCCGCTCGGAAAACACAGGGAAACTCCCATGAGATTATTAATGCTCCTCGTAGCCTGCCTGCCCTTCGCGGCCCTCGCGACTGCCGCCGACCAACCTCCCACAACCCGTCCCGCGCCCGCCGATCCCTCAACCCCGCGCGGCGCGCTCAAGGCGTGCGATCAATCGCTACCCGCCGGGGGCTTACCCGCCGCGCGGCAGCTTTATCACTGGACCGATCGCAAATATCGCCCCGCGGTCGATGCGATGGCAAAATCCGACCTGGCCGCCGCGCGGCTCGGGAAAGCAGTGCGCGACAAATTCGGCGACAAAGCCGCCGAGGATGCGCTGCACGCGATGCGGCAATTCACATCCGCCGACATCGACGCCGCCACCGAAACCATCGACGGCGACAAAGCCTCCGTCGCCTGGCCCGACGACCGCGAGCCGCTGGAAATGGTGAAGATCGACGGCAAATGGAAAGTCTCCGTCGCCGCCATCCTCCCCGACGCCGATGCCGACACGATCAAAGAGGTCATCGAAACCAACGGCCAGCTCGTAAAGGAGCTGGATCAAACCGCCAAAGAACTGGCGGCGGGGGCATACGCCAATGCCGTTCTGCTGGAGCGCGCCATCAGGCAGCGCGTGTTTCGGATTATGGGAGATGATGATTGAACGCAGCGCAAATAGTGAGATAGAGCGCCCACTTGCTCACCCGTTCGCGGCCACGAAGCATGTCGCATCAAGCTGCGAGTTTTGTCGGTGGGGGAGAGGATTCATTTGCCATGTCCGGCCACCACAGCAGTTCCACGCGAGGCGCGCCAGATTCAGGCAGCGTGTCCGCCACATTCGTCGGCAGAATCATTAATAACTTCGCCGGACTTTGCTCACGGATGATGCCCCCGAGCAAAACGCCGCCCAGAGCGTTGAGGAATTGATAACCCTGGTGCAGATTGCTCGTGCAGCTGGTGCGCCGGCCGCCATGCATGCGCAGAAGCTTCCCGCGGCGGCCCGCATACTCGACGTCAGCGCCGACTTCAAATCGTATCTGTTTGCCCTGTAATCCCGCTGGGATCGGAATTGGCACGCGAGCAACCCCGAACGCGCCGCCGGGGCATCCGACTGAAACCGAGACAGATGACAGCCGATATCGCGTCAAACGAAACGACCGCATCCCCGGTTGCACGGCCAATGTGGCGTAAACCTCGCGCTCGTGGCGGTTCTGAAAATAAATGCAAAGCAGCGCGCGGCCATCCTGCACTTCAAATCGTGGTGCGAAGCACAAGCCCTTGCGCTCGAAATATCGCCGCGCGATTTCTTGAAGCTTATCGGGAAGCCGATCGGGTGAACGCCATACCCGATAAACGACGTACGCCATGCCCAATGAGGCCAGTGGCGCCACGATACGGATCGTCACGACGATCGCGCTCAGCGGCAACGGCGCGGCCCAAATCACAATTGCAGTGAAAACAGCAACGATCAGAATGAGCTGGAGCAATTGCCGTGTGTTTTGTCCCATCGGTTCCTCTGCATCAAGATCGGTCAATTGAGATCGAGCCTTGATGCGGAGGAAACCTACGGGGAAGGTCCGGCCGCGCGTTTTCAACGGAGGCGCAAACACTAAGGCCGATGATCAGATCCTCGCGGCCGCTGCGCTCCGCGCCGCTACCTGCTCAAGAATCTCCACCGCCGGTGAATGCTCGGCGTCATATGCGATTCTCGCGCCCAATCGCTGCGCCCCTTCGTGAAATGCCGGATTTTCCAGCACCTTGAGCACCGCATGCCGAATCGCCCGCGCTGACGCCTTGGGACTGATTCTCACTCCCGCCTGGCGCGCCGTAACTCTGGCGGCGTTGTCGTTTTGGTCGCGACCCATTGGCATGCAGACCAGCGGCACGCCCGCCGCCAGCGCGCGGATCACTGTACCGTGGCCGGCGTGCGTGATCACCAGCGACGCCTGCTTCAGTAGCTGGCTATGCGGAGCGGATCGGCAGACGTGAACGTTTCGCGGCGCTTCCAGCGACTCGACATCGATCGACGGGCCGGCGGTGACAACCGCCCGCACATCCAAGCCGCCCAGTGCCGCGATCACGCGGCGGAGCACCGCCGACTGATCCTGATACGTCGAGCTGAAGCCGACGAGCACCAGCGGATGCGATTCATTTTCATTCCAGGGCGATCGCCACGGCTCGACCCAATCCGGGTCGCCGATCTCCGGGCCGACATACACCACATTGCGCGGCAAGCTCGTCGCCGGAAAATCAAACGCGGGACTCGTTTGCACCAAAACGCGATCGACCCGCGCGATCTGATCAAACGGATGCGAAATTGACTCAAGCCCCAGCGCCTGGCGCGTCGCGTTGAACGCTTCGGAATATTCGCCGAAGACTTTCATTGTCATCTTCGCGACAAACTTATGGAGCAATCGCCCGACCCAGGTTTTGGCCGGCTGAAGACCGGGGCCAAACGGCGGCACGCCCGGAAGCGGAAACAGATAGACATTGGCGCACAGCGCCGCGCAGGGCACATGCGCCGCCTCGGCGGCCGCCATTACGCCCAGCAACATCTCGCCGGTGACGATCGCATCCGCTTCGAATCGCTTCAGCTCCGCCAGCACATCCTGCGCACGCGGCAGGGCGGTACCGACGAAGAATTGATCGCACAATCGCCGCAGCAGCGCCGGCGGCGTCTTCAATTCCCAATCGCGCAGCGGATCGCTGGCCGGTGATTTATTCTCCCGCCGCGGAGCACGCGTCCAGGAAACGAACGATGCGCCCGTGGCTTCCACTTCCTCGCGATTGCACGGATCGCTCAGCACGCGCACCTCGTGTCCGCGGCCAATCAGCCGCCGCACCACCGCCAGCATCGGCGGCGTATTCCCGCCGCCCTCCCAATGCGCAAACAAAAATCGCTTGCGGTTTGATAAGGCAGTGTCGCTGCTGTCCATATCGACCTCTCTCTCAAGCATCGCAATCATCGGAATCTCCTTCAAGTCCAGGGGCGAAATCAATCTTCGCCCGACCGTTTATTTATCAGAAAGCAGCGGTGAGCCTTGTGTTCACCCTCCGGGTCCGTGCGAGCGGCATTGGGCGAACACGAGACTCGTCCAAAGGCTGTAAAGGTGACATCCACCTTTTTAAAAAGGTGGATGTCACCTTTACAGCCTTCATCGCATCACACGGCTAGCACGCCGCGCACGAGCCGTCGAAATATATCGGCGGTCTGCTGCGCGGATTGGTGCAGATCGCGCCGTAGAACCTTCCACAATTGCACTTCGGTGGCGGCATACAGCGCGGTGATGCGCTGCTCGCGCTCCGCCCCCGGCAGATGCGCGAGGCTCGGGCCAAACATGACCGTCAGCCATTCACGATGGCTCTTGCGCGCAAACTCCAGCAGCTTGTGAAGAATTGGAATCTCGTGTTCTTCGGAAACGACGCGGGCATTGAGGTCACCCTCAACCTCGTATTGATCGAGCAGCGCGGCCAGCGCGGCGTCGATATCGCCCGCGGGCGTATCCCGCCGAGCCAATTTGATCTGGCGGCCGACTTCCAGAAACGCCGCCTCCATGATCCCTTCCTTCGACCCGAATTGGCGCAGGATCGTTCGAACAGTCACTCCCGCCTCCGCGGCGATCTCGTCAAGCGTGATCGCCGCCAGGCGCCTGGCGGTGCGAAGGCGCTTGACCGCCGCATCCAGAATGGATTTGCCATTCGCCTGCGTCTGCCGGGCCCGGACGTCCTGACTGTAGCCCCGCTTGGCGCGGGGCTTTGGCAGACGTTTGACGGCGGTTGATTTCATGTCATGCAGTATGACATGAATATGATTTGATGTCAATAGCCATGACACGAAAATTTTAGCGCGTCCGGCAGGGGTCGGCAGACCGTCTGCGGCGGGATAAATCCCGCCCGACACGGAGGCCTTTCATGTAGGGCGGGATTCATCCCGCCGATTTGTTCAAGAAGGTGATGGCGCTTACTTGAGAAAAATCCCGCAAGGTAACGATTTTACCGCGTCTCGCCTGAGATAGTCCGTGCGATACAAGTTGCCCCCGGCATCCAGCCGACATAAGATATGGGTGCTGTAAAAACTTAACCCAACACCGGGGGCGACCGGTTTCGACCGGATGGCGACGGTGGTGGTGGCATGCCGAGGACGCTCGTTGGCCTCGTAAAACATCGAGCAAAACCTTAACTGCCAACAGTGATGTTGCAGGCCGGGTTGGCTTTGCCGCCCCGGTTCGTATGGCTGCCTAATAATAGGTAACCTCAGCACGACCTGATGCCCGTGTCAGGCCGGCTGCAAAATAGCGGGCTGGTCATCTGATTCGGACGTTGGTCAGATGGCGAGATCAAGACGACTGGATGCCGGCGAAGAGTGTCGCTTCCCGCCGCCGGCATCGAGATCAAAAAAGCGACTAAGCATGTAGAGGCCGCCATTCGAGTTATCTCGGGACGGGGGTTCAATTCCCCCCGCCTCCAATTTTGCCTAGGCAAAATTAGAGGGGTGAGCGGAGTGAGGAGAAAGTAGAAACAGCAATGGACGCCCACGAAGGTGGGCACCGTTGCTGACCGACGGGCTTCACCCCGGTCTACTTTCTACTCACTCCTTTCAGAGCGACGGATGAGGAGAAGCCAGAGATCATCTGCCTTCTCCTCATTCCCCGCTCAAAGCATTTACGCATGGCCTTTGCGTTCGAGAAACTTCTCGTCTACCAGAAGGCCATGAATTTTTGCGACCAAGTCTGCCAGACGACGCAAACTTTCCCTCGGGGTTATTACTTCCTCGTCGACCAACTCAATCGAGCATCGCTCTCGATCGCCGCAAACATCGCTGAGGGCAACGGCCGATTTACGATTCGCGACCGCAAGAACTTTTTCGGCATCGCCCGCGGATCCGTGCAGGAATGCGTGCCATTGCTGGAACTTGCAAGACGGCGCGAATTGATTCAATCAGCAGAACACGTTCGGCTGACGGCCAATCTGGAAGAAATTGCCAGGATGCTTTCGGGACTGATCAACGCACAGGATCGAAGGCAAGCCTGAAGCGGCGGGATAAATCCCGCCGCATTCTCTCTTCGAAGGGGCGCTCGCTCGCTCAAACCCGCCGCGCGCGAGTATGCTCGGGGCAGATGACCGCGCCTCCTCAGACTTCTGCTCCGGCGACACAAACAACTCACTGGCATGCGCGCAAAGCGGATGAAGCGCTTGCTGATCTGCAAACCGACGCCGCGCGCGGCCTGGCCCCAGAGGAAGCGCAACAACGCCGCGCCAAACATGGCGACAACAAGCTTGCCGAGGCGCCGCCGGTTTCTCGCGTCAAGCGGTTTCTCGCGCAGTTCACGCAACTGGTGATCTGGATCCTCATCGCTGCCGCGATCATTTCCGGGTGGATGAAGGAGTGGACGGACACGATCGTCATCGTCGCGATCGTTTTGCTCAACGGGATTCTCGGCTACCTGCAGGAACAGAAGGCGGACGAAGCGCTCGCCGCGCTGCGGCGGATGTCGATGCCGCACGCCAAGGCGCTGCGCGGCGGGGCGTTACAAAATATTGCCGCGCCTGAGCTGGTGCCGGGCGATCGTGTTGAGCTGGAGGCGGGGGACCATATCCCGGCCGACCTGCGGCTCATCAGCACCGTCGGCTTTCGCGTTGTTGAAGCTGCGTTGACAGGGGAATCAAATCCGGTTGACAAAGAATCAGGGGTGGTGCTGGAGGCGGATACGCCGCTGGGCGAGCGGGCCAACATGGCGTACATGGGCACCACCGCCAGCGCGGGCAAGGCCAGCGCGGTGGTCGTCGCCACGGGGATGCAGACGGAGCTGGGGCAGATCGCGGGGTTGCTGCAGCGGCAGCAGGCGGAGCCTACGCCTCTTCAGAAGCAGCTCGCCGGCTTGGGCCGCGTGCTTGTCGTCGTCTGCCTGGTGATCGTCGGCGTGATCTTCATCGTGCAGATCGCGCGCGGCAGCGCGATTCAGGAAGCATTCCTGCTGTCGATCAGCCTCGCGGTGGCGGCGGTTCCCGAAGGATTGCCGGCCGTCGTCACCATCGCGCTGGCCCTTGGCCTGCAGCGCATGGCGCGGCGGCATGCCCTCATCCGCAAACTGCCCAGCGTCGAAACCCTCGGCTCGGTGACCATCATCTGCACCGACAAGACCGGCACCCTCACGCGCAACGAGATGACCGTGCGCGAGATATTCGCCGGCCTGGGCGAATTTGAAATCACCGGTGTCGGGTACACGCCCACCGGCGATTTCCGCCTTCGCGGCTCGCAATCAGCCATCAGTGATCCACTCGGCCACTCGGATCTCGTGCAAGTGTTGACGATTGGTGCCTGGGCGAATTACGCGCGACTCGAACCACCCGGTACAATGCTCGATGAGCCGCCCAACGAATCGCCTGTAGGGCGGGCACTGCCCGCCGATCTGCCCGCCGATGCATCGTCGATAAGCTGGCGTCTAACGGGCGATCCTACCGAAGGCGCACTCGTCGCGGTCGCGCTCAAGGCGGGGATTCTCACCGCCAATCGCGATCATCAGTTGCTCTACGAGATTCCGTTTGATTCGGACCGCAAGCGGATGTCGGTCGTCGGCCGCGCTGAGGGCGGCCGGGGCACCATGTACACCAAGGGCGCGCCCGAAGTCGTGCTGAGTTTGTGCTCCTTTGAGCGGATGGATGGGCAGGTGATTCCGCTCACGGCGGAGCGCAAGACGAAGATTCTGCGCACCAATTCCGACATGGCGGGCCGCGCGCTGCGCGTGCTGGCGCTGGCGTATCGGGAGTTTCCAGACGTCTGGCCGCACGAATGCCCGGAGGCGGATTTGGTGTTTGCGGGCCTCGCCGGGTTGTTTGATCCGCCGCGCGAGGAAGTGCGCGACGCGGTGGCCAAGTGTCATGCCGCCGGCATTCGGCCGGTGATGATCACTGGCGATCACCCGGCGACGGCGCTGGCGGTCGCCTGTGAGCTGGGGATCGCCTGCAAGACGGATCAGGTTCTCGCCGGCCGCAAGCTCGATGATCTGAATGATGAGCAACTGCGCGAGCAGGTGCCGCTCACGGCGGTCTTCGCGCGGGTGACGGCTGAGCACAAATTGCGGATCGTCCGCGCCTGGCAGCAGCGCGAGCAGATCGTCGCGATGACCGGCGACGGAGTGAACGATGCGCCGGCGGTCAAGGCCGCCGACATCGGCATCGCCATGGGGCGCGGCGGCACCGATGTCACCCGCGAAGCCGCCGCCATGGTGCTCACCGATGACAACTTCGCGACGATCGTCGCCGCCATCGAAGAAGGCCGCGGCATCTTCGACAACATCCGCAAATTCATCCAATACCTGCTCGGCTGCAACACCGGCGAAGTGCTCTTCATGCTTGTCGGCGCCCTGGTCGGCTGGCCGCCGCCGCTGACGGCAATCCAAATCCTCTGGATCAACTTGGTGACCGATGCGCTGCCCGCGCTCGCGCTGGGTCTCGAACCGCCCGAGCCCGACATCATGTCGCGCTGCCCGCGCCCCACCAGCGAAGGCGTCATCACGCGCAACCGCGGCCTCGTGATGCTCTTGCACGGCACACTGATCGCCGGTGCCACAATCGCCGGCTTCGCGATGGTCTACCGCAACAATCACGACTTGCTCATCCGCGCGCAAACTGTCGCGTTCTGCATCCTCTCCTATTCGCAGCTCTTTTATTCCTTTTCATGCCGCAGTCAGCGTTACACGATGCCGGAACTGGGATTGTTCACCAATCGGCATCTGCTCTGGGCGATCGTGATTTCCGGGTTGTTGCAGCTTGCGGTGTTTCTGCCGTTCGTGCGAACGGTGTTCAAAGTGGAAGGGAATCTGGGTTGGGATTGGGCGCTGATCCTCGGATTGTCGCTGGTGCCGGTGACGATCATCGAGGTGGGCAAGTTGGTGCGCGCGGGGTATCGACGACGAAAGCGGAGCGCGGCGCGATGAAGCGCCGGTCAATTGTCATGCTGAGGTACTCCGAAGCATCTGGCCGGCTGGCGCGAGTGGGCCAGATGCTTCGGAGTACCTGCTCTGAAAATGTTGGCGGCCGTACAAAAAACGCCACGGGCATGCTGTCGCAAGCCCATGCCACCCGGTCTGATGCACAACCGCAAAATCGGGTGGCATGGGCTC
>DATBDZ010000085.1:0-10917 GCA_036276235.1 Humisphaera sp. | reverse complement strand
CGCTTCGATGAGCCGCAAAGCGCGATCACGCCGGGGCAGGCAGTAGTGCTTTATGATGGGGAGGTTGTGCTGGGGGGAGGGTGGATCGATCAAGCGGAATAGCTCAATCGAGCGATTGTCATTGGTCGTTTGTCATTGGTCATTGGTCATTTATCCAAAGCGTCATTTGTCATTGGTCATTCGTCATTGGTCAATTGCCGATCGCAGACCTCGGCAGTGAATGACAGCAAATGACCAATGACCAATGACTAATGACAAATGACCAATGACAGAAATTGAAGAAATCGCCCCACATCGTCCGATAATATAAGCGGTAACGTGATCGAATGTTCGAACTTCTGCTAGCTTACACCCTGCTCGCCATGTTTGAGATGCCGCTCCAGGGCAGCAATGTGTTCTGGAGAGCCATCGGCTTTGCCGGCCTGGGGGTCTTCCAGGCGCGCTGGGTCGTGCAATGGCTCTATTCGGAGAAGCACAGGGAGTCCAAAGTCCCGGTGGCCTTCTGGTACTTGTCCCTTTTGGGCGCGTGGCTCGAAACGCTCTATTTCCTGCGGCAGCATGATCCGGTCGGCATCGCGGGGTATTGCGTGTCGGCGGTGCCGTACACGCGGAATCTCATGCTCGTCTACGCGAAGCGGCGTCGCGACGCCGCCGAGGGATTGGCGCCGATCACTGACGACGCACACAAACCGTAAAGGTGATTACAATGCACATCGCCATGACCCATCAGCCCGTTTTGAGCATCTGCGTTCCCGTGTACAACGAGGAAGAGAATCTGCCGCTTCTGCATGAGGCGATCGCCAAAGTTTTCGATGCCAATCAAATCGATGGCGAAATCTTGCTTGTCGATGACGGCAGCAAGGACGGCTCCTGGGCACAGATCGAAAAGCTGGTGGAGAAGGATGCTCGCGTGCGCGGCTTGAAGTTCAAGGCCAACTGCGGCGAGACTGCCGCCAGCGATGCCGGCCTTCGCGCGGCACGCGGGAAATACGTCATGACGATGGATGCGGATTTGCAGAACGATCCGCAGGATATTCCAAAGTTCATCGAGACACTCGACAAAGGCTGGGATTGTGTCTGCGGCACGCGCGTCGCGACGCGCGGGAAGGGGGACAGTTTTATTCGAGTCGCCTCCAGTCGCATCGCCAACTGGGTGCGCAATAAACTGAGCGATGAGCAAATCTCCGACGCCGGCTGCACCTATCGCGCATTCAAGCGCGAGTGCGTGGCCAAGCTCAAGCTCTATCGCGGCCTGCACCGATTCATCCCGACGCTGCTGAAAATGGAAGGATTCACGGTGACCGAGATTCCCGTCACCAACAACCCCCGCCTGCACGGCGAAAGCAAATATGGCGTCTGGAACCGCCTCTTCAAAAGCTTCCGCGATCTGCTCGCGATCCGCTGGATGAAAAGCCGATTGCTCGGATACGAGGTGGGAACGGAATTGGACCGAGCCGCCGCCGATAGCGGTGTGCGCAAAGCGGTGGGGTAGGAAATAAGTTGTCAGTTGCCAGTTATAAGTTGTCAGTTACGAAAGGTATTTACTGACAACTGACAACTGGCAACTGACAACTCATTCCAACGCATATCCCCGTCTCTCCACCGTCAGCTCATACAGCTTCCACCGATAATCCGGCGCGACTGCGGCGACGGGAACTCGCCGCACGGCGATCACCCGCGCGTCGGGAACCCAACCTTGAAATACATCCAGGCTTGGTTCGGGAATGGCCGTGGTTTTGGCGGTGGCGCGTTTTTGTATGTTGTGCGCATCATCGACGATCGCCAGCACTTTGTGGCCGAAGCCGTAGCGCAGATTGATCGGCAGATAGACCGATGCCTCCTCGGGGACGCGGTAGGGGAGGATCGTGTAATCGGGGTCGTGGCAGAGCCGAATCATTTCCGCGGCGACCGGCCTGGCCGACCGCGCATCGTCCAGCGGCGCGAGATAGAAGTGCATGAACACGACGATCGAGCAGGTATAGGCGATCGCCTGCGTGATGAGCCACCCATTGGGGGCGCGGCGAAGGATCATCGCGATCGGCAGCAGCGCCAGGATGATCGCGATGACAATCGCGATCTTTGCCGGCGGGCTCGCGCCGACGCGCAAAATGAGCCAGCCACTCATGGCGGCGAAGATGACGCCGATGACGGCTTGCGCGATCGCCATCGCGCCGGCGCGGCCCCTGAAGTCGAGCTCGCGCAGCCATCCGAGTAACGCAAACAACGCCTGTCCCACCATGAGGGATTCCGCGGCAATTGCCGGCAATAGATACTGGTTCTTCTTCAGATGCACGAAGGAGAAGAACGCGACGATGGCCAGCCACCAGATCATCGGGAAGAAGCGACGAAGATCGGGGGCGCCTTCCCGCGTAGAAGCGGAATGACTCGACTGAGCTTGCCCATCGGTCCGCGTCTCCGTCGCGCTTCCGTCCGTAAAAGCCGCGATGCACGCCACCACCCACATGATCGTCCAGGGCATCGACAGATAAAAAAGTTGCGGCAGATAAAACCACCAGGCGCGGGCATTTTCGTCATTGTCGATCAACTCGCCGACCGACTCATAACGCCACAGTTCCAGCACATGTGGCACGTTCTTCCAAACATAAAGCGGCCACGGAGCGGCAATGATCAACATCACCAGCAGCCCGACGAGATGCGCTTTGAATGAAGCCGGAAATGGCGAGCGAAAGCAAAGATGATAAGCCGCGAGCGGAATGATGATGCTAACGAGAGCCGGCGGGCCTTTGGCCAGCAGGGCGAACGCGAAGCTCACGTAGAAAATGAAAAGTAAAAAATGAAAAATGAAAAATGGCGGACGACGTGTGGCGATCGGCTGCTCTGTCCCGCTCGCATTTTTCATTTTCAATTTTTCATTTTTCATTGCCTCCGCGACCCACGCCCAAACGCAAACGAGCGTGAAAAAGGCCAGATACGGATCAGCCATTCCCTTGCGGTACATCTCGGCGATGCCGTAGGTGGAGACCCAGGCGAGCGCGGTGCACCAGGCGACGGTGCCGCAGAAAAGTTTGCGGGCGAGATCGAAGAGGAAAAACGTCGCCAGCATCCCCATCAGCGCGGGAACCACTCGAGCGCCGAATTCGCTGAAATGGAAGAGGCGGAAAAAGACCGCCTCGCACCAGTATGGGAGCGGCGGCTTTTGCAATCTGATCTGCCCGTTGAGCACGGGAACGAGCCACGGGTTGACATGAATCGGCTCGGCGGACCAATCTGGCGCAAGCCGCACATTCCCCTGTCGCAGGACGACGGGCGCGACATCGGCGGGCTTTGCCGCCCAGGGCCAGCCCGATGCCGCCATCTGCCGCGCCGGCTGCGCGACGCGCGCCTCATGGCTGGCGACGATGTCCGGCCCGTTGATGAACAGGACAAAGACCGCCGACCCGAGGACCAAAAGCAACAAAAACCTGAAAGCCCGCCGCACGGCGCGACTATACACAGAGGACCGCGCGGGGGCGAGGCATCGGCGGATCGCCCGGATAACCTCATGCTTCTGTCATGCTGAGTGGCCGCGTGCCTTGGGCACACCCGCGAAACATGAAAATCCCCACGGGCACGCTGTCGCGAGCCCATGCCACCCGATTTTGCGCAGCTCTCGATTGGGCGGCATCGGCGGCCAGAGGTGCCATGCCTCACGCTTGCGTCAGCATGTGTTTGGGACGACTGACTAGGGAAATAGCGATCGGAAGGAAGACATGCCCACGCAAGCGTGGGAAATGGCACCCGCGATCGAATGGGGTGGCATGGGCTTGCGATAGCATGCCCGTGGCGATCGTAAGGAACCCGCCAACATTTTCAGAGCAGGTACTCCGGAGCATGCGGTTGGACTGGCGAATGAGTCAGATGCTTCGGAGTACCTGCTCTGTAATGTGGCGAGTTTGTGTAGGGTGGGTATACTCGCCCACCATCTTCCGCTCGTGGTGGGCGAGTACACCCACCCTACTACGTCGTCCATCCAAAAAGAGTGGGCGGTGGACGAGCGAAACGCTCGAGTACCGGGCCAAAGCCGCCCACCAGTTGGGCTTGGACGGCGTACTACAACTCCGATTTTCATGCTTCGCGGGTGCAGTTCTCGTAGGGCGGGATTTATACCGCCGAGGCCGCGGATGCCGGCGGGATAAATCCCGCCCTACGGTGCGCCGAACAGCTCTCTTATCTTCGCGCCGATGTCCTCGCTGCGCATCAGACTTTCCCCCACCAACACTGCTCTCACCCCCGCATCGGCAAGCTTCTTGATGTCCGCGAAATTGTGAATCCCGCTCTCGCTTACCAGCACACTGCGATCCTCCACCAATTCGGCCAATCGCAGCGTTGTGCCCAAATCGGTCTTGAATGTGTTCAGATCACGATTGTTGATTCCGAGCAGGCTGTAGCTGCGATGGGGGAAGCCGATCACTCGATCGCGAACGCGGATGAAATTGTCCACCTCGTGAACTTCGATCAGGCAAGTGAGATGCAGTTCGGTCGCCAGGATCTGCAGGTCGATCAACTCGCTGGTTTCAAGGCACTCTGCGATCAGCAGGATCGCATCCGCGCCCGCGGCGCGGCTCTCGTACACCTGATACGGATCGATGATGAAATCCTTCCGCAACACCGGCAGCTTCACCGCATCGCGCACCTGATGGATATACTCGAGCTTTCCCTGAAAGTATTTTTCGTCGGTGAGCACGCTCAGCGCATCGGCACCCGCCGCGGCGTATTCTTTGGCGATCTTCACCGGATCAAAATCGGCGCGAATTACTCCCGCACTGGGCGAGGCTTTCTTCACCTCGGCGATCAGATTAAGCGGCTTGCCGCTGGGCTGGCGCGAGACGGCGTTGAAGAAATTGCGCGGGCGGCCAAGCGTCGCAATCGTCTCGCGAAGCTGCTCCAGCGGCACCGCGGACTTTCTTGCCGCGACCTCCGCCTTCTTTACCTGCACAATTTCGACGAGGATCGTGCTCATAGGCAAAACATCCGCCGCGGCCTAAAATCCCCGGCCACCGCAAAGGCGGGAACTGTAGACCACCTTTTTTGGATGTCAATGTTAGGTCCGAACACGCTGATAATTCTTCTGCTCGCCGGTTGGGGAATTATCGTGGCGATTGTTCTGGCGGCAGGTATCGTCCGCCCCCGGAGCATCGGCGATTTTGATCGGCCGCCGCCCGGTCAGGCATCGTTGCTTGTTGCCCTTCTCATCGCCGGCTTCATGGCTTGGTTGATCGCTCAGGGAGCGTATGGCGCTGTCATTCAGGCCCGGGTTGCGGCCGAGCGCGGGGCGCAAGCCAAGGTTACCGAAGCCGACTTTACCACCTGGGACTGGTCGATCCTTTCCACCGTCCCGCCGCTGGCGGCATTCACGCTTCTGCTCGTCGCCCACTACTTCACCAGCGAGATGGGCTTGCTGAAGTCTCTGGGCTTTACGCCGCGCAAGGCGCTTCGGGGCGTCACATACGGGCTGATCGGCGCGATCGTGATCGTCCCCGCAGTTTACCTCTTCTCGGCGATCGTCGAAGCCCTGTACGAACGCGCGCAGTTTCATCATCCAGCCGAGCATGAATTGTTGTTGGCGATGAAGCACGCCTCCGGATTCTCCCAGGCGCTGCTGATCATCGGCGCGGCCATCCTCGCGCCGCTGTTTGAGGAGTTGCTGTTTCGGGGCCATCTGCAGACACTGATTCGGCGATCGCTGATTCTGCTGAGCCGGCGTCCTGTTCCGGTATTGCCCATGTCCCAGCCGGTGCCGGAAGCGAATCAACTGCCGTATGCCGTTCCGGAGGTATTCATTCCGTCGGCGCTGACTCCGCCCGTCGCAGCGCCAGCCCGCTGGCAAACGTGGCTGGCGATCTTCATTACCTCATTACTCTTCGCCGGCGTTCACCCCCTCTGGATGGCGCCGCCGATCTTTGTGCTTTCGCTGGGCTTGGGATTCGCCTACGAGCGAACGGGAAACCTCTGGACATCGATCACGATCCATTGTGTCTTCAATTCCATCTCCACGGCGATTTATCTGCACGGCATCAATTGAAGCGCGCGATAGCGGACCTTAGACTTCGCCGATCTTGACCTGTGAAAATTTCTCGAGAGGCATGCTTCTCAAGAGCTGTCATGCTGAGGTACTCCGAAGCATCTGGCTTACTCGCGGGAATGGGCCAGATGCCTCGGAGTACCTCAGCATGACAGTTCCTTGAAATGGCCGCTTTTATCATTGGAGATGCTGACGGTGACCCCATCGATCGAAGACCAAATCAAGATTCTCGGCCGGCGTTGTGAGCGCATTCTCAGCGAGGAGGATTTGCGCGCGAAGCTGAAGAAGAGCTACGAAACCCGCCGGCCGCTGCGAATCAAGCTTGGGATGGATCCGACGGCCCCGGATGTGACGCTCGGCCATGCCGTGCCGCTCAAGGTGATCCGCCAGTTCCAGGAATGGGGCCACAAGGCGGTCCTGATCATCGGCGATTACACCGCCCGAGTTGGCGATCCGACAGGCCGCAATAAAACTCGTCCGGATCTCTCCGGCGAAGAAATCGACGCCAACGCTAAAACCTACGTCGCGCAAGTTGGCAAAATCCTGCTGACCGATCCGGATCATCTGGAGACGCGTTTCAACGGCGAATGGCTCGGGAAGATGGGGATGGTCGAAATCATCAAGCTCGCCAGCCGGGCAACCGTCGCGCAGATGCTCACGCGGGAGGATTTTGCCAAGCGTTATGCCGAGGGCACCGAAATCCGCCTGCACGAGATTCTCTATCCGCTGCTGCAAGGGTGGGACAGCGTGATGATCGACGCCGACGTCGAAATGGGCGGCAGCGATCAACTCTTCAACAATCTCGTCGGCCGCGAATTCCAGAAGGAGGAGGGGAAGGAAGGGCAGGTGGTGATCGTGACGCCGCTGCTGGTTGGCACGGATGGCGTCAAGAAAATGTCCAAGAGCCTCAAGAACTACATCGGCGTCACCGACGCCCCCGGCGGACAGGAGGGAATCTTCGGCAAGATCATGTCGATCCCCGATCACCTGATGGAAAGTTACTACCAATTGGTGACCGATTTGCCACTCGATGAAGCCCGCGCGCAGATCGCGAGCAACCCGCGCGATGCAAAGGTTCGCCTCGCCAAGCAGCTCATCGGGTGGCTGCATTCGCCGCAGGACGCCGAAGCCGCCGAGCAGGCGTTCGTGCAGCAGTTTGTGCAGGGAAAGATCCCCGATCAGATGCCCGAGTTCGCCGTCGGCCCCGGCCCCCACAAACTCGCGCCGCTGCTCGTGCAGGCCGGATTAGCCGCGTCAAACGGAGAAGCCATGCGCAAGATCAAGGAAGGCGCCGTCGATTTCGACGGAGAACGCGTCACCGACCCGCAGAAGACGTGGACGATCGAGAAGCCGGTGCCGGTAAGGTTGGGGAAGAAGTATGCGCGGTTGAAGCCGTAAACCAGTCGGAAGAGACGCGTCAACCGGTCGCAAAATACGACCACCTCACTAAACCACGATCGGGAGATGCCTCGTCAAGCGTTTGCTCTCAACGTCGATCCGCATTCCGGGCAAACGCCAGATACATTTCCGATCAATGAGTACCCACACTGAGTGCAGCGCGGCTCCTCGGCTGTTCCCTGTTGCAATCGCTCCAAGTAATGCCGAAATCGCTCGATTGCTCGTAGCAAATGCCAGGCACAAGTCCCGAGCATCGAGAACGCTATGAAGGCAAACGCCCCGAGCAACGCGCGATCAGCGACCTCTCTCTCGCCATAAAAAGTGAAGAAAGCGCTCCAATCGTCTGATTCTAGCTCATCACATCCGTCCGTAGATAAATTCACTCAAATAATGAATCGTCGCCTGCTGATGGTTCGCATGCATCGCGTTGACATCTCCAATGGAGACGATGCCCATCAGCTTTCCGTCCTCCTCACAGATCGGGACATGGCGGACGCGCTGGCTTCGCATGATCTCGCTCAGCTCGTCGATGTCGGTTTCCGGCGGCGCGCAGACGACCTTCTTGGTCATCACTTCGCCGACGCTGACATCCGCCGGGCCCATTCGCTCGCCGATCACGCGCTGCAGCACATCGCGCTCGGTGAAGATGCCGGCGACCGCATCGCCGTCCATCACCACCAGCGCGCCGATGCGGTACTGGTTCATCTTGCGCGTTGCCTCCAAAACGGTGGCGTCGGCGCCGATCGTGTAAACCTTTGTCCCTTTTTCCGAAAGGATCTCCATCGCACTGGGCATGTCAGGCTCCTTTCTGTCGGCGAACGCCGCGGGTGAGTTGTGCGGCAAACGCCGGGCAGGTGAAGAAATGGTACGACTGTGAGCAGCCTACCAAAGTCGCGATAGCGAGTGCAACATTGTGAAAAGATTCTCGAATGGCGTGTCACTAGTCATTGGTCATTTGTCATTTGTCATTTGCTTGAGACCCAGCACAGGTCGAAGTGGGCGATCGATTCGAAACGGCGAAGCAATTGACAAATGACTAATGACCAATGACAAATGACAATCCGTCGAATTGCATTCCCCTTCAAACCCCCCAACAATGGCACGATGCCATCCCTTCCAACCGTCGCGATTGTTGGCCGGCCTAATGTCGGCAAGAGCAGTTTGCTGAATGCCATTGCCGGCAAATTGATCAGCATCGTTCAGGACATGCCCGGCGTCACGCGCGATCGTATTTCGATTCCGATCCGCATCGACGACCGCTTTGTCGAGATCGTCGATACCGGCGGCTACGGGTTTGTCGATCCCGATCAGCTCACCGATCACATCAAACATCAGATCGAGCTGGCGATGACGCAGGCGCAGCTAGTCCTGTTCGTCGTGGATTGCCAGGAGGGCCGCGTGAGCGCCGACGAGGCGATCGCCAGCATGTTGCGGCGGAAGGGAATCAAAACCGTCCTCATCGCCAACAAAGCCGATGGCCCCAAATCGGACGCCATGCTCGGCGATTTTGCCCGCCTGGGGCTTGGCACGCCGCTGGGGGTATCGGCGACCACCGGCCGCAACATCGAACAGATTCGTGAAATCATCGGCAAGAACGTCGATCTTTCTAATGCTCCCACCGAGCCGCCCAAGCCCACGATGCTTGTCGCGATTGTCGGCAAGCGCAACGCCGGCAAGAGCACACTCGTCAACTCGATCGCCGAGATTTACGAAGGGGCGGGAGATCGCGTTATCGTCTCTGAGATTCCCGGAACGACGCGCGATAGTGTGGACGTGCGCTTCGAAAAGGAGGGCAAGACACTCGTCGTCATCGACACCGCCGGCGTGCGCAAGAAGCGGCACATGGTGACCAATGACATCGAGTTTTACAGCTTTCATCGCGCGCAGCGATCCATTCGCCGTGCGGATGTGGTGATGATGCTGATCGACGGCACGGAGCCGGTGAGCGAGCCGGACAAGAAGTTGGCGCAATACATCGCCGAGCAGTTCAAGCCGGTGATTCTGGTCGTCAACAAATGGGACCTGACCCGGCAGCGCGCCCATGAATTGCTGCCCGCCAAGCAGCAGGCGGCGGGCGTCGATGATACCGGCATGATGGAAAAATTCCGCGAATATCTCGATCAAGAGCTTCGCCGGCTGGATTTCGCGCCGATCGCATTCGTCACCGCCAAGGATGGGAAGAACGTGCAGGGCCTGCTCGATTTATCGCAGCGATTGTTCAATCAGGCCAACGAGCGCGTGACGACGCACAGATTGAACGACGCGATCCGGACAATCATGGAAGAGCGCACGCCCAGCACCTCAAGCGGCCGCCGGGCGAGAATCTATTACGTCACGCAAACAGCGATCGCGCCGCCGACGATTGTGCTTTTCGTCAATAATCCAGCCTATTTCAACGAGGCGTATCAGAAATACATCATGAGCCGCTTCAGGGAATTGCTTCCGTATGCGGAAGTGCCGGTGAAGATGGTGATCCGCGCCAGAGAAAGAACCATGCAGATGGCACCGCTCGATGCGGGAGATGCAGAGCGTCCCAAAAAGCCCATACGAGTGGTGGCCAGACGAAAAGGCGCCGGCCGAAAGCCAACCGCCCGCAACAAGAGCGGTCGCCGTTAAGAAAGAATTATTCACCACGGAGGCACGGAGACACGGAGGCGCGCTCGGACTTCGAGCAACGTCAGGCGATCGAATCCAAAAAGAACAAATCGATAAATCCTGATGAGGGTCGATGCATCGAAGTACAAGCGCGCCTCCGTGCCTCCGTGGTGATTCCTGAATTGTCTGCCTGAACATTTTTCACTTTTCATTTTTCATTTTTCATTCCAACCCTCTCCGGCCCCTGGAACTCAACGCGATTCCCGTCCGGGTCGCGCGTGAAGAAGCGGTCGATGGCGGGGATTTTGAATTTCGTGTCCCAGATGACCGGGTATCCCGCCGACTCGACGATCTTTGCGACGGCCGCTACGTCGCTTACCCACAGGCAGAAATGGTGGGGGGCTTCTTCGAACTTCTGGTCGCGCGCGACCAGGTGAAGTACTTCCGGGCCAATCTGATACCAGGCTCCGCCGAAGGTGAAGGAGGTGGGCCGCGGAATTTCCGCAAGGCCGAGCACGCCGCCGTAGAAGGCTTTGGCGCGCTCGACGTTGGTGATGTCGATCGCAACGTGATCAATGCGCTGGGCGCCGATGTTGTTCATGATGTTTCTTTCTACTTCTGGTGAATGAATGATGTGAATTTTTTTAGTCACCGGTTGACAGAATACCCCCTTGCTGGCATATTATCCCTCGTTCGTTGGCTGACCTACCATTCGGTGCGATTGGCTACGGTGCCTTAACTGTAGCGAGGAAACGATCGAAGCCGTCTGTTGCAAGTCGCAACAATTTCTGAATCAGCCCGATTGAAACGATCCGAGGCGGAGTTTGTCTCGCCTCATCACGACAACAATCGCGAATAGCGGTTGTGGTTGCTTTCGCACGCGTGAAAGCGTTCGGAATGTT
>DATBDZ010000084.1:0-7584 GCA_036276235.1 Humisphaera sp. | reverse complement strand
CGCGGTCGGCGGCATCGCTTCCGACGACTCAACCGGTGCCGTCGAGATGACCGTAGAGATGATGGAGACCGCCGCGGCCGCCCCGCCGAATCCTGAGGCGGCAACGACGCTGCGGCCAATCGAGCGTCGCTCCGCCTTTTGCGAAATCCGCAAGCCCGCCGCTTCGAGCGGTGCTGAAGTTCGCACGTTTGGCGGAACGATCTGATCACGATGGGCGAGACAGTTGATGACCAGCGCCACCATGCCCGCCGCGCCCAGGCTGTGGCCCAGCGCGCCCTTGTGCGAATAAAGATGCGGCTTTTGGCCCGTGGGATCAACAGGAAGAGCGGCTTCAATTGCCGCCAGCTCGATCGGATCGTTGCTGGCGGTGCCAGTGCCATGCGCGTGCATCAGATTGATGGGGCGATGGTCGATTGTTTGGTTGAGCAATCGACGAAGCGTGCGCCCGTCTGGATCGATGCCGACGAGATTGGTGGCATCGCCGGCCAGGGCAAATCGATCGATCGTGATGCGGCCCCTGGGTGGTTCTGTTAAATCACTGGCCTCCAGGCAAATCGCGGCGGCGGCTTCGCTCATGAGAAATCCGCTGCGATGCTCATCGAACGGCCGACAGCCGATGTGCGGCGGCGCCAGCACGCCCAGCCGGCGAAAGCTTTGCAAGAACATCGGATGCAGCGATGACTCCGCGCCGATGACCAGCGCGCGGTCGGCGTCGCCCTGCTGGATGAGCATCGTCGCTCGGATCAGCGCATGCAATCCGCTGGCGCAGGCGGCAGACATCGTGACCCTCGGACCGCCGATGCGAAATTCCGCCGCGAGCCGCGCCGCGACTTCGGACATCCCATAAAAACATTCGCATTCGGAGGGGATTTCGGCGAGCCAGCCATCGACGGGGCCCTTGCTCGTTCCGATGACCAGTGCGGCGCCAGCGATTTGCGATGCCGACCAGTTTGACCCGGCAAGCGCTTCGCGCGCGACGCTGGCCGACAGACGATTGATCCGCAGGCCGGGTCCATCGCAAAGATCCGACACCCGCGCATGATCGATGATGTATTTGGAACCGAGCAGCGCCTGCCAGGTTTTGTCGAGAGTTCCGCCCAGCGGCGTGGCCAACCCAAGGCCGGTGATGTGAACGGCGCGCGTCACGGCGTGAGGACAGCTTGCGGCTCCGCCGGCGCTGATCGCGCGCGATCCATAAACGGCTCGCGCGGCTGCAGGCCCAGAATCCGGAAAAGCTCCCGATCCGCGTTATAGTCCGGCGAGGGCGCGAGCGTCAGCATGCGGCCAGTGTCGCTGGAGAAGATGGAGTTGGCACCCGCCATGAAACACATCGCCTGATCGCTGACCGACATCTCCGCCCTGCCGGTTGAAAGACGAATCACCGACGAGGGCATCAGGATTCGCGCCACCGCTATGACGCGGATTGTTTCCCATACCGGCACTTTCGCCTGATCCTCCAGCGGCGTGCCGGGCACCTGGCAAAGCACATTCACCGGCACCGACTCCGGATGAGGATCGAGCGTCGCCAGCGTATGCAGCAGCGCAACACGGTCTTCCTGCTTTTCGCCCAAGCCGAGGATACCGCCGCAACAAACTGTGATTCCGGTTTTGCGGACGTTGGCGATGGTGTTGAGTCGATCGGCGTACGTGCGGGTGGTGATGATCGTCTCGTAATACTCGGCCGATGTGTCGAGATTATGGTTGTACGCGTACAGGCCGGCGGCTTCGAGCTTGCGGGCCTGATCTTCGGTGAGCATCCCCAGCGTGCAGCAGACTTCGATGCCCAGGGCGGTCACATCGCGCACCATTTCCAGCACGCGATCGAATTGCTTGTTATCGCGCACCTCGCGCCAGGCGGCACCCATGCAGACGCGGCTGGCCCCCGCCGCCTTGGCCCGCCGGGCGATCTCGATCACTTCCTCTTTAGGCATCAGCGGCGATGCCTTCACCTGCGTTTCATACCGCGAAGATTGCGAGCAGTAGCTGCAATCCTCCGGGCAGCCGCCGGTCTTGATCGAAATCAGCTTGCAAACCTGGATTTGCGCCGGATCGTGATGGGTGCGATGAACGCCGGCGGCGCGAAAGACCAGATCGAGCAGCGGCGCATCAAAGAGCGCGCGAACTTGCTCGATTGTCCAATCATGGCGGACCTGCGCCGGCTGGCCGTCATGTCGGTCGGCCGGCGTTTGGAATTCTTCAAGAGTACGGCTCATCAGCATTACCGGCCATATCCGCGGGCCGGAGCGGGGACGTTCCCGCCGTGGAATGCCGCCATCACGTTCTTGGTGGCGACCGCCTGCAGGGATTTGCTCGTCGGGTTATAGACGAAGACCGCCATGTTACCGGTGCGGTTTTCGGTGACGTAGAGCGCTTCGCCGCCGCCGCTGGTGCGGCCGGTCTGAAGCTGATACGAGTCGTTATAGATCGCGGTGTCGGCAACAGCGCCGCGCGGCACCAGAAGATTCGCCGCAAACAGAATCACCGCGCTGAGCGACAGCACGCCCAGGATGAATGTTCGTCTATCAAGATTCATTGGATCACCTGATTCCCAAGAGGAGTCGTGCTTGTTTAGCGCCCGCCGTTGCCGAAGATGCGGCCAAGATCAATCGGTTGGCCCATATCGACCAGGGCTCGCGCCTGCTGGTCATACGCGCGGGCGCTGAGCTGCGCGTTGCGCGTATCGACGATGTAGATGATCGAGGCGTTGCCGCCCACCACCTCGCCGGGAATCATCAGGTAATCTGAAGCGCCGCGGCCCTGTGCACGAGCCGACGGAGTAAGCCCGTGCAGGCAAAGGCTTGCCAGCAGGAGCACGTTGAGGACCACCAGGGCCCAGACGGCCTTGGATTTCATGACGGCCTCCTCGTAAAGGGGGTTTGAGGAATTGGGGCTTGTTTAATCAAGATTCGTACGTTTGGCGTTCATGAACATCCCGCCCAGTCCCAGCGCCGAGAGCAGCACCAGGTACATCCACGACATCGACGAGCTGCTGTCCTTGATGACGGCATTCTTGTCCGTGGGATAGCACTCCAGGCGGGCGTCGTTCTTGACGTCGAGCTCTGTGTCGCCGGCGGCTCGCGCCATGCTCGAGGGGCCGACCCATGATCCGACTGCCATCACAAACGCAACACACGCAACGGCCAGGCGAGATTTGGAGCGTGACTTCATATTGTTCATCATAACCATTCCTCGATCGGGCGGGCAAGGGAACGAAAACCTTCCGCCGGCAGGCTGACTGTTTCCCACTTGACGCTTCGCCGCCGCATGTGGCTGCGATATTCGCTCAGATCGATCCCCATCATCCAGTACCAGCGCCCCTTATGCGAATACATCCCCTTCTCGGGATTAAGCGGCGGATCGATCCAATAAACAAAAGCAAAAACCGCTTTATACCCTTCGCCAAACACCTGCTCCCATTGGATCAGATCGTTGACATCCTGCTCGGTGGCCCAGGTTTCAAAGCTGGTGCGGCTGGAACGCTGCCGCGCCTGGCGGCCTTTCACATCGATCAGAAGATTCGGGCCGGTCTTGCTGTAGACGACAAAATCAAACGACTTGAGCCGCGCGTTGGCGAAGAGCGCTTTCTTGGCCTCATCGACGGCAACGCACGGAATCCCCCGCTCGCGGAGGAACGCCTCGAATGCCGCCTCGTAATGAAGGGTTCGGTCGGCCATGCTTAGTCACCCGATTGTAGCGAGCGGAGGGTCGCTTCCGCTAGATTGTGATTGTGCGCATCATCGCCGGCGAATTTCGGGGCCGCAAATTGTTGCCGCCCCAGGGTCTGACGACGCGGCCGATCACCGATCGCGTGAAGCAATCGCTGTTCGATATTCTCACGCCGATGTTCCCCGATTCGCGCGTCTATGATTGCTTCGCCGGCACCGGCAGCATGGGGTTGGAATGCCTCAGCCGCGGCGCGTCGGCGGTTACGTTTTTCGAAGCCGATCGCTCGGCGCTAGAACGGCTGCGAAAAAACATCGAAACGATCGATAATGAGCGCCGCTGCAAAGTGATCGCCGGCGATTTGTTTCGATGGTTTGATCGGCCGCTATCGACAGATGCCACCGATCGGGCGGATCTGATTTTTCTCGATCCGCCCTATCGGTTTGTCCGCGAGGAGCCACAGAAATTGCAGCGGCTCGCGGGACGGTTTGCGGAGCATCTAAGTGCGGATGGTGTGCTGATCTTTCGACATGATGTGAATGATGCCCTGGAGCTTCCGCCGCTCGAGCGTTTCGATCGGCGCGAGTATGGAGGAATGGTGCTGGAGTTTTTGAGACGTCCAAAGTAGCCGGCGCGAACGCCTGTCTTTCTCCCTCCTCCGGTACTCCGGGGGAGGGCTGGGGTGGGGGTTGTGTTAAACAGGCGCCTGTCGCGCGAACCCCCTACCTAACCCTCCCCCGAAGTACCGGGGGAGGGGATAAGCAGGGCCATCCGCGCAAGTAAGCAACGCAAGCAACCGATGCCACCGAACGATTCATCTTCTGAAAGCGCTCCCAAAGAAACGGTCGCCGGCCCCGTCAAACCACCCTGCGATCGCGACGATGCGATGCAGGTGTTGCGCCGCCTGCGCGATGGCGGGCACGTCGCGTATTTTGCCGGCGGGTGCGTCCGCGATTTGCTGTTGGGATTGACGCCCAAGGATTTCGATGTCGCGACAGACGCCCCGCCGCGGCGGGTGCGCGAGCTCTTCGCCAATACTCAAGCCGTCGGCGCGGCATTTGGCGTCATCCTTGTCCGCGTCGGCAGAAGCGTCGTCGAAGTCGCCACCTTTCGCGCCGAAGGGCCTTATCTGGATGGCCGGCATCCATCCGAAGTTCGCTTTACGACGGCCGAGGAAGACGCAGGCCGGCGCGATTTCACGATCAATGGCCTGTTCCTCGATCCGATCGAAGACCGCGTGATCGATTACGTCGGCGGGCAGCAAGATCTGCGCGCAAAGGTGATTCGCGCGATCGGCGATCCGGAAAAGCGATTCGAAGAAGATCATCTGCGCATGCTGCGCGCGGTTCGGTTTGCCGCCCGGTTTGGGTTTGTGATTGAGTCGGCGACGGTCGCTGCGATCGTGCGCCATTCGCCGCAGCTTATCCGTATCAGCCCCGAGCGGATCGCCGACGAGCTTCGGACCATGCTCACGCCGACCACGCGGTCGGCGGCGTATCGGATGCTCGACGAGCTGAAGCTGCTGCCGCTTATCTTCCGCTTCTACCCGCCGACGAAATTGCCGGAGCTTGGAAATCGCAAAACGTCCGTCTTTGATACGCTGGCTCCAGCGCAAAGTATCCCCTTGGGACTGGCCCTGGCGGCGGCGGGGTTGGATCATCAGCTTCGCCATTCTTTTGCCGGCGCGGATGTGCGCCCGCTCCTGGAGCGAACCGCCGCCCAGCAACTGGTTCATGCGCTGCGGCAATCGCTGAAGATCAGCAATGAGGAATCGGATCAACTGCTCGGTGCGATCGAGGGGCTCGCACCGCTGCTGCGCGATCGTCCGCCGCGCGTCGCGACGCTCAAGCGATTTCTCGCGCGCCCGACGGCAGCGCAATCGCGGCAACTCCTGGATGCGCTGGCGCAAACCGTTCTGCATCCTGGCAGGCCGGACGAATTGAGAAGCCAACTGCGGGAGCTTGAGCAAACCGAGTTTGCACCCCCGCCGCTGCTAACCGGAGACGATCTCACCGCCGCCGGGCTTTCGCCCGGGCCGATTTTCAAAAGATTGCTTGATGAGACGTATGATGCGCAGCTCGAGAATCAGATCAGCACGCGCGAGCAGGCATTGGAGATGGCGCTCCGCTCAGCGGCGCGAGCGGCGGAATAGGAGCGTCACTGCGCCCGCCAGAAGTCCAAGAGCCGAGGGCTCCGGCGCTACGGTAATGCTGTAGCCGGCGGTTCCATCGTTTTGGGCGGCGCTTGCCGAAACCACCGTGCCGCCAATTGATGTGAGCTGGAGGTCCTGTACACTTTGAATCAGATTAGAGCCGACTCCCGCAAGGCTGGCCCGGTCGGTGGCGAAAAATGCCAGCTCCGTTTTGAGGCTGAACAGGCTCTGGCCCGAATACGTGTCCGCCGCAAGCTGGTCGTGGATGGTTTGTTCGGCTGGCGCATCGGGGAAAATCTGGGCGAACGTCTTGCTGCCGCTCACCGCGCTGGTGGCCACGGATGTCGGCAGAGAGAAGATGACCGTTCCGCTGCCAGTTTCGCCAAAGATTGCAAACGCCGCCGCATCCGCCCCGCTCGATATCGAATGGGTAAATGAGAAATTGTGATTGCCGACCGCCAAATCGCCCAGCGGCTGGGCGAAGCCATCAATGGGAGTGAGGTTTGGATCGTAATCGAACCAGATGAAATAAGTGTGGGTCGAGGGCGTGGCCGTCAGATTAAATTGTCCGGAGAACTGCAGCGAGATCTGCGTCGCCCTGGCCGACCCCGGTGCCATAGCGATGATCGAAGATGCAATCAATGCGATCGCCCCCATGCGAATGACCAGCGCCCGCTTGGCAATGTCGCCTGAGCCCATTGGCAATTCCTCAATCTTGCTTGATCGATCCCTGACCTTTTACAGAAATGTCGGCGGAAGCCCTTCCACGCCGGAGCGGGAGAATAGCCTTGGTTTGACAGAGCGTCAAGCGAAAAGCGTCAAGCGAAAATGGGTTCGGGTTCAGGGTTCAGGGTTCAGGGTTCAGGAGTCATGAGTCAGGGGTCAGGGGCCAGGGGCCAGGGGCCAGCAGAAAAGATATCGCGTTCTAGGAAATGGCGGCGCGTCTTTCCTGAACCCCGAACCCTGAACCCTACTTCCCCTCCACTTTCGGAAACAACGGCTGTCCCGCTGCCAGCGGATGGCCCACGGGAAGCCCGGTGGCCAGCAGTTCGGGAAGCAGCCGCCCGGTGATATCGACGCCCAATTGCTTCAATCCCGCGGCTGCCTTCTCCGGCAGGATCGGCAGCAAACCAACGAAGGCGGCGTAGATCGCCTGTGCGCTGACGTGCAGCACCGTGTCCAGTCGCGAGGCCTTTGATGGATCCTTTGCCAGCTTGAAAGGCGCTGTCGCGTCGATGTAGCCGTTGGTCGTGCGCGCTAGCTCAATGGGCAACAGCGCGCATTGTTGCAGCTCGAATTTGCTGTATGCATCAGCAAGCTGCTGGCCGAGCCGTTTGGTCTGCGCAATCAGGTTGTTGTCGATGTCTTCCAGCTCGCCCAGCGGCGGGACCTTGCCACGATATTTGCCCGCCATGTTGAGCGTGCGATTCAGACAGTTGCCGGTGACATTCGCCAGCTCGTTGAACGACTTGTGAAAGTCGGCGTCGGTCCAATCCAGATCATGGCCAAAAGGCGCGGCGCGCAGCAGATGATATCGCACGGCGTCATACCCAAACGCCGCCGCCAGCTCGCGCAGCTTTTCCAGACCGATGAAATTGCCCAGCGTCTTGCTCATCTTCTTCCCCTCGGCGGTCCACCAGCCATGCGCGAACAGATGTTTGGGCAGAGGAAGATTCAGACTGAAGAGCATCGCCGGCCAATAGACGGCATGAAACCAGAGAATCTCCTTGCCGATCAGATGCAAACTCGCCGGCCAATGTTTCTCAAAT
>DATBDZ010000083.1:0-21917 GCA_036276235.1 Humisphaera sp. | reverse complement strand
GACCTCAAAATTCCACGACACATCCGTCACCAGATCGCGCATCGAAGGAAACGCGCGCATCGGCTCAACAGTGACCGGCTGGCTCAGATCCAGATCGCTGAGCCGCGTCATGCACATGAGGCGCGGCTTGCCGTTGATTTCCGCCGAGCATGACCCGCACTTGCCCGCCTTGCAGTTCCAGCGGCAAGCCAGATCGTTGGCTTGCGTCGCCTGGATCTGATGGACGGCATCGAGCACCACCATGCCTTCACTAACGTCGGCGGTGTAATCGACAGTCCTCCCGCCGCTGCTATCCCCGCGCCAGATGCTGAACGTGGCCTTGGCCATTCTACTTCATCTCCTGTGGTTCAATCGGATACTAGCGGGTTGGCGCATGACGGGCAAATCGAACGCGAATCACACCGCTTTCAACTTCGTTCGGTATTATTCATCCATCACACTCAGAGACGGTCATGCTGAGGTACTCCGAAGCATCTGGCCCACTCGCGCGACCGGGCCAGATGCTTCGGAGTACCTCAGCATGACAGTTCCTCGCGCCGACGCACGAACAGCGAGCACCCGCCAGCTACAGTAAGACTATGAAGACAACCAAGCGCGAATACACCGTGATCTACGAAAAGGGAAAACGCAACTGGTCTGCTTACGTGCCCGATCTGCCCGGCTGCATCGCTACCGCAAAAACGCAACGGCAGCTCGAAAAAGTCATCCGCGAGGCAATTGAGTTCCACATCGAGGGGCTGATCGAACACGGAGAGCCCGTGCCCGAGCCGACAATCGAGGCGGGAACCGTGCGCGTCGTCGCGTGACGTGGTCACTCGTTTTCTTTGATTACCGCCTGCAGTTCCGCGGGCATCGGCTTCACCGGTTCGCGGCGAATCTGCATCGATCCATCTGGCGCGCGATAGCTGACGACGTTAAACTTCGCGTACGCTTCGTCCTTCTTGGGAAAATCGTCGCGGAAGTGGCCGCCGCGGCTTTCTTTGCGCTCGAGGGCCGAGCGGGTGATTGCTTCTGATACGGTCAGAAGATTGGTTAGATCCAGCGCAGTGTGCCAGCCAGGGTTGTAATCGCGATTGCCGCCGACGCCTGCCTGTTTGGCGCGCTCCCACAGTTTTTCGATGCCGCCCAATGCCTTCTGCATTTCATCCTCGCGGCGGACGATGCCGACCAGGTCCTGCATCAGCTCCTGCAAATCCTGCTGCACCTGAAATGGCCCCTGGCCCTTCTCCGCGCGCTCGAATGGCAGCAGCGACTCCCTCGCAAGATGGTCCACCTGATCATTGTTGATTCGCCCAGCGCCATTTTCCTTCGCATACTTGGCGGCGAACTCGCCGGCGCGCTTGCCGAAGACCAGCAGATCGGAAAGCGAATTTCCACCGAGGCGATTGGCGCCGTTGATACCGGCGGCGCATTCACCCGCCGCGAAGAGGCCGGGGCTTGTGGACATCTGCGTGTCGCTGTCGACGCGGATGCCGCCCATGATGTAGTGCGTTGTCGGGCCGACTTCCATCGGCGTTTCGGTGATGTCGATGCCCGCAAGCTCCTTGAACTGGTGATACATGCTCGGGAGCTTCTTCTTGATGTGATCGGCGCCGTTTTTGAGGCGTGATTTGATCCAGGAGATGTCAAGGAAGACGCCGCCGTGCGGGCTGCCGCGCCCGGCTTTCACTTCACGCATGATGCAGCGGGCGACATGATCGCGCGTCAGCAATTCGGGAGGGCGGCGGGAATTTTTGTCGCCTTGCGTGTAGCGCCACCCTTCGTCTTCATTGTCGGCGGTGCTGCTGCGGTAGTTTTCAGGAATGTCGTCGAACATGAATCGACGGCCTTCCTTGTTGCGCAGCACGCCGCCTTCCCCCCGTACGCCTTCCGTGACGAGAATCCCGCGCACGCTGGGCGGCCAGACCATCCCGGTGGGATGGAACTGGATGAACTCCATGTCGATCAACTCAGCGCCTGCCTGGTAAGCGAGCGCGTGTCCGTCGCCGGTGCCTTCCCAACTGTTGCTGGTGATCTTGTAAGCGCGGCCGACGCCGCCAGTCGCGAGGACGACGGCTTTCGCCTGAAACAGCTTGAATCGTCCATGCTCGCGCTCGTAGCCGAACGCGCCGACGACGCGATCGCCGTCCTTGAGGAGCGAGACAATCGTGCATTCCATGTGCACGTCGATGCCTTGATGAATGCCGTGATCCTGGAGCGTGCGAATCAGCTCCAAGCCCGTGCGATCGCCGACATGTGCAAGGCGCGGATAGCGATGCCCGCCAAAGTTGCGCTGAAGGATGCGGCCATCCTTCGTGCGATCGAATACGGCTCCCCACGCCTCCAGCTCGCGCACGCGATCGGGCGCTTCCTTGGCGTGAAGCTCGGCCATGCGCCAGTTGTTGACGTATTGCCCGCCGCGCATGGTGTCGGCAAAGTGAACGCGCCAGCTGTCGCGGTCATCGACATTCCCCATCGCCGCGGCCATGCCTCCCTCGGCCATGACGGTATGCGCCTTGCCAAGCAAGGATTTACAAATCAAGCCGACCGAGACACCCGCCGCCGAAGCTTCGATCGCAGCGCGAAGCCCCGCGCCGCCGGCGCCGATGATCAGTACGTCATACGTGTGTGCCGCAAACTCGGCCATCGAGGGTCTCTCCAATTCCGCCGGTCAACGAACCTCGGCACGCCGCAACCAACCTGCATCGGTGGGTATCTGTCGTGAGAGGAGTGATCGAATCAAGTCCTTAGCGAGTCTAGCGGTCGGCAATTAAGCGATCAAGCCGGCTCAATAGCATCCAACATGTGGTCGTGAAAAGCGACGGCCGCGGACGTACAATCGCGAGATCGATGGCGAGCTTTCTTTGGCAAGAGAAGAACGTTGGACATATTGCCCGGCATCATGTCGATCCCGACGAGGCCGAGTACGTCGTTGTACGTTCAAAAACGCCATATCCGGAGTATATTGGGGACAACAAATATCGCGTGCGCGGCCGCACAGAAAATGGCCGATACTTGCAGGTCATCTACGTCTTTGCAGTGGATGCAATTGATATCGAATGGGATCAGATCGACCTGACGCGCACTGATCCAGATGATCCGGAGTTGTTTTACGTGGTACACGCGATGGAACTGCCGGACCGTGAAAAGCGCCGCTTCCGGCGAAGAACAAAATGAAGAAGAACTTGGCCAAACCCTGGACACAAATGACCGCCGATGAACTGGCGGCGGCAACCTCCGAATTTGATGATCCCAACTATCGCCCACCTGCGATCAAAGCGCCGCCTGCCCTGGCCGCCCGCCATCGCAAGGCGCTGGCAGCGCTGCGCGCTGCCGCGGAAAGACGATCCAAGCGCCGCAAGATTCAAGTGAGCGTCGAGGACGAGTTGCTAAAGAAAGCCGACGAAATGGCCCACCGCCATGGACGCAGCCGATCCGATTTGATCACAGCCGGCCTGCACTTGCTGCTGGATTGAGTCCGCGATACGCCCACCGAAAAGGGCGACCGCATCGCGTCGCGCCATTACAGGATTCTCCAATCGTGCCAGATCTGCATGCTGCACAGCCGCACGTACACATCGCAAAAAGCGACTGAGAACAGGCTGCACCACGCAAACAACATGTGCCTGCGATTCAGGCAGGAGACGCAGTCATACGCCTTGGCGGACACCGGCCTTTTGGAGATCTCGTCGCGCCAGCCGCCGATCAGGTGGCGGAATGAATGGCAGCCGAAGGTGTAGCCGCCGAGCAGGCAGACATTGATCGCCAGGATGATCGTCCCAAGGCCGATTCCGAAATGGATCTTGCCGGCGGTGTCGGTAAACCAAAGCGCTTCCCAGACATCCCATGCCAGCAAGAAAATGAAAATCACCGCGATGTACATGAAATAGCGGTGGATGTTCTGAATCACCAGCGGGAAAAACCGCTCGCCCAGATAAGAATTGCGCGGCTCGCCGACGGCACACGAAGGGGGATCGGCCCAGAACGCCTTGTAGTACGCGCCGCGATAGTAGTAGCAGGTCATGCGAAACCCGCCGGGTGCCCAAAGAATAAAGAGCGCCGCGGAGAAGGGAGCCCATTTCGGCCACCAGCCCGGTTGGGCACCAAACCATCCGTGCGGCCCCGTCGGTCCGCCAAACAGCAGCGGCGAATAAAAGGGGGACAGATACGGCGACGAATAGTAATGCTTCCCCTGAAAAGCAGCCCACGTCGCATAAACAACGAAGCTGCCCAGCCCAATACACGTGAGCAGCGGCTGCACCCACCAGTTATCCTTGCGGCTGGTCTGACCAAACGAGCGGCGCGGCGGCAGGACTTTCAGCGGGTGGCTCGCAACGGCCGATCCACCCGCCTCCGACGAAGAGTTCTGAGGCATAAGAGCGACGAAGCTTAGCGGTTCGTTTTAGGCCGATCAAGACAAGCCCGCAACTACAACGGGCGAGCCTCCGATTTGAGCCGATTCCAATGCTCCGTCACGCCGATTTTAGGCGCCCAGCGGTCCATGTAAGCGAGATCAAGCCGCCGTGATTGAAGCTCATACACGCGCAGCGCGTCGCCAAACTGTTTTTCGCTGAATCCGCCGCCGGTCGTGGCCCAGCGAAGCTTTTGGAGAATCGTGTCTTCCGGCGTCGACACCGCGACAGGCATGCCATCAATGGTTTCGGCCCGCCGTCGATCAAATCGCACCTGATCGTACGGATCATCGCTAAGGAGCCAAAAATCAACCTTGTCGCCTTCGCTGACACGAATCAGATTGAATTGCCCCAGTCCATTGAGGGCATCGCGGATGGATTGCTCGTCGAGGTAAAACTCCGGCGGAGGAAAGGCCCGCGCGAGATCGACGACCGCCGACCCGGGCATTGCGATTACCAAATCCACATCGTGCGTCGAACGCGGCGCACCCTGAAGGCTGGACGCATGCGATCCAGTCACCATGTACTCAATGGCAAGCCGTTCCAGCTCCGCAACGACGCGCTTTAGTAATTGTTGTTGCGACATCGGTCGAGAACGGTGAGAAGTACATCGCGCATTTGTTCGGGCGTGGCATCTGGAAAACGCGTGCGGATACCCTGCATCAATAGCTTGCGGGTCATGTCCGAAAGCTCAAACGCCTTCTTCAAACGCTTCTCGGGTCCCATCCGATCGAGGGCTTCCAGGTAAAGGCGATGATTGAGTTGCTGCTTCGGGTCCACAGTGACGATTGTACTGCTGGTGAACTTCGCAGGACAGGCAGCGTAGCGCCTGTTTTGACTCCCTCGCACTGGACGCCGAGGGACCGGTATGCTGCCAGGCTTAACCAACCTGCCTTGGCCAGCCAGTCCCAATGTTCGTTCTCCAATCGCGGCAGGCCAAGCTTTTCTCGTCGCTCAAGTCCCGCATCCCAAAGTGGCTTCCACGTCACTATCGTCTCGGCGATCAACGACGCGGAAACATCGAGGCATAGAAACGCATCGACAAGCAGGCCGCGTGCATTTCCCATCCTTGTGTGCTTATCTTCGAGCGTTACGGGAAAGCGCGTCACAGGACCAGCAACTCCGCTTTCCTGTTCTTATCGTCTTCGAGAAAAAGCTTGCCTCCCCGGGCGAGCTTCGCATCGACCAACTGAAACAGCCGCAGCGCGTGGCGTAAAATGGCCGTTTTGCTCATCTCTTTTCGGGCGGCGAGTTCCTCCAACGCATCCATCTCGCGCGCGGTCAGATTGAGCGTCATTGTTCGCTTATCATCCATACCATCATGATACATAAAAAATAGCTAAAAAGTCAACTTGCCCGTTTTGCACAGCAAGGGACGAGTTTACACCTGTCGCGGGCAGAGACAGAGAGGCGATACAATCCCCCCATGACCTCACGCAAAGTCGCATTGATCACCGGCGGCAGCCGGGGGATTGGGTTGGGCGTCGCTAAGGAACTGGCGGCGGGGGGGTTTCATGTCGCCATCAATGGCCGGCGCGAGCCGCGCGAGGTGGCGCCGGTTCTGGCGGAACTTTGCGCCGCGGGCGTCGAGGCGATCTATTGCCAGGCTGATGTCGGTCAACTGGCGGATCACGCGGCGATGCTCGAGCAGATTCGCCAGCGCTTTGGGCGGCTGGATGTGCTGGTCAACAACGCCGGCGTTGCGCCGCTTGTGCGCGCCGATTTGCTCGATGCCACGCCTGAAAGTTTTGATCGGCTGATGACGATCAACTTGCGCGGACCGTATTTCCTGACACAAGCCGTCGCGAAATGGATGATCGAACAGAAAGAACGGGACTCCGCGTTTCGCGGGTGCATCGTCAACGTCACCTCGATCAGCGCCACCGTCGCCAGCATCAATCGCGGCGATTACTGCATCAGCAAAGCCGGCCTGGCGATGGCCAGCCAACTGTGGGCCGCGCGGCTCGCGGAGCACGACATCGATGTATTTGAGGTTCGGCCGGGTGTTATCGAAACCGATATGACCAGCGCCGTGAAGCAGAAGTACGATGCGCTCATTGCATCAGGTTTGATGCTGCAAAAGCGGTGGGGGACGCCGCGCGATGTGGGGGCTGCGGTTGCGATGCTCGCGAGCGGGCAGCTTCCTTATGCGACGGGGCAGGTGCTGGTGATCGACGGGGGGATGACGCTGCCGCGATTGTGATGCGCCGAACGCACCAAGGGTCCGGGGCTTCCGCCCTCGGCTAACAAGATGGAACATTGATCTTCCAACGGCAAATCGTGAATTGAAAACGCAAATCTGATTTGTAGTGCAGCGGGACACCTTGTCACCAATACGGCTCCTGCTCCATCGATCGAATGTACTGGATCGCTTCTGCGATCGTGCACACCTCGACCCCGCGGCGTCTTCCGGCGCGATCAAGCTCCTGCAAAAGCATCAAATCTTCAAAGTCGTCCGACTCCTGCAAGCGCAGCCGCGCGCGGTGGCCGAGGGAGCCGTCGCGATGGGCGTGGGCGTCCATATGATGCGCGATCAGGAATTGCGTGCGATCGGTGATCGCGCCTTCCAGCGCGCTTAAGCCGGCGGCCACATGATCCGCAGGATCAATCGCCTTGCCGACGTCGTGCAGCAAAGCGGCGGTGATGAATTCTTCGTCCCATGGCCGCCGATCGCGGGCGAGCTCGAAGACTTGCAAACTGTGATAGAGCGCATCCCCCTCGGGGTGATACGCGGCGTTTTGCTTCACCTCCGCCAGCGGCTCCAGCAGCAGGCGATATAAATCGAAGCGATCGATGTGATCTTCAAGCCGCTCGACTTCCGAATCGAGTTCGACGCCCGGATATTCCTGGCGCAATAGCTCTTCGAGTTCGGGAATCGTGGCGCGCTCGATCGCCTTTCCAGTGATCGAGCTTTTGAATGCGTAGTTGCTCTTGTTCTCGTCGTAGACGGTCAGCTCAAAGTTGCTGCGATCCTGAATGTGGATGTGCGTGAAGATGCGCTCGTCGTTTTGCTTGACGACGCGCTTGCGCTGGATCGTGTATCGCTGATTGTTCTCATCGAGCACGGAGGTAAGCGATGAGACATGATCGGTGAAGACATGAATATCGATATCCGATCCCTGTCGAATGTATCCGGTGAGAACGCTGCCGATGAGCTTGGGACGGAAGACGGCTAATAGCCGCATTATGCGAAGAGCTTCGAGGCGCATGCATTTGAGATTTTCGGTTCGTTTTTCCCCTTCGTAGAGATTGGCAAGTCCCTGTATCTGGTCGCGGATTTCGCGATTGGAGGGGAGGTCCTTGGGGCGGAAGCGGTATTCGACGCCGAGTTGGCGTGCCGCCTTGCGTTTGGCGGTGAAGTATTCTGATTCCTGGCGGTCATACATCAGCCGCGCTGCCAGCAGCGCGATCTGCCTGCGAATTCGTGCATCAGCCATATCCTTGTCTCGCCGCGGTTATAAAGCCCATGATGCGGCGGTGGGCGTAAAAAGGTTTCAGTCGGCCGCGAAGTGCGGGGCGACGGGTAAATCATACAATAGTGTTGATCGTAAATCAGCAAGAATCCTGCCGCTGCAACCGCCAAGTGATTCCCATCAGCGCGCAAATCGGGCAGCGTTGCTCGTGGCGTGGCGTATTGAAGCGGTTGGGACTGAAAATCTTCTTACCTTCCAAAACGATCACTTGGCTGCAAAGCAAAGTCCTTCGAGCAACCCGCTGGCCGCAAAACCGATAGCCAATCCGAGGAGGACAAAACGCGCTGGTCGCCGTATGGAGCGCGACCGATAGGCGGCCAAGGCCGCGATCGGAAGTAATATCCAGAAAAACGCAAGGCCCCACCAGTTGTGCCAGCGCGGGTGCCGGTATCCGAGTTCCGCCGAAAATAAACCTGTATTTATGTCGTAGAGGTTCACGCCAATGATGAGCACGGGCAGGACCGCAATGATGAACCCGAGAAACACCCACCCGGCGGCCGTTGTGCCTTTCTCGAAGAAAGGCTCGGCATGTCCGTATTCAAGCCGGAGCGGCGGCGGGTCCGTGAGATCGCCGGGCTGCTCGCTAGTCGAATCCTTATGCCCCATCGTGCCAATCTTAGGTTATCTCCCGCAGATTCCGATGAGCAGGCAGACCATCAACGCACCGATTGTCGCGCCGAGGAAAAAGAGACGCGCGACAACTTTGGTTCGATAGGCAAGCGACCCAAGCCAAACGGCGACCATCAGTACCGTCGCCAACATCACCGTCGCGCTTCGCATCCATGCCATCAGCCAGCAGGCGAAGCCACCGGCGACAAGCCCCAGAATCAAGCCGCCGGGTAAGGCGCCGAATATCCCCGCGAAGATTCGCGGCGTCGTCCAGCCTTCTTGCGGCAAATCGCGCGGGGTGGCGTACTCGAGCGGCGGAGGTTTGTTTGGTTCGTCATCACTCATCACGTCGTGGCACGGGCGACTCGCCCGTGGTTTTTGGGAGCATGCTCAATGGTGCGGCGCATCGCACGCACGGGCGGGCCGCCCGTGCGACTTACAGTATTACGCACGTGCCGCTTCAACGGGTGCTCCGCGCACGCGCAACTCCGTCAGCAGCACTTCCTTCCTATCGCGATAGAACATGTTGAATGTATCAAACGGAATGATGCGGCCATCCGGATGCACGATGTGAACGCAGCTCTTCTTCACCGATCGCACGTCGAAGTTATACGGATCGAGGAACTGCATGATGATGATGCGGAAGATGTTGTCGTAGGTGACTGACGCCGGCGCTTCGATCATCGGCAGGCAGCATAAAAGCTGCTTGAGCGAAGTCGCCGATGACGAAGGGGAGGCGGCTGTTGAGAAGAGGCGGAAAAGCTCGCCGCGGATTTGGCTGTTTTGCTCGTACATGATCGTGTTCCCTTCGCCGTGCAGCAGGACTTTGGGATCGATCATGCCGGTGAGGGGAATGACCTGCCCATCGAGCTTGAGGGCATACGCCATCGCCAGGCAATCAGGATGGCACGGAACGGGAATCACATCGGACGGCTTAAAGACCGGCGACTGTGCGAGGATCTGCTGGCGGACGTCGCCGAGCGTCAGGCGGTCGGTCGCAGGGTTGAAGGCCTCCAGCCGGCCGGCGGATTGGATCGGCTGAAATGTTACGCCGCGCACGCATCTTTGCTTGAGCGCGAAATCGATGATCTCGCCGATCTCATTATCGTTGAGGCCCTTCTTCAGCGTGACGACGAGCGTCGTCGAGATGTTGTGCTCATTGAGGCGTTCGAGGGCGCGCTTGCGGACATTTGTCAGATCCGTGCCGCGCAGTTCGAGCAGCGGCTTGGTCTGCAATGAATCGAATTGCAGATAGATCTCGAAGCGCGGCATGTAATCCTTGAGCCGCCGGGCGAACTCGGCATCTTGCGCGATCTTGATGCCATTGGTGTTGACCATCAGATGCTTGATCGGGCGCGCCTTGGCGGCGTCGAGGATCGCGAAAAATTCCGGATGGATCGTCGGCTCCCCGCCGCTGATCTGCACGACATCCGGCTCGCCTTCATTTTTCACGACGGCATCGAGCATGAATTCGATCTGCTCCATCGAGCGATGCGACAGCCGCAGGGGGGATGATTCGGAATAGCAGATCGGACAGGTGAGATTGCACTGATCGGTCACCTCAACAAGCGTGAGGCAGCTATGCTGCTCGTGATCGGGACAGAGGCCGCAATCAAACGGGCAGCCGTACCGGATCGGCGTGTTAAAATGTTTTGGCATCTGCCCCGGCTTGAGCGTCTGCCGCGATAGTTTGTAATACTCGGCGTCCGTCGAGATCAGCACCTTCTGAAAATGATGTTGCGGGCACCATTTGTGGAGATAGACGCGATCGTTCTGAATGACAACCTTCGCCTCGACCTTTTGCAGGCAGGTGGAGCAGAGGCTGTTGGTCAGCTCGTAGAAAAGGTAGGGGCGGTCGGGCATAACTCCCGCGGCAGAAGAATTATCGCACGACGAGCATCACTGTACAGATGCCAAAGAAGATCAGGGCGACGAGCGGCATGGAAACCAGCACTCCCACGCCAAAGCTTCGCCATCGCTTAACAAACTGCAAGACGACGAATGCCAGAATCTTCAGGCTGACAACAATTACGAAGGGAAGGACGGTGCCGGTCTTAAACGTCGCGTTCCAGAAGCCAAGATAGGCGACAGCCGAAACACAAACGCCGGCAGCCGCACCCATTTTAAAGAGGCGCCGAGAGCCGGACCCAGCAACACCCTGCGGCGATTGGTAATCGAGCGGCGAAGGATCGGGCTGTGGCGGAATATTGTCCATGGTTCTGCCGGTTGGTGTCCGCCAGTTTAGCGAGGCGACTAAACTAAGAGAACCATGAGAACTCGCTTGCCCGGCGAGCTCGACGCCTAGTATTGTCGCTCGGGATCGTATCGATGGCTTATCCTGTCAGCAAATTGCGGTTTGGGGAGCTGGTGGAGCAGGCCGTGGCGGAGCTGCCGCCGCAGTTTGCTGCAATTCTGGACGAAGTGCCGATCGAGATTCGGGATCGCGCGTCGGCGGCCCAGCGCCAAAAAATGGGTTTGCGACGCGACGAACTGTTATTGGGTTTGTATCATGGCCGCCCGCTCACTCGGCGGAGCGTGGAAGATTCCGGGCGTTTACCGGACGTTATTTACGTGTTTCAGGAGGATATCGAGCGATCGAGCAATAACGAGCAAGACCTGATTCGGCAGGTCCGAATAACCGTTCTCCATGAGATCGGACACCATTTCGGGTTGAACGAAAAGGATTTGGACGAATTAGGATATGGCTAAGCCTCGGCGGAAACCGGTGAACCGCTGGGGTGCCAAAGGCGTAAATTCAACGTCAGCTTGACGATATTGATTCCGGTAACCAGACTCGTAACGCCACGGGGCGAATTACGGTGTATTGTACTGTTGGACACACGAGAAGGCAGGACTAATTCATGTCTCATATCGCGTCACTCCGCCTTTTGGCGGCCGTAGCGTTCGGTGGCCTCGTCGCTTTGGGCAGCCAACCGGCACCCGCCCAGGCGGTCGATCCCTCCGCGGGCATCTACCGTGGTTTTACCAAGCCGTCTGAGCAGCGCGGGCTCAACTTCAATGTCCCCGGCGTGGTGATGAAGGTACACGTGAAGGAAGGGGACTTTGTCAAGAAGGGCACGCTTCTGGCTGAGCAGGATGATCGGGTGGAAGTGGAGCATGCCAAGGGCATCAAGATCGAAGCAAATTCGAAGCTGCAAATTGTTGCGGCTCAGGCCGAGCTCGATGAAAAGGAATTTGAGCTGGGCATTAAGAAGGCCGCCTTTGACAAGCAGACCAAGATTGGCAAGAGCATGTATTTTGGGGCGACTGAAACTGAGGTGAGACAGGCCGAGCTGGACAAAGCCATCTCAGAAGCGCGTCAGAAGCTCGCCGTCGAACAGAACGAGAAGAGCAATTTTGAGCTTGCCGAAGAGAATGCCAAGATCGAACAGAAGAAGCTCTTTGCCACCACCGACGGCATCATCCAGGCGATCAATGTTCACGAAGGGGAGCTGACTTCTAATGACCCGCGCACGCCGGCCATTGAGATGGTCAACAACGAGCCGCTCTTTATCGAGATCGATCTCCCGATCAAGATTGCCGACGCTCTCAAGCTGAATCAGAAACTTCAGGTTCGCTACGACGATACATCCGCCAAGCCGATGACGGCGGAAATCGTTTTCTTCAAGCCCACGGCAGACCCTGCCACCCAGCAGCAGCACATCCGTCTGCAGTTGGAAAACCCTGACCATATGCGCTCCGGCCACGTAGTGCTGGTGAGAGTCAGCGACAATATGGCTCGGACGGGCGATAAGTAGTAAATTGGCGCGTTTGTCGGAATAAGAACCGTTCGGCGCGGTCGTGATCAGTCATATTTAGACAAGCGAGCGAAAGCGAAGGTGCATTGTGGCGTCAGGCGTAGTCGAAGGGACTTCCCCGGATTCAAGTACGCAGCAGAGAGGCACACCCGGTTCGGGCGGAGCACGCTCGCAACTGGTGCAGCGGCTCCTGGATGCCGACAATCTCCCGGCATTCGTCAATGATCTGCTGACCACGCAGGCGATCATGGTCGCCGGCACCGAGGCGGCAGGCTTTCTCATCGAAGCCGCCCAGGAGCAAGGCCAGACCTTCAGCCTGCGCCCCATCGCCCACATCCGCCCGGATAACAGCGATGCCGACACGCGCTCCGCGGCCCTCGCGGCATTCCAGGAGCTGGTCCGCCCCTGCGTCGATCAGGGTAAGGATGGCGCAATCGAAGTCAGCACGCCCAACGACGGCTCCGAAGCCCAATTCTGCCTGATCACGCTCCTGCGAACCGATGGCAGCTCGGTCGCGGTTTCCGCGGTCATCACGCGCTGCCTGAATCTGGAGCGCGCCCGCCAGCGGCTGCAATCGATGCAGCTTGTGGCCGGCTACTTCGAGATGTTCACGCTGCGCCGCACCGCCGAGCAGGCGCGGCTTGTGGCCGAAAGCCATCAGCACGCCATGCAACTGGCCAGCGCCGTCGCGATCGGCGAAGGGTTCCAGGCATCGGCGATGGGAATGTGCAACGAGCTGGCGACCCGGGCCGGAGCCACTCGCGTTTCGCTCGGATGGGTCAAGGGAAATACCGTCAAGGTGAAGGCGCTTTCGCACACGGAAGAATTCGACAAGAAGCAGGAACTGATCGTCCAGCTCGAACGCGTGATGGAAGAATGCGTCGATCAGGAACAGGTCGTTCAGTACGTGCCCAATGGCCAGAGCAGTGATAACGTCACCCGAGCCGCCGCCGCGCTCTCACGCGCGCAGGGCGGGCACAGCGTGATCTCGATCCCCCTTCGCCGGCAGACCGACATTGTCGGCGTGGTCACTCTGGAATTCGTTCAGGGCCAGCAGATCAGCCCGCACATGGGCCGCGGCCTGGGCGTCGCCGTCGATCTTTTGGCGCCGCAACTTTTTGATCGCCATGCCAACGACCGCTGGCTCATCACGAAAGCCGGCATCAGCACCCGCGAAACAACCAAGATGCTCGTGGGCAGGCAGCACACGCTTGCCAAGGTGATCACACTGGCGATCGTCGGCGCGATCACCGCCCTTTTTGTCATTCGTCCGACCTATCACATCTCGCCGCCATTCGAATTTGCCGTCATCAGGAACAACTCGGTGGTCGCGCCGCTGGAAGCCAAAATTGCCTCCGTGATGATGGTCACCGAGACCCATGATGGCGTCAGCTACACCCGCCCCATCAAGCCGGGCGACAAGGTGAAGGCCGGAGACGTGCTGGTTCAGTTGGACACGAAAGACGCGCAGCTGAGGCTCCTTTCGGCCAAGGCACAAGCTCTAAAATCCATGCACGAGGCCGAGAGTAAGGCCGCCCAAGCGACTTTCTCGCCGAACGGTCAGGAGCTCATGGCGCAAGCGCTGCTCGCCCGCGACGAGCAGAAGAAAGCCGAAGCCGAAGTCAATTACTGGGCCAATGAGATCGAAAAGGCCACGATACGCGCACCGATCGACGGATGGATTCTCAAGGGCGACCTCGAAGACAAACTCAATGCTCCCGTGAAGCTCGGCGATATGCTCATGGAGATCGGCGATCCTTCCAATCTCCGCGCTGAGTTGGCCGTGGAAGACCGTGACATTCACGATCTGAAGGTAGGCCAGCACGGACGGTTGGCCACTCACGCGCTGCCGGACGACAAATATGACTTTGTCGTCGATCGCATCATTCCGGTCGGCGAACCCAAGGAAGGGGCCAATGTGTTTACGGTCTATGGCCGGGTCACTGGCCCAGTCTCCGCCACCTGGCGCCCGGGTATGTCCGGCGAAGCCCGCGTGGACGTCGAGAAGCGGACCCTCGCCTGGATCTGGACGCACCGCCTGATCGATTTCCTCAAGCTCAAGCTGTGGATGTAGAAATGGGTTTCGAGTTTCGGGTTTCAGCTTTCGGGTTGCAGAATCCCGGGCCGTTTTAACCCGAAACCTGAAACCTGAAACCCGAAACTCATTCCAATGACTCTTCAAGCACGCCCAACATTTTCCGAGTCCTGGTATCGCGTGAAGGACCTGAAGGCCAAGCTTCGGGCTTCGGCGCAGGTCTCGCGGCAGTTTTATCGCGGCGAGCGCTGGTATGTCGTACGCGATCCGGCCGGCAACCAGTACCACCGTCTGAGCGACCCGGCCTACCGGTTCGTCGGTCTGCTCGATGGCTCGCGCACCGTTTCCGAAGCGTGGGACCTGGCCGGCGGACATCTGGAAGACGATGCACCGACGCAGCCGGAAGTCATTCAGATCCTCACGCATCTTTATTCGGCAAATCTGATTGACGCCGACATCACGCCCGATGCGACCGTTCTGCTCCGCCGGCACAAGCAATTGAGCAAGCGGAAGATGCAGAATCGGCTGATGAACGTGCTCTTCCCGCGTGTGCCGATCTGGGACCCGGATCAATTCCTCAAACGCTGGATGCCGATCGCGCGGATTCTGTTCAGCAAGTTCGGCGCGTTGGTGTGGATCGCGGTGGTTGGCAGCGCGCTGGCGATGCTCGCGCCCTATTTGAAGGGCGGCCAGCATAGCCTGACCAGCGCCGCCAAGCATGCGATCGACATCAAGTCGAATACGATCAACGTCGTCTACATGTGGGCGGTGTTCGTCTTCGTGAAGCTGATTCACGAGCTTGGCCACGCCTTTTCATGCAGACGATTCGGCGGGGAATGCCACGAGCTGGGAATCATGCTGCTGGTTTTCGTGCCGACGCCTTACGTTGATGCCAGCTCGGCATGGTCGTTCCCCAACAAATGGCACCGCATCTTCGTGGGCGCTGCGGGGATGATCGTCGAGTTGTTTTTCGCGTCACTCGCCGCCTTCGTATGGATGCGCACGGGCGATCCGAATTCGCTGATCGCGCAGCTTGCATTTAACGCGATGCTGGTAGCGAGCGTGACGACGGTCCTCTTCAACGCCAATCCACTGCTCCGTTACGACGGCTACTACATTCTCTCCGACTTCCTGGAGATTCCGAACCTGCGGCAGAAGAGCTCGGAATATTCGCTGGGCCTGATCAAGCGGCACGTTTTCAACGTCAAGTCACAGAATCCGCTTCCTTCCCCATTGCAGCGATTCTGGCTGCTTTTCTATTCAATCGCATCGTCGATCTATCGCGTTTTCATCGGCGTGCTGATTATCGTCATGGTCGCATTCCAGGTGCCGATCCTGGGCATTTTGATGTCGCTGGGCGGCGTGGCGACGTGGCTGGTCGTGCCGATTTACAAGTTGTTCAAATATCTCGCCCTTGACCCTGAGCTTCACCGAAAACGTACCAAGGCAGTTGCCTTCTCGCTGGTGGTGATTGCGCTGGTCGTTACCGGCATTGGCTTCATCCCGATGCCGTACAACGTTGAGGAAGCCGCCGCCGCCGAGGCCGCCGTCCACCAGGTAATCTATCCACGTTATCTCGGAATGGTGACCGATATCGTCGCTCATGATGGAGACCGGATGAAGGCGGGGGACGTGATCCTCGTCGCCACCGATCCAGAACTGGAAAAGAACATCAAGCAACAGGAAGCCGACCTCGTCTACTACAGGGACAAGCTCGTGATCGACCGCGCCGGGGCTACGGACCAGTTGGCCGGCGATGAGGCGATGCGCGACTCCGTCCAACAGACGCTCGAGCAGTACAATCTGCAGAAAAACCTGTTGACGATTCGTGCTCCCGCCAACGGTACGCTGATCGCTCCCGACCTGATCAACCTGAGGGGTGTCCAACTCAAGCACGATACGAAAATCGGCATCGTTCAGGATGCTTCGGTGCTCAATGTCAAGGTCTTGCTCGAACAGGCCAATTCAGAATTGATCACCCGCGTATTGGCGGCCTCAACGTCCAACCCGGCGACCCAGCCCGCGACTGCGAAGGACCGAATGAAGATCGAGATCCGCCTGGCCTCGGACATGAATGAAACGCTGACGGGCGGCGTTCCCCATTTGCTTGTCGCCGGCTCCACCAGGTCGCCTGGCTCGCAGGTCACGCAACCGAGCGGCGGGGAAGCCGCGGCTGATCCGAAGGATCCGACCAAGCTCAGGACGCCGGAGTTCGAGGTTGACGTGCCGGTCAGCAACCCCGGCGAGAAATTCGTCACCGGCCAGACCGCCTACGTCCACTTCAAGCTCGGCTGGGAACCGGTCGCCTACCGCTGGTATCGCCGAGTCCTGCAAGTGCTGCAATCCAGACCGTCGAGTCCTCTGATATAAACGGTCGCTGGTTGTCGGGCGCTGGTGGCAGCGGAGATATTTTTCTCCTTCTGCAACTGACAACTGACAACTGGCAACTGACAACTATTTATGTCCGACATCGCATCACATCACGAGCTATGGTCGATCTTCGACGCTCGGCGGGTCAAGCTGCCGGAGCTGAAGAATCTGGACATCGTAGCCAACGGGGTCATCGGCTATTTCAAGAATCGCCGGCGCGTCCTGCCGCGATTGCGCAAAGCCGCCGAGCGCGTCGAGTTGCTCGAGCCGGAAATCCACAATCTTGGCGCCTCGCAATTTCGCGAAGCGGTGAATGAAGTGCGCGATCTGGCGCGCGTGAATCGTCTGATTGGACCGTTGCACGATCGCGCCTTTGCCCTGATCCGCGAAGCCGCCCTTCGTGCTCTGGGGCTGCGGCCGTTTCCCGTGCAGATCATGGGCGCGATGGCCATGTGCGAAGGCGCCGTCGCCGAGATGGCGACCGGTGAAGGCAAGACGCTCACCGCGTCGCTCGCCGCCAGCCTGTGGGCCTGGTCGGGCCGGCCGGTTCATGTCATCACCGTCAACGATTACCTCGTCGAACGCGACGCCGAGGAAATGAGTCCGGTCTATCACATGCTCGGGCTGAAGGTCGGCTTCACCGTCCACGAATCGACCACGCCCGATCGCTTCGAGCATTACCGGCGCAATGTCGTCTACACCACCAGCAAGGAATTGGTCGCCGACTTTTTGCGCGATCAGATCAAGCTCGGGACACTTCGCAATGCCGCACAAACTTCCGTCGGCCGCATGATCGGGCGCGGCGGGGCGGATGGGCTTCTGGTTCCCGGTCTCTTCCGCGCCATTGTTGACGAAGCCGACAGCTTGCTCATCGACGAAGCCGTCACCCCGCTGATCATCTCCGGCTCGCCCGGCGATGAAGACCCCAACGCCGTCTACTTCCAAGCCGCTTACGAGCTGGCACAGAAGATGACGCTCGGCCGCGATTTCAAGATCGACCAGACCATCCGCCAATGCGAGCTGCTGCCCGGCGGGCAGGATACGCTTGAGGCGATGTGCGTCGGGAGCAACTTCTGGCGCGGCCGCCGACGCCGAGAGGAGCTCGTCGCCCAGGCGCTCACCGCCATCCATTGCTACACGCGCGACGAGCATTATCTGGTCGGCGACAATCCCAGCCAGCACAGCAAGAGCAAGGTGCAGATCATCGACGAGTTCACCGGCCGCGTGATGGCCGACCGCTCATGGCGCAACGGCCTGCACCAGGCGATCGAGATCAAGGAGAAAACTCCGGTTACCGCCGACAAGGAAAACATGGCGCGCCAGAGCTTCCAGCGCTTCTTCCGCCAGTACCCGATCATGTGCGGCATGACCGGCACCGCCTGGGAAGCCGCTCCCGAGTTCTGGCAGATCTATCAGCGGCCGATCGTCCGCATCCCGACCAATCGCCCATGCATTCGCGTGCAGTTGCCGACGCGGATGTTTCAGACGCCGGATGAAAAGTGGGAGGCGGTTGCCGAGCGCGTCGCCGAGCTGCATAAGAAGGGCGTGCCCGTTTTGATCGGTACACGCAGCGTGCTGGCGTCCGAGGAAGTCAGCCGTCGGCTCACCACGCGCGATCTCCCGCACAGCGTGCTGAACGCATCGCAGAACAAAACCGAAGCCCAGATCGTCGCGCAGGCGGGCCAGCATGGCCAGATCACCGTCGCCACCAACATGGCCGGCCGCGGCACCGACATCAAGCTGGCCAAGGGCGTGGCGCAGATCGGCGGCTTGCACGTGATCGCGACAGAGCCGCACAGCTCCGGCCGCGTCGATCGCCAGCTTTTCGGCCGCGCCGCCCGTCAGGGCGATCCCGGCTCCGCGCAGCTTTTCTGCTGTGCCGAAGACGATTTGTTCCTGCGTCATGCCGCGCGCGCAAGAAAGGCCTGGCGCACGCTCGGCGCCAACCGGCTCATTCTCATGGCGCAGAACCACGCGGAGCGCCTCGCAAGATTCAATCGCAAGCAGGTCCTCAAAAACGACGACTGGATGGATCAGTCGCTGCCGTTCTAATCGTTTCGAGGGATTATGTTGACTCGCAGCACCGTCATGCTGAGGTACTCCGAAGCATCTGGCTGGCTTGGGCAAATCGGCTAGATGCTTCGGAGTACCTCAGCATGACACCGTCGTGGTGATCTCGTCGATCACGTCCCTGACACCACGTTACTCATCGCTGCCCGCAACTGGCACCCCTTATGCCCACGCTCACCCTCGACCAGGCCTTCCAGATGGCGCTCCAGCTGGACCAGGCGGGCCAGCGCGGGGAGGCCGCTGCAATCCTTCGCCAGATCATCACGCATCAGCCGAATCATTCGCCGGCTCTGGATCGCCTTGGAATTATGGCCGGCCAGGAGGGGAATCATCGCGTCGCGGCAGAGCTTTTTCGCCGCGCGGTCGCTGCGGCGCCGAAGGTGGCGGCCTATCACTGCAACCTCGGCAACGCCCTCGCCGCCGACGGAAAGATCGATCAGTCCATCGAAGCATTAAAAACGGCGGTCGCGCTTCAGCCGGATCTGGTCGATGCGCAATATAACCTCGGCGTGCTGCTCAAGCAGCTTGGCCGCACGGAGGAATCGATCGCGGCATTGAACGCGGCCGCCGACCGCGCCGCTTTCCCCGATGCCGCTCATGAGCTGGGGCGCACATTCGCGCAATTGCAGCGCTGGCCGCAGGCCGTCCAAGCATTCGAGAAGGCTGCATCGCTTCAACCTTCCGCCGACGCTCTGAGTGATCTGGGAAATGCCCTGGTTGAGATGGATCGCCTGGACGAGGCGGTCGCCACCTTCCGGCGCGCGCTTGCGCTTCAACCGGACCACTTTCAGGCGATCAGCAATCTCGCGCAGCCGCTGCGCTGGCTTCAGCGCTTCGACGAAGCGATCGCGCTATTGGGGCGCGCGCGTTCAATGCGCCCGGATGATCCAGCCGCTTTGAGCAATCTCGGTGCGGCTCTTGCGGAAGTCGGAAGAGCCGACGAGGCAATCGCGCTTTTCGAGCGCGCCATGGCCATCAACCCAAATCACGCCGAGGCGCGCTGGGGGCTCGCGATCGCCATGCTCTCACGCGGCGATTACGCGCGCGGCTGGCCTCTGTACGAAGCCAGACGCCGCCTGAAGGTGCGATTCATTGGTCACAACTTCGCCCAGCCGGAATGGGACGGCGGCGATCTGGCCGGCCGCACTCTCTTCGTCCACGCCGAGCAGGGTTTCGGCGACGCGATTCAGTTTGCGCGATTTATTCCGATGCTGGCGGCACGCGGCGCGCGGGTGATCGTCGAAGCCCGCCGCGAAGTGGCTCCGCTGATTGCCACTGTCAGCGGCGTCCATCAGATCATCATCCACGGCGACGCAATTCCGCACTTTGATCTGCACTGCCCGATGATGAGCCTTCCCTGTCGCCTGGGAATCACGCTGAACAACCTCCCGGCGGATGTGCCTTACATTTCGGTGGATCCGCAAAAGATCGAACACTGGCGTCGAAAGCTTGAACCCCATACTCCCTCCTCCGGTACTCCGGGGGAGGGCTGGGGTGGGGGCTATGTCGATCGAGCGCCTCCAGCACAAACCGCCCCCACCCTAACCCTCCCCCGGAGTACCGGAGGAGGGAACCCGGCAAGCGCGCGGCCAACCGCCGCGCACCCACTCTTGAAGGTCGGCCTCGCCTGGTTATCGGCCCCGGTCCCTCGAAACCGTTCGCTGTCGCCGCAAGATCTTGCGCCTTTGGCCCAAGTGCAAAATGTGAGGTATTACTCTCTGCAAATGCAGAATGCATCGCCGCGCCAGCAGCTTCCGCCGGGCCTCGCGGCACTGGACTACACCGCGGAGTTTGCCGATCTTGCCGACACGGCGGCGATGGTCGCCAATCTTGATCTGGTCATCACCATTGACGCCGTCATGGCCCACGTCGCCGCCGCGCTGGGCAAACCCGTGTGGGTTATCCTCAAGCGCTTCGCCGACTGGCGCTGGCTTGAGGATCGCTCAGATTCCCCCTGGTATCCGACCGTGCGGCTTTACCGCCAGCAATCAATCGGAGACTGGTCCGTTCCGATGAAGCAGATCGCCACCGACTTACAAAACATTGCTACCCAAAATCTGTCGCCTTCACCCCTCCGCGGAGAAACTCAATGCCAACCCTGACGATTGAACAAGCTTACGAGATTGGCCTGCAGAACATGCGCGCCGGCCGGCCCGCCGACGCCGAGTCGATGTTTCGCCAGATCCTGATCTATCGGCCGGATCATCCCGATGCGCTGCATATGCTCGGGCTTCTGGCGCATCGTGCGGGCCACGCTGCCCCCGCGATTGAGCTGTTCCGCCGCGCCATCGCCGGCAACCCGCGCGCCGCCGCTTATCACGCCAACCTTGCCTTGGCCCTGGCGACAATGGGCCAGGTCGATCCGGCAATTGAGGAGTTCCGCAAAGCGATCGAGCTCCAGCCCGATTTGGCCGAAGCCCACTTCAATCTCGGCCTGCTGCTCAAATCGGAAGGCAAAGCGGAAGACGCGATCCTCTCCTACCGCAACGCGCTGGCACACCAGCCGGACTTTCCCGACGCCCTCAACAACCTCGCCAACACCCTGCTGGAGCACGGCCAGATCGCCGAGGCCACCGATCTTCTCCGCCGCGCGCTGGTGCTCCGCCCCGATTTCCCCGAAGCCGCCGGCAATCTGGAAAACGCCCGCCAGATGCAGGAGCAATACGACAAAGCCATCGCCGCCAAAGCAGGCGGCGAATCATCGCCCACCAGCGATACGGGCGAGGCTGCCGCGGAATAAATCGCCGCGGCCCCCGAGGTCTCAATTCCGCGCTGGACGTACGAACATCGTCATCCCGCCCTTGAGGACCCCATCGCACGGCTCATTTGCCGTAAAGGCTGCGCACCGATTCCCGCGACAGCACCCACATCGTCACCAGTCCGAGACAGGTGCCCGCAGGCGCCCACGCCAGGTTCAGCGCTGCCACGAATAAGGACAGCCCTCGCGCCTTGCGCAACTGCATCATCCACGCCGAGATCGCATTGAGCGCCGCCAGCGACCAACCCGCCGCGATGCCGGCGATGCCAACCCATTGCAAATGCGCGCCGAAGCCTTGCGGCAGATGCGACCGCTGATCGGCGGTCAGTTGCGCCATCGTCAGCGCGCCGGTGACGAGATAGACGATGAACAGGCTCGCAACGAGAAACGTCATCCCCGCCAACACGTAATGAAAGATCGCCAGCGTGCGCAGATGCTCAACAGCCCGCTGGC
>DATBDZ010000082.1:0-10203 GCA_036276235.1 Humisphaera sp. | reverse complement strand
GACAAGACGTTCAAGTGCTGACGCCTTTAGACTCATTGCCATCATTATACCCGGAATTTGGCACGGCCACATATCAGTTCAGGTCAGCAACCGCACCACCAAATCCCCTTCGGGCACGAGCAAACTTGGAGATTCGCCGTTCTTCCAGGTCACTGTGCCCTTGTTGCTGAATGCGCCGAGCGTGCTGGCGGCGAAGCCGAACGGCGTGCCGCCGTTGGCGCCGCCGGCGCGGGAGATGCTTGCCTTGCCGATCGAGCTCGCCGCCACGTTTGCGTTGTTGAAAGAGATGGCGGACGTGCCCTTGATGGTGAAGCTGGCGATCGACTGGGCGCTGGCAAAATCGCTGGCGGCGTCAGGAAGCGCCGTGACCAGGTCGGCGACGCCCGCGAACAGATCGCTGCCGAGCATCGCGCCAAATGTCACCTTGCCGATGCTTCCGTCGGCGAAGATATCCGAGCCGCTCACCAGTTTTCCGACAGTCAGGGTGCCGATCACCAATCCGGCCGTCGCGGTCACCTGAATCTTGGTGTTGAAGATGTCGCCCGTCACCTTCATTCCCTGGATCGACGCGACATTCCAATTTCCGCCGGTGATCGAGCCGCCGATCCTTACGTTGCCGACGGCCCCTGTCGTCAAATTAATCGCGAGATTGCCGGTGACCTTGATGTTGGCGATGGAGCCGGCCGAAATGCTCGCGGTCGTGCTTCCGCTGTTCGCCCAGGATTTCGCCGACAGCGAAGCAATGAGGCCAGGCGTGGAAAGGCCTTCATCGGTGACCGAGCCAACAATGAGGCTCGTGGGCAGATCGGCCGTTCCGATTGAAATCGCCTGTCCGCTCTGTGCCGCGGTGACGTTGCCGAGGCTCAGCTTGCCCAGTGCTCCGCTGACCGTCATGCTGCCGTTGAGTTGCGTCGTCTTGGCGTTGAATGATCCGAGCGATCCGGTGATGACGACTCCGTCGATGATTACATTCGATCCTTTGATGCTCAGGGCCGATCCGCCCGTGCTTCCGTCGATATTCAAATTCTGCGGCGTCTTGGACGAGCCGACAAACGCCAGCGTTCCACTGCCCGGGCCGTTCAGCGACACGGTCACTTTCTTCCCGGCGGCGTCGACATAACTTGCCGATTTGCCGGCGCTGAAGTTGATCGTCGTCACCGGTTCTTCGTCGATCGTGCCGTTGGCGTTGGCGGAATCGATCGGCGCGCCCTGGGCATTGGATAGCGTGAACGAGAAAAGCTGGTTTCCCTGCTTCGCCGAATCGACGAGCACCGGCACGGTGACGGTTTGCGTTGTCACGCCCGGCGCGAAGGTGAGCGTGCCGGAGGTTGCCGTGTAATCGGTGCCGGCGACGGCGGTATCATCCGCGGTGGCGTAATCGACGGTCACGCTGCTGGTGAGCGGCGCATCCAGCGAGACGGTGAAGATCGCGACGTTGCCGGGGAACGCGACGACGGTTGCAGCATCGCTCACGCTCAACCCGGCGGCGACGGGATTGACCGAAAGCGAATAGTTTCCCGTGCTTCCGCTGCCCGCGCCGTTGCCGGTAAGCGGGTTGTAGCTGGTGGCGTTGGCGCCAGCGCCGCTGATTCCGAAGAAATACGTCTGCCCTGCCAGCACCAGAATCTTCACATCGCTGGCGGTAGTGGATGAATCGCGATTGTCGTTGACGGCAAGCTGATTCCCGCCGCCGTCAAAGACGCGGAGGACGGTGTCGGCGTCGCCCTCCTGGCCGGTGCTGGTGCGAATGTCCACGACTTGCGTTGTCGGCGCGACGAAGCTGTACATGTCCACGTCGGTGGAGCCGATGACAACGTTTCCATCCATTCCCAGATTTCCCTTGAGCGTCTGGCCGACGCTGATGGCTTCTGGTGTGCCGTTTTGAATGGAGTTATCGCTGAGGGCAGCCAGATCGGATTGCGGACGCAGCGTCGTGGCGAGCGTGTAGTTGCCCGTTTGCCCGCCGCTTCCGCTGGCGATCGCAAACCAGTTGAAGTTGCTGTTGCCCAGGCCCGTGACAGCGACAAAGAACGGCTCGTTGGCCGTCACTTGCGCGATCAAATGTTGATTAGGCAGCGCTGAGGTGTCGGCGACTTTAACAATATCCGTCTGCCCCGCGGTGAACTCCCACAAGCTGACGACCGGCGTGAAGCCGCTCGAGTTGCTCAGCGCGCTCACATCCAAAAGGCCGGTCGAGGTGGCGGTGAAGCTGAGGAAGTCAACGTCCTTCGAGCCGTTGTTGGCCCCCAGCAGCGGGACGCCATTGTCGGCGCCGATCGAGCCGGAGATCGTCCCGACCCCCGCAGGAACAGCGCTGACGGCGGTCCCATTGGTGTCACCATTATCAAACCGCAAATGCAGATCGTAAGGCTGATTCAGCAATGTCGCATTTGGAACGCGGCTGGCGTACGGGTTCTTCGGATCGAACCCCGAATTCACCGGCACGGTAACGGCAACGTAATACGTCTGCCCTGCCGTCACGTGAACGCTCAACGCGCTGTCGGTCGTCTGAAAATTCGCGTCGTCGTTTGAGCCCAGCAGATTCAGATTTGCATCGAAGACCTTGATGAAAGTGTCCGCGCCGAAGAAATAGGAACTCGTATCGGTAGTGACATCGAGCAGCCCGGTATCCGGCGCGGTGAGCTTGAACATGTCCACGTCGCTGGTCACGGTCACGCGCGTGGTGCTCCCGGCCGGCGGCGGATCGGAGCCGAGCTGGCCGGTCTGAACCACATCCGTGTACTGCGCGTTGGTGTTCGGATCGGTGAGAATTTCGTTGGGCTGAGTGACATCGATGCCGGCAGCGCCTTGCGCCGTTCCGTTGGGATCGGGGTTTTGGAGTTCGATCTGAACGCTGTAATCGCCTTGCGAAGTGCCGCCGGCGGCGCCGGTTCCGTTAATGTGATAGCTCTGATTCCCGACGCTGCTGATGCCCAGATAATAAGTGCCGATCGCCAGCGGCGTGCCGATCGGCGTGCTGAGGACAGGGTAGCTGCTGGATGTACCGGTTGCCTGCGCGACGACGTTGCCGGCACTGTCGAACAGCCGCAGTGCGCCGGCAAACGCAGTCCCGCCAACCGGCTGGCTCAATGCAACCACGAAGCTGCCCGGCGACACCAGATCGAGCTTGAACAGATCGACATCGTTAGCGCCGTCCAACACCAGACCATCCGAGCCGATCGTCCCATCGAACGTGTACAGCACCGTGCCGTCGATGGAGTTGACGGGCGTTGCCGTGGTCGTCGTGTTGTCGGTATCGGGGCCGGGCGTCGGGCCGGTGAGCGTCGTGCTGCCGGTGACGATTTGCTCCACTTCCTGAATCGCCTTAAGCACATTGACGCGTTTGAAGCCCAGCCCTGTTTCCGGCAGGTTGCTGGTGGTGCCGCCGAGGCTATCGAATCGCGAATTATTCGGATTGTTCGCATCAACGACGGTGTCGGCGGTCTGCTGCAGAATTTGCAGAACTTGCGATGGATCGGAGATGTAATGCCCGCCGAAGAATTTGGCCGCCTGCTGCATCAGCGCGACAACCCCGGACACAAACGGCGCGGCCATGCTCGTGCCGCTGATCGTGTTGTGCAGCAGATCGCTGCCGTTGCTCGAGTCGGGCGTGCCATTCCATGTGCTGAAGATATCCTCGCCCGGCGCAGCGAGCTGATTATTGAGCGTGCTGCGCTGGCTGGTCGAAGCGAGCGTGTCCGGCGTGGCTGATTTATCGATTGCGTAAAACTCGTCCCCGCTTCCACCATAGGGGACGTTGAAGTCCGCCGCCTGCCCCGTGCTCGCCCAGGTATTGGCAACGCTGATTGTCGAAACAACCGCGGGGAATGATGCGCCCGGCGTCGGATCATTTGCGTAGCTGTTCCCCGATGCGCTGACGACAGTAACTCCAAGCCGCTGCAAATCCTTGATCTCAACCGCCTCCGCGTCCTGCGCGTCGGCGGTCGTCACCGTGTTGTCGTTGACGCCCGATTCGCCGAGCGACATGTTCACGACTTTGATGTTGTAGGTCTGATAGTTGGCTGCGACCCATTCCAACCCGCGCAGCACCGGATCGCCGCCGAGCTGCGATTCGCCTACATCCGCAAATACCCGAATATCAACCAGTTTTGCTTTATAGGCGACACCGATGCTCGGATTTGAAGATGCCGCGATGCCCGACACGTGCGAGCCGTGGCCTTCATGATCGATCGCGTTAGTCGGCGAAAGGTTGGTCGTCGTAATCGGATCGGAAACGGCGTTATAAAATGCCACGACGTTCGAGCTCAAATCCGGATTTTGCGCGAAGACGCCGGTATCGAGCACGGCAATGCCGACGCCCGAGCCGTTGACCTGCGAGAAGGCGGCGTTGTTCCGCATCGCCGTCAGGCTCGTGATATTGAATGCCGCGCTCAGTAACTGGCGGCATTCGAGCCTCTCCAGCACGGCGTCGGCAGATCGACAAACCTCACGCAGCTTGCGTCCTTTGCGTGAAAAGCGCATGCAATACAACCTCTCAATAAAACTCGGGTGTTCCAAGCAAAAACGAGCCAGACAATCAGACCATCCGCCCACTTCACAAATTAGTCGCGAGCCGCCCTGGGATTCTTCCTGAATTCCGCCGTGTTGACCGCATTCGTAGGGGTGAACCTTGTGTTCACCCGTGTCAGTCGCGCGAACAACGCAGGGCGAACACAAGGTTCGCCCCTACGGGGCCAGCTTGTAGGGGTGAACCTCGTGTTCACCCTCCGTCGTCCGCGCGACCAACTCGGGCGAACACAAGGTTCGCCCCTACCGTTTGCCTCGTAGGGGTGAACCTCGTGTTCACCCTCTGTGGTCCGCGCGAGGAACGTGGGCGAACACAACGTTCGCCCCTACCTTTGGCCGACGCAGTATACGCTTTCTTTGCCCACGAGGAAAAGCTTTCCGTTCGCCGCCGCCGCCGAGGGGTGGTTTGCGTCGTTCAGCTCGTTTGCCGACAGGATGCGAAATTCCGGCCCGCTTTGAATCACATACGACTTGCCGGCGTTGGCAAAATAGAGCCGGCCATTGGCATCCGCAATCGGGCTGGCCCATGTCGATGAAATCCCCTCAAGCCGATTGGAATAAACCTGCTTGCCGGTTTTCAGCTCCCAGCATTTAAGAATGCCCGGCGATTCCAGCCGGTAAACATAATCGCCGACAATGATCGGCGAGCCGATGCTCTCCGGAATTTGCGGAATCGTCCACTTGATGTGCGTCGCGGAAACATCGCCCGAGCCAGTGGGATCGACCGCGACGCCCGGCCCATTGCGGCCGCTGTCGAAGTAAACCATCCCGCCGCCAAACGCGGGCGACGCCGAATCCCCTTCGCCGCGGCACCACCAGAGGCGATGCCCGTCATTCGGGTCGAGGCTCTGCAGCGCGTCGCCGCTCACTTTCATGCCCGACGCCAGCACGAGCAACTGCGGCGAGCCGTTCACATCGATCAGTGTCGGCGTGCTATGCCCGAAGCTCGTGGTCGGCAGCGGGTGCTCCCACGCAACGCTGCCATCCTTCTTGCTAAACGCGATCACCTTCGAGTCGGCGGGCTTGGCCATCGCACACAGAAAGAGCACGGTATCACGATAGAGAACCGGGCTGCCGCCGATCGTCACATCGAAGGTATGCGGGGTAATTTCCTTCCGCCAGACGATCTTCCCATCGAAGTCGAGTGCCGCCAGCACGGATGATCCAAAGACGGCATAGATTAATTTCCCATCGGTTGCCGGCGTAGGCCCGGCATATCCGCCGCCCGGCCCGCTGCGGAAATCATCGCGAACCCAGGGGCCGGGCGGAACGATCGTGTCCCACGAAACGCTTCCGTCGGCGACGCGATAGCAGGTGACGTGATGATCGGGAATGAGACTGGTCTGCGGGCTTCCATCGCCGGGCCAGCGCACCGTGCAGACGATGACGCGATCGCCCCAGACGATCGGGCTCGCATGCCCCTGCCCCTTCAGCGGCGATTTCCAGAGAACATTTTTATTCTCCGCCCCGCCCCAAGTGACCGGCAGATCCTTCTCCTGCGAATAGCCCAACCCCGTAGGCCCCCGAAACGCCGGCCAATTCTCGGCGCGGTCAATACTGGGCGCGAACAACGCGAAAAGACCGAAGAGCAACGCAATGCGGTGGGCAGCCATGGTCGGGGAGTTTAATTCACCGATCTCGGTTCGGGAAACACCAAGGCGTATGAATTGTCTAAGACGTGATTCTCATTTCCGCAACTTCTGCAGCCAATTCGACAAATCGCGCGGCAGCGGACTCTCAAACTCCAATTGCTTTTGCGTAATTGGATGAATCAGGCTCAGTGACGATGAGTGCAAGGCGATTCGCGGCGCGCCGCTATCATCTTTCTGCGGCGGTTGCCCGATGGCGTGCGTGTACATCTTTTCGCCGCACAGGCGATGTCCGATCTCCGAAAGATGAATGCGGATCTGATGCGTGCGGCCGGTTTCCAGCCGGCAATCGACGATGGTGTAACCTGAGGGCAGATACTCAATCGGCCGAACGTCCGTAACAGCCCTTTTGCCGCTCGCCGGCTTCGCGCCCGTGACGACCGACCCTCGAACCCCATCGCCGCGCTCGCGGACGATCAACGTTTCAATGGTGCGCGCCGTTTCGAGGTGGCCATGAACGACCGCCGTGTAGACGCGGCGAACTTCGTGCTTCGCGAACATCCGCGCGAGCCGCTCCGACGCGATCGCTGAAAGCGCGAAGAGCATCAACCCGCTCGTATCCCGATCGAGCCGATGAACGGAGCGAACTTCTACAGATCGCGGAACAAGCCTAGCGACTAATTCATCAAGCGTCGGCTGAGCCGCCTTGCGCTGCGCGTTCCAGTTGCGTTCCTCAGGCCGTCGCTCCGATTGAACAACCGGCGGCTTTTCGACCACGATCAGATCGCTGTCCGAATAGCGAACGACAACATCGCGCGTCTTTGGCACCGGCAGCGCGGATTCAACGCGAACCTCAACCAATTCCCCCGCATTCAATCGCCGAGCCGAGTCGAGCGTGAGAGTGCCATTGACTCGCACTCGCCGCGTTTGGATGAGCCGGCGGGCTTCAGACCAACTCCGCGGCGGCGCCATCAGCCGCACCACGGCGGCGAGCGTCTGGCCATGCATTTCCGGAGGGACGGTGAACATGTTCTTACTCCCTCTCCCTTCCAGGGAGAGGGCCGGGGTGAGGGTCGAAGGCGTGGATTTGCGAACGGCCCGATATCGAGGCGTATTCTCCCTCTCCCCTGTACTCAGGGGAGAGGGTTGGGGTGAGGGGATCGATGCGCCGGTTGGCGAAGTACGCGTACTGGCGCATCGCTGTCCCTTCACCCTACCCTCTCCCCTGAGTACAGGGGAGAGGGTTCCCACACGGAGGCATCGTCAGCGAGTCCTCTCACCCACCGCGCTCCTGCTTATAATAATCAATCAACCCATTCGTCGAAGAATCGTGCGTCGTCACTTTCTCGCTGCCCTTCAGCTCCGGCAGGATCACTTTCGCCAACTGCTTTCCAAGCTCCACGCCCCACTGATCGAAGCTGTTGATGTTCCAGATGATTCCCTGCGTGAAAATCTTGTGCTCGTAGAGCGCGATGAGCATCCCCAGCGTGCGCGGCGTCAGCTCTTTGAACATGATCGAATTGGTCGGCTTGTTGCCGGCGAAAGTCTTTTGCGCCACCAGTTTGTCCAGCTCAGCCGGCGGAAGTTTCGAATCTTTCAGCTCCGCGCGCACTTCGTCGGGGGTTTTGCCTTTCATGAGGGCTTCGGATTGCGCGAAGAAATTCGAGAGCAGGATCGGATGATGCTCGCCGAGCGGATTGTGCGATACGATTGGCGCGAGGAAATCGCACGGGACCATCTTCGTGCCCTGATGGATCAACTGATAGAACGCATGCTGGCCATTGGTGCCCGGCTCACCCCAGATGATCGGCCCGGTTTGCGCCTCGCAAGGCGTCCCATCGCGCTGCACCGATTTGCCGTTGGACTCCATGTCTCCCTGCTGAAAGTAGGCCGGGAAACGATGCATGTATTGATCGTAGGGAAGAATCGCCTGCGTCTGTGCGCCGAAGAAATCGTTGTACCAGATGCCAATCAATCCCAGGATGATCGGCAGATTCTTCTCGAGCGACGTCGAGCGAAAATGCTCGTCCATCAAGTGGCCGCCGGTGAGCAATTCCTCGAAATTATCCATCCCGATCGAGACGGCAATCGAAAGCCCGATCGCCGACCAAAGTGAATAGCGTCCGCCGACCCAATCCCAGAACTCAAACATGTTCGCCGGATCGATGCCGAACTTTTTCACCTCGGCCGTGTTGGTCGAGAGCGCGACGAAATGCTTGGCGATCGCCTTCTCATCGTGCGCGGTGTCGAGAAACCATTTCTTGGCGCTGTTGGCGTTGGTGATGGTTTCCTGCGTCGTGAAAGTTTTCGAGGCGACGATGAACAGCGTCGTCGCCGGATCCAGCGCGCGGGTGGTCTCGGCGATGTGAGTGCCATCGACGTTGGAAACAAAATGCATGTGCAGATCGCGCTTGGAGTACGGCTTGAGCGCTTCGGTGACCATAACCGGCCCCAGATCAGATCCGCCGATGCCGATGTTGACGACATCGGTGATGCGCTTGCCGGTGTAGCCGGTCCATTTCCCAGAGCGGATCGCGTCGGAAAACTCGCGCATGTGCGCGAGCACGCGATCCACTTCCGGCATCACATCTTTGCCATCGACCAGGATCGGCCGATTCGACCGATTGCGCAGCGCGACATGGAGGACAGCACGATCTTCGGTCGTGTTGATCTTTTCGCCGGCGAACATCTTCGCCGCCCATCCGGCGACATCTGATTGCCGCGCTAGATCCAGCAGCAGGCGAAGGGTCTGTTCGGTGATCCGGTTTTTGGAAAAGTCGAGCAGGATATCTTCAAACCGCAGAGAGAATTTCTCGAACCGCGCCGGATCCTGTTTAAAGAGATCGCGCATTTGCAGATTCGAAACAGCCTTCTGATGCTCCGCCAGCGCCCGCCAAGCCGCCGAGCCGGTGACATTCGCCATGAGAAACTCCTGTTAACCAAGTGGGCAATGGATACCCGGCGGCGCGGGACAGGGCAATGGGGCCGCGGAATTGAGCGCCACATGAATCGCAGAAAGATCACCACGGAGGCACGGAGACACGGAGGCGCGCTCTAAACTCCGGAATCCGAATCCCCGAAATCCGAGTCAATTTCGAATGACCAAATTCCGAAGCGAAGAAAACCACTAAATGCACGAAGAGCTACGAAGGAGCAATTTACTGCTCTTTCATCTTCGTGGCCCTTCGTGCTCCTCTTGGTGTCCTTAGTGGTTTCTGCTTTCGGATTTCTTCATTGGCGCTTCGGAATTGATTCGGATTTCGGGATTCGGATTTCGGAATTCAACGACCCCTCCGTGTCTCCGTGCCTCCGTGGTGATCTATTCTTTGAGAGCCAACAAAAAACGCCCGACACGCGTCTTGCGTGCCGGGCGTTGGAGCCAAGCGATTCCTTTCGCAACCATCCCTGAGCCACCGCCTCGCCCGTGATCCTTGGGCGGGGCTTGTGAGCCGGGCACGAACTTGTCCGACTCACATTTCGACTCTTCCTCCGCGCTCGAAGCGAATGAAAAACTAAAAATGAAAAGTGAAAAATTGGAATGCGGGTCGATCCGCCTTCTCAACATTTTTCATTTTTCACTTTCAATTTTTCATTCGAAATTGCCGGTTCAACAGCATGGCTTGCCACCAGTTCATCCAAAAACGCCGCCAATCCTTCGTCGTGGTTGGCGCCGATGATCCGTTTGGCGACCGCCTGCACTTCCGGTCTGGCGTTGCCCATTGCCACGCCCAGGCCGGCGTTGCGGATCATCGGGATATCGTTAACATCATCTCCGATCGCGACGATCTGCTCCGGCTCGACGCCATGTCGGCGGGCGACATGCAGGATTCCTTCCCACTTGTTCACCGCCGGGTCGAAGATCTCCAGCACTTCGACGGCATACGCCGGCACCAGAAGATTCTGAAACACGATGCGATCGCCAAAACGATCGCCCAGTTCCTGCTTGACGATCCCAATCTCGGCGGCCGTCGCACAGATGCCGACTCGGATCGTGTGATCGTGCTGATACCGGCCAAGACGGCCGACCTTGTGGACCGTGGATCGCGTGGCAGCCATCCATTGGCTGGTGGCGTCGTTGAGCGGCACA
>DATBDZ010000081.1:0-3851 GCA_036276235.1 Humisphaera sp. | reverse complement strand
CTGTCCCCTCACCCTGCCCTCTCCCCTGAGTACAGGGGAGAGGGTTCTAAGCAGAAGCCCTGAGCGTGTTCCAGTCCTCAATGCCCGATCAATCGCGCTACCTGCCCCAACCACCGATCCACCATCGGCGCCCAATCGATCGCCAGGCGATGGACATACAATGCCGTGATCGCGCCGGTGAAGACGTCCATCGTGTAATGAGCGCGTAAGCGCAAGACTGCGGTGATCTCGAAGATGGCGATCGCGAGGCCCAGGATCATGCCCGACGTTCCAAATGTGCCGGCGAGTGTTGCCGCGCCGTAGACGGCGATCGCGGTGTGGCCGGAGAAGAACAGATCGTTGGACGTGCCGTAGGTAACCAGAAGCGTGGGGAAGCCGGGGTCCTTCCAGATCATTCCTTGCGGAGTCGGCAGCGGGCATAGTCCCTGGCAAAGCTGCCGCAGTGCGAAGACCATCAGCAATCCGAGAAACGGCTGAAAGCTTTTGCCGAAGATCGAGGAGCCGACCAGATACAGGCCCAGCAGATCGATCACCAGCGAGCTGGAAATCAGCAGCGCCGGCGCGCGCCAGCGGCTCTTTTGCAGGCGGAGATTGCTGCCGTTGGTCAAATCGTGAATGCCATCGGTAATGTGCGCGCCCGCTTCGGGCGTGAGCGTCGTCGTGCCACCACGGCGCGCGAGCAGCTTCTGCGTCCAAAACCAGAGGAAGAGGCTTACCGCGATCGCCAAAATACGAATGACGATCAGGGGCCAGCCGACCCGCAATAAACTTGAAGCAATCAGGAATATCATCATGGACTAGGTCTGAACAGCTCCTCGCGCGCGTCGTTTACCGCCGCCGCGCGCTTGTCGGGTTTGACTTTCGGGTCGAAGGCGGCCAGCGGCTTGCCGGTCAATCTTCTTAGGCGAGCGAGCGCCAACTGGCGGATTTGCAGATCGTCGCAATCGAGGCAGTCGGCCAGGAAATGCGGATCATCATGCAGCCGGCGGACTTGCGCTTGCGGCATCGTTCGGTAGTGGGCGATCACCTCGTCCAGCCACATGCGCTGCTCGAAGGAAAGATTGCCGCGATCCATGTGCATGATGTAAAGGGCGGCGTCCTTTCCCAGTTTGTAGAGATCGTCCGCCGCCTGCAGGCGGACCTTGAATTTATCGTCGTCCAGCGCGGGCAGGCGTTTTTCGATGTCCTGCTTGTACTTCGGATCGATCGGCAGATCGTCGGCAAGAATTTGCCATGCCTCGGGGGTTTCCGGGGCCAGCGCGCCTTCCTGATGCAGATCGCGGAGCATCGGACGCAGGTAAGTTTCGATGGCGGCCAGATGATGGCGGCGCAGGGCGTTGAAGCTGTCGGCGGTGATCTGCAGGATCGGGCCGCGCGCGCCGCCGCCCGACTGATAGACGATCAGGCTCGCGGAGAGTGTGGATTGGCGGAAGGTGATGGCCACTTCAGTGTCGGCGGTCTCGACGTGCTTGTCGATCTCAAAGGCGCCGGGTGTCGAGGCCAACTCCACGCGCGACAGCGTTGAGGGGTCGGACCAGTCGCTGAGGGTCACGGCGAAAATCAGCGTATCGCGCGAGCCGCGGCATTCGACCAGGGCGGGAAAGAGGAAGCCGGCGAATTCGCCGCGATGCTCGCTTTCGTATTGCGAGGGAGGGAGATGAACGTGAAGGACCAGATCGCCGTCCTCGCGGCGGATGGTGAAAACATCCTCGACGCGGGTTTTGTCCAGCAGCGGCTTTTTGTTGAACGCGTCCAATTCCTCCTGCTTACGACGGGCGACGAGCTGGCGCTGATCCGCGCAGGCGGAGCCCGCAAAAAGCAGAAGCATCGCGATGGCCGCGATCCGGCGGCTGTTCATGCTTTCAGTTATACCGGCGCAGGCAAATCCTGTCGCCGGTCGCGGCTATTGGGGCGCGAGGCGTCGTTTTTTTCTCCCTCCTCCGGTACTCCGGGGGAGGGCTGGGGCGGGGGTTGTGTCGAAGGATCGTCGTCTGCGCAAACAGCCCCCACCCTAACCCTCCCCCGGTGTACCGGAGGAGGGGACAATGCAGCATCTCCAAAAGTCTAGCGGAGCAAGTCTTATTGCGCTTGTGTGCTGGCCGGCATCGTCGCGGGGGCGCGGCGCTGCGGAATCGTCAGCTTGTAGATATGCCCCAGGTGAGAGCGATCCAGATGCGGCTTGTTGTCCTGAATACGCATGCTGCCGGCATCGAGGATGTAGGCGACATTGCCGGCGAATTTGATATCGCACGGCCGCTCCAGAAGAAACGGCGCGGCACCCGGGATTTTGCTCGCGGGCAGATTGGCGGTGTTGCGAATGAAATCGCGCACCGTGCGCCGATCGAGATCGACGATCACCAGCTTGAACCCATCCGGCACCTTGTACTCGCCCGGCCCCACGAGCGGCCGGCCGCCGGTGGCAAAGGGCAGCCGATCTCCGCTCAGCGCCACGACGACGGTATTAGAGAATCCGGGAAACTGGTTGAACGGGCTGTCTTCGGGGATGAACTGAAACTTGGCTGCCCCCGCCATCCACGGAAAAACCGCCGCCAGCAGCGTCCTCTGTAGCTGTAGCGTTTGCGGATCGCGCAGCTCGCTGGCCTTGAGATTGATCATCGGCGCGATCTGCGGATACCCGCTGGGAGCGACCATGTCCGAGGGCGGCTGATATTGGCGGCCCGTATCGTCATCGGTAATGAGATTGAAATCGCGCGAAAAATCGGGCCATCCGTACCAGGGATTGCCGCCGCTCCATTTGTACAAAGCGTCGGGATCACGATTGATCGGCCGCGTCCCGCGCGGCTCCATTCCCATGTCGGTGAAATAGGGAACGAATCCGCTCTGATCGAACCCTATTCCGCGCGGGTGATGCAGGCCGTGGGCCTCGACCTTTGGCATGCCGCCGTGGGGAGAGATCGACATGATCACGCCGTTGGCCTTCCCATCGCGTGCGCCCGGGACGCGCAGGGCGAAGGCGTTGCCGAAGGGCTGGAAACCAGCGGTAACGGAAATCGTCGATCCGGTGAAAAGGCCCGCCGCCGGGTTGGGCGAGTTAAATCGCGCGCCGAACAGGGAAATGTCCTTCAACGGAATATCGCACACTTCCGGATGTTTCACGACCCAGCCTGCCTCCCAATTATCAACGCCGACCACACCGCTGTTGGTGGCGGTGCCGATGCCGAAGAAGAGCTTTCCTTCGCCGCCGGTTCCTTTTTCCTGGATCGCGATATCGGTGACGCCAAAATCGCCCTGAGCGGGCAAGTGGGCGACGACGGTGCGATGGTCGCCGTTATTATTGAAGGCGGTGATCACGCCAAAACCATTTTCGTCACGATGGGAAACGTAGACTTCCCCGCGGAAAACCGCCATCCCGCCGATCGGGCCAAACATCCGCCACCCGCCCAGCGGAAGATCGAAAGGCAACTGACGCCCGCGCGGATAAAACGATTCAATATGATTATCGGTGGCACGAATCCGCCAGATGTACGGCTCCTCATCCGGCGACCCTCCGGCCACCAGCAGCGAGCCATCCGGCTCTACCGCGATCGACGTCGGATTGGGAAGATTGGAGACGAACTCGCGCAGCTCAAGATCCGCCGGATATTCCACATCCTTGCGATCGATGACTCCCTGCTCCGGAGCAGTGAGCACGCGAGGAACGGAGCGGCAGCCAGCGGCAAACGCAAGCCCGACCACCGCCGCCGCAATGAGCCGGCGACAGAAGCCCGATCGACCGCGATGATCCTCGCTTCGTCCCATTCGCAAGCCACCGATCATACGGTCTCCCTAGATCTTCACGCCCTTCACGAGGTCCTTCACGTGATCGACGCTGGTCTGGAACATCTTGCGCT
>DATBDZ010000080.1:0-5160 GCA_036276235.1 Humisphaera sp. | reverse complement strand
TCACTGGAAAGGGCACGCACTCGCGTGCCCTTTTCTTTTTTAGGAGTCTGTGTTTGCCGACTTGGTGGAGCAGACATTCTTGTCTGCTATCGAATCCGTGAGTGGAGGAGATTCTTCTCCTCCCGAACGGATTCGAGTCTGCTCGGGTGGCAAGAATGCCACCATTCCCAGACTCGACGACAGACAAGAATGTCTGCCCCACCAGATTAAGAATGCCACCACTCCCAGACTCGACGACAGACAAGAATGTCTGGCCCACCAGGCATCACGGCGATGCGTTATCCAACACGATCCGCGCATTGCGCTTCAACACCGGCAGCTTGATCCGCTTCATCGCGCTATGGCGGAGCCGAGCACGATACGTTTGCTCATCCCATTGCAATACCTCGCGTACATCGAGCGAGCCGCTGGGAAAGCGCGGCTTAAGGCGCGGCTCCGTGCCTGTCGGCGCGCGGGAATTGTGCGGGCAGACGTCCTGGCAGATGTCGCAGCCATAGAGCCAGTCGCCGATTGGGGCGTTGAATTCGGCGGGGATCTCGCCTCGGTGTTCGATTGTGAGATACGAGATGCAGCGGCTGGCGTCGAGCTGGTACGGCTGCGTGATCGCATCGGTCGGGCAGGCGTCGATGCAGCGCGTGCAGGTGCCGCAATGATCCGGCATCGGCTCATCAGGCGGCAGCGCCAGTGTCGTGATGATCTGCCCGAGCAGCAGCCATGAGCCGACGCGCGGATTGATGATGCAGGTGTTTTTGCCGACCCATCCGATGCCGGACAGGCCCGCCAACTCGCGTTCCAGTACCGGCGCGGTATCGACGGCCGCGCGCGTCCGCGCATCGGGGGCGATTTGCCGAAGCCAGTCGACCAGCGCGTGCAGGCGATCCTTGATGATCTCGTGATAATCGTCCCCCAGCGCATACCGCGCGATGCGGCCATGATACGCGCGATCCTCATCGCGAACGGGCTCCAGCGGAAAGTGATAGTTCATCGCGACGCAGATCACGCTCTGCGCGCCGGAGAGATACGCCGCCGGATCGATTCGTTCGTCAAGGCGTTTTTCAAGATACGCCATCGTCCCCGCCCGCCCATCGGCCAGCCACTGGCGCACATATTCCGCATGGCGAGATCGCTGCGCGGGGGCGAAGCCCACCAGATCAAAGCCAAGCTCGCGCGCCTTGTCCTTGATCTTAGCAGATAGCGCCTGAGCTGAAAGCGTCTCGATGACTGGCGTCATACGTCGGGTCCGCGAAGGCTTGGTAGGTGGAGTTTCCTCCCGAATTCCGATTCAGGTGCACCGTCATGCTGAGGTACTCCGAAGCATCTGGCTGACTCGCGCGAATGGGCCAGATGCTTCGGAGTACCTCAGCATGACGGTGCTTGAGCTGGGAACTTTCTACCGACATCCCCAGCCCGGTCGTGCATTTTCAGCAGCTCACGAAACCTGAAACCTGAAACTCATTCCTACGCTTCAATCTTCTGCGGCCGCGTCTTCTTCGGCGGCTTGGGCATCAGCGCGCGTTCGAGGTTCTTCATTGCCTGGCGGAGGCGTTGCTCGTTTTCGACCAGGGCGATGCGGACCCAGCCCTCCCCGTGCTCGCCGAAGGCGCGGCCGGGGGCGAGGGCGACCTCCGCCTCGTCCATCATGCGGAGGCAGAAATCGATCGTGCCTTCGCCGGCCTTGAAATGCTCGGGGTTGATCTTCGCCCAGACGAACATGCTGGCGCGCGGCTTTTCGTAGGTCCAGGCGAGCTTGTCGAGCCCGCGGCAGACTTCGTCGCGCCGCTCCTGGTACATGTGGCTTTGCGTTTCGGGCGTCTGCCCGCACTCGCGCATCGCGATGACGCTGGCGATCTGGATGGGGGCGAAGATGCCGTAATCGTAATAGCCTTTGATCGTCGCCAGCGCCTTGACCATCTCGGCATTGCCGGCGCAGAAGCCGACGCGCCAGCCGGCCATGTTGTAGCTCTTGCTCATGGTCGTGAACTCAACGCCAAGCTCCTTCGCCCCGCTGGCGGCCAGAAAGCTGGGGGCCTGGTAGCCGTCGAAGTTGATCTCGCCGTACGCGAAATCGCTGATGATCATGATCCCGCGGCGGCGGCACATGTCGATCGCCTTGTCCCAGAAGACCGGGTCAATCGTCATTGATGTCGGGTTGTGCGGATAGTTGAGGATCACCAATTTGGGCGGCGGATAGAGGCCGTCAATCGTGCGATCGATGCGGTCTAAAAACGCCTGATCGTTACCGAGCGGAATGCGGATCACGTTGGCCCCCGCCATCGCCGGGGCGTAGATGTGGATGGGGAAGGCAGGATCTCCCACCACGACCGTATCGCCCGGGCCCAGCAGCGCCAGACAGAGATGGCTGAAGCCTTCCTTGCTGCCGATCGTGGCGATGATTTCGGTTTCCGGGTCCAGATCGACGCCGTACTTGTTCTTGTATTTGGCGGCCACTTCGCGTCGCAGTCCGGCGATGCCGTTGCTCACGCTGTAGCGATGATTGCGCGGATCGATCGAGGCTTCCTTGAGCTTATCAACGACGCATTCGGGCGTCGGGTCGGTGGGGTTGCCCATGCCCAGATCGATGATGTCGATGCCCGCCACCCGCTTGTCGTACTTCATCTTGTTGATGCGGCCAAACAGATAAGGGGGCAAACGGTGAATGCGCGAAGAGACGTCGATTTTGAATGGCTGGTTCATGGGGGTCCTGAGTTTTATCTATCTTAGTGGTGATTGGTTTGATTTGCGATTGAAGAGCAGGAGAGGAATTGCAGAGTGCGATCTCAAATCTCAAATTTCAGATTTCAAATTTGAGATTTCAGATTTCAAATCTCGTGCTTCTCGCTGGCAATTCAATCGCCAATGGCAATTCTGAATGACACTGCCGGTGACCGGAAACGCGACGTTGACGGCTATCGCGCCGATCCCGGCTGTGTCGCTGGCGGCTGGCCACCAGCCGCCGCGGGCGGGGTTGCGGGGACGGGGAGCGTAACCGGGCCGGGCATGGCGTCAGCGGGGGCGGTGGTCGGCGCCGTGGTCGCGCCGGGATTATTCAGCAGGCTGTCCCGCTTCATTGCCTGGCTCATCTTTTCGCGATTGCGAGCCGCCTGCTCCTGGATTTCCTGATATTGCTTCTTGAGGGTTGGCTCTTCGATGGTGATTGCCTTGGCGGCTTCGGTCGCCAGCTCATTTCGCTTCAGGACGACCTTCTTGGTCAGCAGCTCATTGTAGAGCACGACGCGGATGCTCTCCTTTTCGTTTTCGTACTTGACGGCCTTGGGGGAAATTCTTTCGATCAGCTTGACCAGGAAATACCGCCCCTTGTCGCTGATCGGCTCGGAGACCTCGTCCTTTTTCAAAGCAAACGCGGCCTCTTTGATCGACTCGGGCACGCCGGTATCCGCGCGGCTGAACGGGCGCACCTCCCCCTTCGCATCCCGAATCTGCGGATCGACGCTCATGTCGTGCGACACATCTTCAAAATGATCGCCGGAGTGCAGCCGTTTTTGGGCCACCAACACCTGCGCCAAGTTTGGCAGCACGATACATAGCACGCGCGCCTTTTCGCCGTACATCATGCCGAACGCCGCCTTCAGAGTTTCTTCCTTGATCAGCGGCGCGATCTCCGGCTCGACCATCTTCCGCACGTACGTATTGGTCTCGATGACGAATTCAAATTCGCGGCGGCTGAGATTCTTTTCGTGAAGAAACTGATCGAGGAATTCCTCGCGATCGTAGTTCATCGCGTCGCGAATGCTTTGGGCTTCCTTCTTGTCTCCCTTGGCCTCGGCCAGGGCGAGTTTTTCGCGGAAATCCTGATCGGATTTTGATTCCTTGACCATCGCCTCCAGCGTCGTCCGCCGCTGCTCGGCGATGTCATCGGCATTAATCGTCACGTGCTTTTTTTCGGCTTCCTGCTTGGTGACTTCCAGAAGCACAAGATTCTGCAGCATCGAAAGGCCATGCGCCTCGATCAGCGGCTGCGTGAGCTGCTGCATCGTGATGGGCCGACCCTCGACGACGGCGATGACCTGGTCAGAAGAAGCCACGCGCGGCGAAGCAATCGCCGGCGGCGCTTCAACCAGCAAGGCTGGTTTGGCGGGCTTTTGGGGCGCTGGTTCGGCGGTTAGGCTTGTCCGCTCGACAGCGGCCGTCTGCAAAGGCGCGGCTTCGCCCGCCGCATCGGTGCGAGCCACCTCGGCGTGCCCGCAGCCCATCAACAAAAAACCCGCCAATGCAGCGTTTAATACAGACTTCAACGCATACTCCTGGAAAAGCCAGCTCCTCCTCCCATTTTACGAGTATCAACGGGGTAGGAAAGGGTGTCAAGGATTTTGGGGAGAGGCTATTTCCATCCTCATCGATCCCCGAAGTTCTTTCCGGTGATGACCTGGCCGCTGCCGAGCGTAAGCGTGAAGACACCGGTCGAAGGGGTCGTTCGCGTGAACCCGCTCTTCAGCACTTCACGGAGATGATACGTGCCGGCGGGGACGACGAATGAAAACTTTCCATCCGCGCCGGTCGTTACGCTCAACTCTCCGGAATCGAGCTTCCCATTGTTGTTAGTGTCGAGAAATACGACCCAACCGGAAAGAGCGACTTCCGTCGAATCTTTGACGGCGTTGCCGTTGGTGTCGTTGAAAACGACGCCCGAGATAAGCCCGCGCGTCGTTTCGGCGAAATTTTTGCTTGCAATGGCCTGTCCCGATGTGACAGTCGCGTCGTAGTAGCCCGCGGAAGGCAGGGTCCGCCGCCAGCCGGCGGGCAGGACATCACGAACACGATACGTGCCGGCAGGGATGACAAACGAATATTTGCCGTCGGCGCCGGTGGTGAAACTCAGCTCTCCAGTATCAAGTTTCCCGTTCTTGTTCGTGTCGAGGAAGACGACGCGGCCCGAGACGGCGGCTTCAGTCGAGTCCTTGAGGGCGTTGCCGTTCGTGTCGTTGAAGATGGTGCCGGAGATGACGGCGCGCGTAGTTTCGGCGAAGTCTTTGCCGGTGACCGTCTGCCCCGCCGCTACAGTCACATCATAGTCGCCCGCAGTGGGAAGTGTGCGCCGCCAGCCGGTCGGCAGGACATCGCGAATGCGATAGGTGCCGGCGGCAAGACCGATGAACTTGAAGGTGCCATCGGTCGCGGTGGTGAACGTCGGCTCTCCGGTAT
>DATBDZ010000079.1:0-2753 GCA_036276235.1 Humisphaera sp. | reverse complement strand
GCCGCTGACGTATTGCTACGCCCGCTCGACTTGCATGTGTTAAGCCTGCCGCCAGCGTTCGCTCTGAGCCAGGATCAAACTCTCAAGTTGGACTTGAAACTTTAAACCGGCTGATCACAACGTTTGACGAGGTCCCACCATTCTTTGTCAGCCGAAGCCAACAAGCCGCCTACGATTCACATCGTTGGCAGCGATGGTGTAACCTTTAAACGTGTACCGCCGAAGTCTTTCGTCCAGTCCCGAAAGATGAAAGCCTAAGCTTTCAAGTATTCGAGACTCGCAAGGACTCCGCCGTCCACGTTTCTCTTTCTTCATCTTCACTTGTCAAACAGCCCGGGGTTCGAAAACCCCACTCCCATCTCTGGGAGGATCGTGAGAACTTTCATTCGACGGCAAATAACAACCGATGACTATCGGCTGTTGATTCACTCATCTCAATGAGGAGCTTCACGGGCACGAATACTTGCCTTGGCCGTGGGCCAAAGCAGTGCCGCGCTCAGTGGCCGGGTTATAGGCCCGCTCGATCGGCGTTGTCAACGCTTGTTGTCAACAAATCGTCGCATCGGCGGAAGAATCTTGTACGGCCGATAAGTCCTGAGTTTTAGGGACCTTGCGCCGTACTTGAGCCACAATCCTGCGACGTTCTGACGGTATGTAAGGATTGAATCGTCGGTTGCCAGTGGGGGTTGCCGGCGCTGATCTACCGGGGGACGGCGATCTTCCATGGACCTTGCTTCCATGAAGCCCCGCCTTTCCCCACGGCCTGGAAACATCGAGAGACCTGCGCACCCTTGTCGTCTGTGATTCCGGCCTCAGGCGTTGCTTTTTAGTAAAAGCACTGCCCTTTGCTTCCCGGACATCCATACGGCATGCCATGCTCCCGAATCGTCCCTCCAGTGGGCGAAGGCGGGTTCGGACTGATCGAGGGTCTTGTGGGATGTTAATGGAAGTTGGGGGGACGGCGGTTTGAGCCAAAGGGCGCCACGCGGGGGCAGCTACGGACGTGAGACCGGGATGATCGATCTCGGCCACGAGCCACCGCTTTCCGTTGATGGCACCGAAGCCGCGGTGATCGATCGCCGCCGCGTCTCCGTACAATGGTTTAGCGGCACGATCCTGACGGGCCTGTGCGGCGCAGCTCTCATCGGCGGCGCCGTTTTTGCGTCGCTGGACGGTGAGATGACCTTCGCCAAGGTTCCCGAGCGCGTCGAGGGCGCGCTGCGCGGCGCGTTCGGCGCCAACGACCGCGCCGTCAGTCTGCACAAGAGCGATCGCTTGCCGCCCCCCGGCGAGTCGAGCGCCTCCCGCAACATCGTCCGCGTTTCGACCGTTGCCCGGGTCGGCAATCGCGACGTGATGCGGGTGCGGCCGTTCATTCGAATTTCCGGCAATCTCTCGCTGACCACCAGCGACCTCAGCGCCAAGATCCCCCCCTTCAATGCCCAGCGTCTGCTGACCGATGTCGGTGATGCCGCGCCTGCCCCTACCGACGACCCGAACGCCACCAGCGATGCCGCCGAACCCGACGCCGAGGTTTCTTTCGTCACCAAGGATCTCTCGCCGGTGTTGCCCAAGGCCAAGATCGCGGCCGTGTTGGCGCTCGACGATGTGCTGATGCGGGTGCGCGACGCCTCCAACTGGCACGGCAACAATGGCGGCGTGCGATATGCGGCGCTCGCCAACGCCGCGGCTGACGTAACCGGCGCGCAATCCGACATGAAACTCGCCTATGCGACCGAGGGTGGTGGCACCTCGGATCCCTATGCCGGCTTCGAAACCCGGGTGGTTCCAGAGAACGTCACGCTGCTGCCGAAGACCAAGGAGCAGATTACCGGCGGCAACCCGTCCGGCGAACGCGTCCATCCGGTCAAGAAGGGCGATACCGTCGTCTCGATCCTGCGCGACCAGGGCGCGACGCCTGATGAAGCCAAGGCGATCGCCGCTACACTCGGCCCCCGCGGCCGCGACGGCGGTCTGAAGGAAGGCGAGAAGCTGCGCATCCTGATGGCATCGAGCGCGCCCGGCGCGCGACTGCAGCCCTACCGCGTGATCGTCGCCAATGATTCCGCGGTCGAAGCCGTCGCCGCGCTGTCCGATCTCGGCAAATACGTCGCCGTCGACGTTGCCAGCATGAACACCGTCACCGACACGGCCGACAACGGCAAGGACGACGATGACGAGGACGATGGCAGCGGGGTGAGGCTCTACCAGAGCATCTACGAGACCGCGCTGCGCAACAAGGTGCCGTCCGGCGTGATCGACGACATGATCCGGATCTACTCCTACGACGTCGACTTCCAGCGCAAGGTCCAGCCCGGCGATTCCTTCGACGTGTTCTACGCCGGCGAGGACGAAGGCTCGACCATCACCGAAAAAAACGAGGTGCTGTTCGCCTCGCTCACCGTCGGCGGCGAGACCAAGAAATACTATCGCTTCCAGACCCCCGACGATTCGGTGGTCGACTATTACGACGAGACCGGCAAGAGCGCGAAAAAATTCCTGGTGCGCAAGCCGGTCAACAACGCGATCATGCGATCCGGCTTCGGCGTTCGCCGCCATCCGATCCTCGGCTACGTCAAGATGCACACCGGCGTCGACTGGGCCACCGCCTATGGCACGCCGATCTTCGCATCCGGCAACGGCATCGTCGAAGTCGCCGGTTGGGAAGGCGGCTACGGCAAATACGTCAAGCTGAAACACAATAACGGCTACGAGACCGCCTACGGCCACATGTCCGCCTTCGCCAAGGGCCT
>DATBDZ010000078.1:0-6368 GCA_036276235.1 Humisphaera sp. | reverse complement strand
GTCGCGAGAACCGGATCGTCCGCAGTTAAAACGGCGGGATAAATCCCGCCCTACTTCATGCCGCGCCGTAGGGCGGGATTTATCCCGCCGATTCCTTCTGTAGGGTGGGTGTACTCGCCCACCATGAGCGGATGGTGGGCGAGCACACCCACCCTACATGAAATCGCGACATCTGCAGAGCAGGTTACTCGCAAGCTCTGGCCCATTCGCGCGAAACGGCCAGATGCTTCGGAGTACCTCAGCATGACGCTTTCTTGCGGCGTGGCACCACAATTCGTTGGGCGACTTACTTGGCCATTCCCAACGTGCAAGCCCCACTCACCCGGGTCACGCACACCGCCCGCGCATCGCCGGGCATTGCGGTTTCATCATCGAAGCAGACATCAAAATACCGCTCACACCGCCCGTGCCGAAGTGTGCCGCCGGAATCGGCGCGCTCGCCGCGGGGATGATCTCTTTCGACGATCACTTCCACCGTCTCCCCAATAAACGATTGTCGAAACCGCAGGCTGTTGTCGTCGGCCATCTGCGTCAACTGTTCGATGCGTTCCTGGATTATTGGTCCGTAGATGAATTGATCGGTCCATCGCGCCGCGGCCGTTCCTGGGCGCGGCGAATATGGAAACGCGTGAACGTGAATGAAGCCGGCTTGACGCACGACATCCGCCGTATGCTCGAACTCGGCGTCGTCTTCGCCGGGAAAGCCGACGACGATATCGGTCGTGAGGGCGGGACGATCAAAGGCGCTGCCCAGTCGATCGACCATCTCAAGAAAATCGCCGCGCGTGTATTGGCGATTCATTCGCCGCAGGATCAGGTCCGAACCGCTTTGCAGCGGCAGATGAAAGTGCGGGACGATTTGCGGATGCGATCGAAAGACGTCGATCAGCTCCGCGCTGAGATCGCCGGGTTCGAGGCTCGATAAGCGCAGCCGACGCAGGCCGGGAACGCCATCGCACAGCGCGCTGACCAATCGCCCGATTGGCTTAGCCGCTTCCTTCGGTTGCCGTCGCCGCAAGGCGGTGGTTTGGCCGTAAGCGCCCAGGAAGATGCCCGTCAGGACGATCTCGTGATGCCCCGCTGCCACCAGCGATCTGGCTTCTTCCACCACCTGTTCGGTCGGCTTACTCCACAGATTCGGACGTAACGTCGGAATGATGCAGTAGGTGCAATGCGCATCGCACCCATCCTGCACCTTCAGCACCGCGCGCTGACGGTGCGCCTGGCGACCATCAAGCTGTGGCAGGGAAAACGTTCCCGAACTCTTTGGCAAATCATTGCAAGAAGTCGCTATTTCAACGAAATTCCGATTGACATGTAACGCGGCCGACGTTTTAATATCGCTCGTGAGTTGGCTTGCCGAGGTCCCAGCCTGCAACATCCATCCATTATTGTTTTCATCCAGTGCGTCAGGCCCCGGTAGCTGCTCTTGAGTTCCTGCGAGTTCCCCGGCGGATCGTTGATCCTGCGTGTCCCATGCCGCGAGGAGCCGATTGAGTTCGGCGGCGACGTCATCGTGATGCCCCAGCACGGCATCAACCCCCGGAATGCTTTGTGCCTTGTCGCGATCGCTTGTGGCCCAACAGCCCGTAACCAAAACGCGCGATCGCCGGCCGTGGTTGGGGAGGTTTGTTTTCGTGGATGGATTGAATCCCGTGAAGTTTTCGACAGTTTGAGCCGGTCGATCATCGAGCGGTCGATCATTGAACGCTTGGTCATTGAACATCGGGAGCCGTGTAACGCGGCGCACCGATTGACGGCTCTGGCTGGCGGCGGCGGTTGTGATGCTGCACGTGTTCACCACCCGCAGCTCGGCTTGCGGCGGATCGGTTTGCGTCAACCCGCGCGAGCGCAGCAGCGTGGCGATCTGCTCGCTTTCGTAATGATTGACCTTGCAGCCGAGTGTTTGAATCGAAAAGGTTTTCATGGATACAACGCCCGCAACCTGATACCATGCGGCCAGCCGAGCGGGCAAGGATTATCGGCTGATCACCGGCGCGATCAAGTGATGAGAAGTCGTTTGATTCATCGCGCCGATTCGCGGCTTTGCCGGACGGTAAATCGCGGCTTGGCCGCAAGCTTGTAGCGTCGTAAGGCAGAGGTTACACCATAGGACATTGCACCCGGCCGGGATCGAACTCTTCCATTCGATCCGGCCGACCAAGCCGTTGCAGATGAGTCGGCAGACATTCATCAGCAACTGGCGGCGGACAGCGGACAACTGACCCATTTACAGGAGCCAACATGGCCGGCGCACGTTTTGCGTGGGGTATCGATGTCGGAAACCGCGCTCTCAAGGCGATCCGACTGGTGCGTGATGGCAGCGATCAGCTTCACATTGATGACTATGACGTCATCGAACACGAGCAGATCCTTTCCCAATCCGGCGACAATCGCGAATCGCTCGTCCAAAGCGCGCTGGCGAACTTCGCGCAGCGCCACGCCACCAAAGGCGGCGCGGTCGGTATCGGCGTAAGCGGACAGGCCAGCTTCGCCCGATTCATCAAGCTGCCTCCGGTTGCTCCCAATAAGATTCCCGAAATCGTCCGCTTCGAGGCGATTCAGCAGATCCCCTTCCCGCTGGAAGATGTCGAGTGGAGCTATCAGCTTTTCAGCACGGCCGATTCGCCGGATGTCGAGGTCGGCATCTTTGCCATGCGCAAAGAGCTGGTGCAGCAGAACATCAAGAACTTCACTGATGTGGGCGTGGATGTTCACGTCGTGCAGATGAATCCGCTGGCGGTCTACAACGCCCTCTATCAGGATGAGCGGCTCAGCGGAACGACGATGGTGATCGACCTAGGCGCCGAGAACACCGACCTGATCATCGCCGAGGGCGAAGCCATCTGGATGCGCTCGATCCCGATCGGTGGTAACAACTTCACCGAAGCACTGGTCAAATCCTTCAAGCTGAAGTTCAACAAGGCCGAAGAGCTGAAGCGCAACGCCGCCACCAGCAAATACGGCCGCCAGATTCTCCAAGCGATGCGGCCAGTGTTCGCCGACCTGGTCGCGGAAATCCAACGCTCGATCGGCTTCTATTCCTCGACTCATCGCGATTCGCGCATCGCCAAGGTGCTTGCCCTGGGAGGCACATTCCGCCTGCCGGGCTTGCAGAAATATCTGCAACAGAACCTGCAGATGGATGTGACGCGGATCGATCGGCTGGGCCTGGAAGTTCCTTCCGATGCCAAGTACGCGTCGGCGTTCAACGACAACATTCTCTCGTCGGTCAGTGCCTACGGCCTGGCGCTGCAGGCGATGAGCAAGACCAAGATCACCAGCTCGCTGCTTCCTGAAAAAATCCAGCGCGAGCGGATGTGGCGCGACAAGACCAAGTGGTTCGCCGCCGCCGCGGCTACCGTCATGCTCGGAACCGGCGTGGCGATGGGCAGCATCTACTGGAAGAACTTCCAGTTTAAGACACAGGATGAACAATACGGAAAGGGGAAGCTGGCCGGCGTCATCCGAACCGCCGACGGCCTCAGTAGCCGATGGAGCAAAATTGAATCCTTCGGCGGCGAAGAGCGCAAAACGATGGTGAATCTCAACGGCGCCATCAACGATCGCAACATCATGCCGGAACTGACAAGCGACTTGCTGAGCGCTTTCGCTACCACTCCATCGGCCGACGAATTGAAGCTCCCGCGCAATCAGCGAAAGATTGTTCGGCTCGAAGGTTGGAAGCAGGATTTCTTTGCCGATATGGCCCCGATCCTGGCGCTGTCTGATACCGATTTTCAGAACCGCAAGCATTGGGTGTTCGACACCCTCAAGCCTGCCGATGCAAGCGCCGGCGGCATGCCAACGGCACTCGTACCCCGCCGCGGCAAGGCGGGAACGGGTGTTAAAAAGCTGGCGGTGACGGAAGCCGGACAGCGCGGATTGGTCATCACCCTCCGCTGCCAGACGCCCTATCTCCATCCTGACCAACTGATCAATGACACGGTCATCAAGTACCTCAAAAGCCGAACCCCTTCAGCGGCGGCTAATCCAACCACAAATTACGAGATCAAACGAGTTCTCATTGCCGAGCAGCGCAAAATCGATGCCGGCGACCGCCCATTGCCTGCCAGCAAGAACTACCATCGCCCGGTTAACCGGGGCAATCGTGGAGGAGCCGGCGGCATCGGAATAGGCGGTGTGGGCGGAGGGGGCGTTGGCGCAGGAGGGGTCGGTGCCGGGGGCGTAGGCGGCGGAGGTCCCGGGGTCATCAGCCCCTTGGGTCAACCCGGCGTAGGGGCGGCTGCCCCGGCCGCAGCGCCTGTCGAAGTAGATCCATGGCAGGATCCGCTGCTCCCGCCTGAAATGCAGGGAGAAAAGGGCGAGAGCATGATTAACGATCAGATTGTGACACTAGTCGTCGCAGTCATATTCGATCCGCAACAGCCGGCCAAAGCGCCCGCCAACTCCGTGGCGACAAATCAATAGTTCCCACCACCAAAAGAGGCATCACCATGGACATGATCAAGAAAAACGTCGTGAGCATCATCTGCGGCGTGGTGGCGATCGCGGCAATCGGAGCGATCTTCTGGCCCACCGCCGGTTGGACCACCGAGTTGCAGGCCAATCTCGACAAGAGCAAGACCGGCTATGCCGACAAGATCGACAAGCTGCTGAACCCCAAGCCCCCGCGCAAGCTTCCGGTCGCCCCTGATCCCAACAACCCAACTGCTGACGCTCCAGCGCTTACGCTCTTTCCGACTGAAGCCATCATCAGTCAGGGCGATAAGTTTAAAGATCAGGTCACCACGCAGGCCAAGGAGATGCTGGCAAAGGTGATTGAGGTCAATAAGCACAAGCCGCTGATCGACATCAACCCCAAAAATGCCGTGCAATCTTTCCCGTTCAAGCGCGCCTACCGCGAATGGCTCGGACTTGATCCCGCGGAGGATCCGAATGCCGTGACTGTGAAACAGATTCTCAACGCGATCGAGCCGCCCAACGAAAGCGAAGTGAAGGCAGAGAAGGAGCGCATCTGGAACGTCCAGTTTCTGCCCAAGGTCTATTCCATCGGCGGCGCCGAGCAGAACCGCGCGCAGGTCAATGAGGAATTCGATAAGTTTGTCGTCGGTCTCGAAGAGAAGATGCGCCGTGATCGGGCAGAGCACTACAAAATCTACCTCGATCAGGATGCGTTGGAATACGGCAAATCATTTACGAAAGAGGAAGCAAGGCCCGCCACTTACGACCAGATCTGGTATGCCCAAAATATGCAATGGATCGACCAGGACGTTGCCGAGGCGATCGCCCGCATCAACAAGGACGCCAAGAACATCATGGACGCTCCGGTGAAGCAGTTGAAGAAGGTCAGCGTGGCCGAAGATTTCGCGCAGTATATGGTCTTCCGCGCGGCAGGTGGGGCAGCGCCTTCGCCCGATGCGCCGCCCCCGCCCCCCGATGAAGACGCGATGAAGGGCAAGGCATATGGCCAGAACGAAACCGGGCGCGTTTGCAACCCTCTCTATGATGTCATCCAATTCCACGTCGAGATGAACGTGGACGCCACCAAATTGCCAATGATCCTGACCGAGCTGCAGCGCGGGCACCTGATCACCGTGTTCCGCGTCGATGCCCAAGTCGTGGACGCCCGTGCCGCGGTCACCGAAGGCGGCTACGTCTACGGCTCTGCCCCAATCGTACAGCTTTGGCTGGAATGCGAAGAGCTGTTTATGCGCGGCTGGACGGCCGATGCGGCGGCTCCGTTGATGCCGCCGACGGTCCAGACGGCTTTGGGTATCGCCCAGCCGGCTGCGGCAGGACAATAAGCCGGCGGCAATTGATCAGAATGTGATGTTGAGTTTCTTCCGTGGTTTGCAACTAAAGAACCGAGGGCGCTATGCAAAAGTTCCTCAAGATCCTCGAGAACAATGTACAGTGGGTCGCGCTGGGATTAGGCGGGCTTTATCTGCTGTGGATGGTGTACGGGTACGTGCTGAATTCACCGGTGGCCGTCACCATCGACAAGACGGTTTTGGGCCCCGATAGCGCGGTTCAGTACATCCAGGAAAAGAAGGGAGTGCAACTGGACGCCGCGATCCGCGGCACTGAAACTGTGCAGATTCCCACCACCGATGTGCTGGCTCCCTACCTCGCAAAGCTAGGCGAGGAAAAGGCCAACATCAAGGATGTCTTCGCTAATATGGGCGGGACGCGAGGCGAGGTGGATTTTGGGCCGGCAGGCCAGAGGGGTCCTGGCCTGGCGAATGCACAGATTCAGAAGCTGCCTGAGGTTCCCCCCGCGCAGTTCATGAATCTATCCAATGGCATGACGACGATTCTGGCGGGGGCCGGCGGAGTCCCAGCCAACGCGGCCCAGCCGGTGGGCTTGGCGCACGAGGATCACAACTGGGTTTCCCTGCGATTTA
>DATBDZ010000077.1:0-7925 GCA_036276235.1 Humisphaera sp. | reverse complement strand
TTGCGCATCAATATCTTGCAACCAGCGTCTGTTATATCGGTGCTGCTTAGATCCAGGGTCACTAGGTTCGGCAAGCCGGTGTTCGGCTTGGAAAGTTGCCTCAGCCCTTCATCAGTAATACGACGAATATCGCCGAGTATGGTAAGCGACTTGAGTCCGGTCTCGGGACGCGTTAATTCCTCGATATCATTTGTCTTCAAACCAGCCATGCTTCTCAGACCAGTGAGAGATTTGAGGCCAGTATTGCTACCACTAATTTCCCTGAGATCTGCGGAGGTGCAGTCATTACAGGCAAAAACCAAATAAGTAAGCGACTTCAGCCCGGTGTCCGGGCGGGCTAGCTCTTTAATGCCGGCCATCGTCACAGGCGCATCTCCTAGATAGAGGCGCTCCAACTTACCAAGGCCGCTATCTGGGCGTGCCAACTCCTTCATGCCGACGTCGGTAGGCGTAGTAAAGCCGATCGTCGTGCTTTCGAAGCTTAACACTGTAAGATTCAGGCAGCCATCGGCAAGCGTCAGTTCGTGCAGCCATTCGTCCCTATCGCGCTCATTGTCCAATGGTACTAACCACACATGTTCAACATTGGAAAGAGAGTCGAAAGCATTAACCTGATACCTTGCCAAGTTACCCGGCAGTTGCAAATTCACAGTCCATTTGCCTCCCAGGCGCTGAAGATGGCGAAGGGATGCATTTGTAGGCGCATTAAAGAACTGGATGCTGTGCGTGCTCCAATCGATCGTCGCCCGTTCATCAAAAGATTTCTGGTCGGCGGCCAATTGATCTCTTTCGTTTTGCAACTTGATCTGATCGGCAATTTGACCGCTCATCTTGGCCGTGACACGCGATTGACCTGCAATCCAAAGGCAGGCAAGGGCAAGACCTATAGCCGCGGCAACGGGCAACGGTAGCCACGGCTTGAGTCGGCGAAGAATCGAACCGTGAATTTGAACCAGAACAACGCGAAGAAGTGGAGCTAGAAAATCGTGAGCCACCTCCCATTGCTCGCCGATGTGACGCACAAGTCCGTACCGCTGGAGCGTCAGCAGGGCAGATTCCACAGTTTGCACCTTCAGTTCCTCGGCCCCGGCTAACACGGCAGCGGCGATCGGATGTGTCCTTCGTCCATCGGATGTGATCATATGTTTAAGGAGCGCGGGCCCAACCTCGCGAAGGTCGCCCGATTGGATCCTTCCACGAACATAAGCCGGAAGAACTCCTTCGGCCGAGGCAATTCCCGGTTTGGCCAATCCCGCTCCAAGAATGGGATCTTCCACATACATAAGGCCAATCATGTTAAGCGCGATCGGCGTGACGCGACCGGGCAAATCGACCAGTGCCTCGGCTTCACGCGCCAATCTGATCGCGCGCCCGTCGGATTCGAGCGACTTCTCGCCGGGCAACCGCGCCGCCAAAAATTTCGCGCCATCGGAAAGCGTAAAGGCGGGAACATCCTGCCAGGTTTTCCCATCCTCTCGTGGAGGCAGCCCCAGGCTTGCGAAAGCTTCGCCATATTCTGCCCTTGCGACCAACACGCAGCAAATTCCTTCGATCGGTTCTTTGACCAAGGATTTGACCAAAGCAATGGCGGCTACGTTCGCCTGTGCTGGATCGCCAGCATCTATTAGCACTTCCTCAAATTGATCGAGAACCATAACTAGGCGACCATGGTTTTCCGAACAACGCGCACCGGCTTTTTCGAGGATCTGTCTCGCGTTGAGATTGTTGAGGTCAGGGGGGGACCTCCAAACGACACCGCTAACCCCGAGCGCATCACGTAAGGTCTGGGCGATATCACCGAATGCCCTGACAATGATCGCCGCCTTTCGGAAATCCTTGTTTTTCGCTGTCGCCACCCCCGGGCGTTTAAGCATCGGCACAACATATGCCTGCATCAAAGAACTTTTTCCCGACCCCGAATGACCAGTGACGTACAACAAGGGCAATCGCGAGTTTTGAATCCACTCAAGTATTTCCAGGTGGCGGCTGTCCGGACGTTCAAATGCAATCGGATCATCAATGCTTTTCGGGGCCGGAATCGGTTCCAGGCGGAAGAGTCGGGCATTTTCCACTTTTTCAAGCAGCAGCTTGACCTCATCGAGAGATTTCTGAAGCCCAGCCGCCCGTCGTCGTTCAAACCATTTGGGAATAAAAGCGGATATACCAATGAATGTCAGACACGCGGCTAGACCGAATGCGGTAACGCGATTTGAGACGGATTCCAGTCCTGGAATTGAATGGACACCGCGCTGCAGCCCCTCAAATCTCGCCAACAGTTTTTCACAAGCGAGGACAAACGCACTTAGGGCGCCGACCGTGGCGACCGCAATCCCACAAGTCAGAACCAGTGGCGCTTTGGCCCTTTGTATGTTAGAAGCGGTGGAGCGTCGCATGCCCGCTATCTCCTTGGCATTAACATCACCTTTGTTGGTCAGGAAGAATTTAAGCGGAACAGGGATGGGAGACGAGGGAAACTAAAGGTGACGCAAACCGTTATCTGAGATTTTCGCTATATCCCTTCATTATGCTGCACCGAGTCCGTCGCAAACAGCGTGAGCTTGCCGTGGGCACGATGGAGCACGTGATAAACGACGACGCCGGGCGAGTCTGGGCAGCGCAAGGAAGAATAATCGGGAGCGAAATGCAAATAAAGGTTTGCGTCACCTTTAATTGGGTCCTGCATCTGATCTCCGCGAATTTGAGTGTGCAAAAAACAGCAGACTGACCTACGCTGCAAGCAGCGTAGGCGTTCGGGTAAACGCGCGGGCGCGCATTTGAACGCCGCTGCTGCTTGCAGCATCGGTCAGTGCGCGTCGCACGAACTCTAGTTTCGGAACTCCTCACTCGTAATCCTTCCGCTCCCAATAATGCGCCTTGTACCTTCCCTCGCGCGGGCCGGTTTCGTTCCAGACATTTCTTTCTGCGTCGTCGGCGAGGCCGCAGTTGGAAGTCCAGGCGTCGCGCTTGAAGGGGATCACCTGGATGATTGGCGTGCCGCGCTTTAGAGTGAAGCTTTGGCCGGGGTTGAGCAGGCAGAGCATGGGGAAGTTGATCTCGAAATAGTATTTGTCGGTTTCGACGACGCCCGCCAGCGCTTGGAACGGGATGTCGAATCGGTTGAGCGGCTGGGTAAAGAGACATGAATAGCCCGGCGGCGTTCGGACGATCCAGGGGCTGACGATTTTGATGATGCTCATCTGTTGAGGGGATTCGCCGGTCAATTGCCGAGAGTCGTGGAAATCGACAACCGGCACATTGCTTTTGTACTCCAGGCCTTGGGCCGTCATCGTAAACTCTACATCCGCGATGATCGGAATCAGATAACCGCTTGACATCGCATCGACGAAGGGTGGGCATTTTTTCACCGTATCGACCTGCTGCCCATCCACGGTCAACTCCGGCGGAAGCCGCTTAAAACGATCGGGAATGCCCTTGCTGGCGGCAAACGGCTGCGGATAAGGCTGCCCGAGCATTCCCTTGGAGTGGCGAAATTCGATCAAATTCTCGGGCATAATTTATTACATCCAATCGAAAACAAGCGTAGTCAGCCAACCGGTGGCGAGGGTAACATTCACCGCCGGAGGATCAGGATACGCAAACCGGTCGATGGGTGGCAACATGACCGGTATCGCGCCGAAACAATCGATGCTTTACCCCCGTTCGCGTGCGATCTATACTTGTCGTCATCCACACCAGGAGAATTCCGTGAGTATTGCAAGGCGTCTGCCTGTGCCCCCGTTGCGCCATCACTCCGCCCGGCGTGCCGTCGCGTCCGCCGCCAGGGCTTGTATCGAAACGCTCGAAGGCCGGCGGCTTCTTTCGACGGTTCTTACGCCCGTGGCCGATACGTACACGCGCGATCATTCCTATGCGCTGACGAATTTTGGCGCGTCGCCGTTGCTGTTTGTGAAGAAGGCTTCCTCCGGCGATGATCGGATCACCTTCCTGAAATTTGATCTGTCCGGAATATCCAACATCACCGGCGCAACCCTCACGCTCACCGGCAAATTGCAGAACAACCTGAGCTCGCCCGTGGATGCAGGCGTTTTTGGCGTCTCCGACAGCTCCTGGGTTGAAGGCGACGGATCCATCGTCAACAACAACGGCGACGGCTTTGACACCGACAACTCTCCGGCCGGCGAGATGACCTGGAACAATCAGCCGACTGTTGATTCCTCTCCCATCGACTCGGTCAACATCCATCGTACTTCGTTTCAAACTTTGACGTTTGATGTGTCCTCCTACCTGCAAGCGCAATTGAACGCCGGCAAGACGCTGGTGACTTTGGCGGTGCAGGATGTCGAGGCATCGGATCAGTTCCTGGTCTTCCAATCGCGCGAATCATCGGGCAGCGGAGCCAGCCCGAAACTGACGATCAACACCGGCCAGGCGCAGCCACTCAGCGCGGCTATCGCGGCGCCGGACATCACCTCTCCATCCAGCAGCCAGACGATTACCGTCACGTACAGCGGCGGAACTGGAATCGATACGAGCACGATCGATCCTTCCAATCTGAGCGTCACCGGACCTTCAGGCGCATTGGATGTGACCGGCGTGACCTTTAGCAACGGTGCAGGGACGAAAGTGATCGCGACCTACACAGTGGCCGCGCCGCAGGGAAACTGGAGCGCCTCCGACAACGGCACATATGAGATCGCGCTGGCGGGCGGCGCGGTGACCGATCTTTCGGGCGCGCCGGTGCCGGCCACGCTCGGGTCGTTCGTTGTCTCGGTCGGCGATACATCGCCGCCGTCGTCGGTTGTCAATGCAACGGATGTTAACGCCGCTGGAGCGGCCACCTACAGCTTCGTCGTCACCTACAACGATGACGTTGCGATTGATGCCTCGACGATCACGATCGATAACGTTGCGGTCACCGGGCCGGCGGGAACTTTGAAGGTGCTGAACGTCTCGCTGTCGCCCAACCACAATGCGGCGTCGATCGATGCGACGTATACCGTAGCCGCGCCCGGCGGCGCGTGGGACGCAACGGAAAACGGCACGTATCAGATTCTTGTCCACGACAATCAGATCATGGATACGGCCGGCAACACCGCGCCGATCAACCGGCAGAATTTCGCGGTGAATATTGCCGCCGCCGATATCACCGCGCCGACCGCGCAGATCACTTCCGCGCCCGATATCAATTCGCCCGGCGGCGCGACGCAATTGATTACCGTCGTCTATTCCGATGACATCGCGGTGGATGCTTCGACGATCGATACCGGCGACATCACGGTTGCCGGCCCGGGCGGCTCGGTGCTTTCGGTCACGGCGGTTTCGTTCACGCCGAGCGGCAACAGCCGAACGATCACGGCGCATTACACGCTGGCCGCCCCCGGCGGATCGTGGGATGCTTCTGACAACGGCACCTACACGGTCAACGTCAACCCCGGTGCGATTCTCGATACGTCGGGCAACAGCGTCGGCGGAACCAATGGCGCGTTTAACGTAAGCGCTGCGAGCGTGGATAACACGCCGCCCGATGCTTCAATTTCCGCGCCGCCGATCACGTCGCCCGGTGATCCGACACAGACCGTCACCGTTATCTTCACCGATAATCTCGCGGTCGATGCCTCTTCGATCGATTCCAGCGATATTTCGGTGAGCGGGCCGGGCGGGCCGCTGACGGTCACCGGAGTGAGCTTCAACCCTAATGGCAATTCCACCAGCATCACCGCGACCTATACGATAAGCGCGCCCAGCGGCCAATGGGACGCCACCGCCAACGGAACGTACAGCGTCGCGATCAACGCCAACCAGGTGCGCGATACCAGCGGCAACGCGGTGCCGATCGAGCACGGAGCGTTTGTCGTCAACATTCCGCTGCCCAATCCAACCGATCCGAGCTTCGCCAACGGAAGCGCCGTGACGACTCCTTTCATCGGTGAATCGCTTTTCGCTCAGGCGGATGGAAAGATCATCGTTGTCGGACATCAGCTTTCCACCGCGGGCACTTCGCAAGGCGTCATTGAGCGCCTCAACGCCGACGGCTCGCTGGATACCACCTTCGCCAACAACGGGCAGATTGTGACGCCGACCAGCACTACGGATTCCTGGTATGCGGTGGCGGTGCAGGGGGCGAATCATTTCGTCGTTGCCGGCACGCACAACGGCGATTTCTCGCTCGCTCGATTTGATTCCAACGGCAATCTCGATCCGACCTTCGGCAACGGCGGAACCATCTTCACCGATTTCGGCGGAACCGCCGACGTGGCGTACGCGGTGGCGATCGCGCAGGATCAGACGATCGTCGCCGCCGGATCGTCCAATCATAACTTCGCCGTCGTGCGCTACGACGCCAACGGTCATCTCAACACCAAGTTCGGCGCGGGCGGGCGGCAGGTGTTTGATACCGGCGGCACGAGCCAGGTTTTGGGCGCGGTCACGGTGGATAGCGCGGGGCGGATCGTCGCCGCCGGCGCGAGCGATTCCAAGCTTGATGTCATTCGCCTCACCTCGGTCGGCGATCCGGATACCACATTCGACGGGGGCGGCGGAATGGTCGTCGTCAGCGATCTGGCCGCGCGCGTCGATAGTGCCAATCCCGATTTCACCGAAGGCCTGGCGATCCAGGGCGACGGCAAGATATTGGTAGGCAATCGCACGACCGACGGGCATTTCGGCGTCGTTCGCCTCAAGACCGACGGAACCACCGATTCAACCTTCGGATCATCCGGCCTGGCCAGCGCCAACTTCGGCGGCGATGACGATGTCGATACCATCGTCGTGCAGCCGGACACCGGAAACATTCTGGTCATCGGCACCTCGCTGCAGGCGGGTGTTCCGAGCACCGCCATCGCGGCGTTTGACTCCGGCGGCAAAGCAATCACCGGCTTTGGCAACTCCGGCAAGGTGTTGCTCGACGCCAGCCTCGCGCCGACTTCGCGCCAACTGCACATCGGCGACATCTTCGAGCGCGCGTTTGGCGCGGGCACCGCCGAGGGGAAACTCGTCGTCGGCACCAGTTCGACCGGCTCAACCACCACAACCTCGACCCTCCGCCGATTGATCGTCCCCGGTTCCAAGAATGTGACGGCGATCCAGCCGACCTTCCTTGGCGCGTTTGGCATCATCAACGGCAAGAAGACCAAGCTTCAGGTCACCGATTTTGACGGGACGCGCATCACCATCGTTCTCAGCGGCGGCCAGGGGCAGGCGACCCAGAACGGCGACAAGATCGATCTGACGATCACCGCCGGCTCGACCGGATGCGCCGTCACCATCACCACCAAAGGCGGCGACGGGCGCGGCGCGTTTGGCAGCATCACGATTACCGGCTCGGTCAAGAGCCTCAATGCCAAGACATCAGACGTGAGCGGCACGCTCGCCGTCTCTGGAGCCGCCGGCAGAATCTCCCTGGGCAACATCACCGGCAACGTGCTGATCGGCAATTCCCTCGCGAGCCTGACGGCGGGGAATCTTGGCGGGACATTGTCAGTCGGCGCAGACGCGCGAACGATCAAGCTGCACGATGTGAGCGGCGTGATCGCGGTAGGGGGCTCAATCCGATCGCTGACCGCCACGAGTCTCACCAACTCCAAGATTCTGGCCGGAACTCAGCTTGGCTCGGATAACGCGATCGGCGGTTCCGGCTCCGCCGCCGATACCATTGGCGCCGGTTTTATCACCACGCTTAGGGTCAACGGCGCGATCACCAGCTCATTCATCGGCGCCGGCGTTTCGCCGGTCAACTCCATCTACGGCGACAACGACGATACCGAAGCCGGCGGCGCGCTGAGCATCATCCGCAGCATCTCCGCAAAGAGCGCCGACAGCGCCACCCGCTTTGAAGCTGCCGGATTCAAGTCCGCGAAGCTGCCGAAGAAGGTGGATCCGACGACGGATAGCCGATTCAAGATTTTGGCGTGATGCATTAAACGCAGGCGAAGACGCGGCGGGCAGTGCCGGCCGTGCCCGCCCTA
>DATBDZ010000076.1:0-6791 GCA_036276235.1 Humisphaera sp. | reverse complement strand
GTTCGCCCAGCATCGGTCGCGCGGAGACGTGGGTGAACAGGAGGTTCACCCAGACAGTTGCGGTTGACCGGTACTCCGGTCAATTCAGTCCCATGTAGGGTGGGTGTACTCGCCCACCACGAGCGGCAGATGGTGGGCGAGTACACCCACCCTACGAAGCAGTGATGTAGCGAAATCGAAGTAATGGAAATTCAACGCGGCGGAATACCGCCGCCACGGGTTGAAAACCCGTGCCACCTGAAAGCAACCCGGGAGTCCTGGAATGGCTATCAATGTCGCGGAGATCACCAGCATCCTCAAGCGTGAGATCGCGGAGTTCGATCAGAAGCTGGAGGTCACGGAAGTCGGCACCGTCGTCGAAGTCGGCGACGGCATCGCCCGTATTTACGGCCTGCGTAATGCCATGGCCGGCGAGCTTCTAGAATTCCAGAACGGAACCATGGGCCAGGTCTTCAACCTCGAAGAAGACGCCATCGGATCCGTCATCTTCGGCAATTACCTGACCATCAAGGAAGGCGACACCGTCAAGGCCACCGGTCGCCTGCTTGAGGTGCCGGTCGGCGATGCGGTCATCGGCCGCGTCGTCAACCCGCTGGGCCAGCCGATCGACGGCGGCCCGCCCATCGCATCGCGCGAGATGCGCAAGATGGACATCGTCGCGCCCGGCATCGCCGAGCGCCAGCCGGTGAAGGAGCCGCTGCAGACCGGCATCAAGGCGATCGACTCGATGATCCCGATCGGCCGCGGCCAGCGCGAGCTGATCATCGGCGACCGCAAGACCGGCAAGACCGCCATCGCCATCGATACGATCATCAATCAAAAGGGCAAGGGCGTGAAATGCTTCTACGTGGCGATCGGCTCGAAGGAATCGACCGTCGCTTCGATCGTAAACACGCTCAAGGCCGCCGGCGCGATGGAATACACGACGGTGGTCGTGGCGACCGCCGCCGACCCGGCACCGTTGCAATATATTGCCGCCTACGCCGGCTGCGCGATGGCCGAGTACTTCATGTGGAAGGGCGAGCACACGCTCTGCGTGTACGACGATCTCTCGAAGCAGGCCGCGGCGTATCGTCAGCTCTCCCTGCTTCTGCGTCGCCCGCCGGGCCGCGAGGCCTATCCGGGCGATGTGTTCTATCTCCACAGCCGCCTGCTCGAACGCGCCGTCAAGCTCAGCGACGATAAAGGCGGCGGATCGATGACCGCGCTGCCGATCATCGAGACGCAGGAAGGCGAAGTTTCCGCGTATATCCCCACCAACGTCATCAGCATCACCGATGGGCAGATTTATCTGGTGCCGGATCTGTTCTTCGCGGGCGTTCGCCCGGCGATCGACGTCGGCATCAGCGTGAGCCGCGTCGGCGGTAACGCTCAGACCAAGGCGATGAAGAAGGTGGCGGGCGGTCTGAAGCTTGACCTCGCGGCTTATCGCGAACTCGAAGCATTCGCGCAGCTCGGCACTGAACTCGACAAGGCCACGCAAAAGCAGCTCGATCGAGGTGCTCGCCTCGTCGAAATTCTCAAGCAGGGCCAATACAAGCCGATGCCCGTTGAGCAGGAAGTCATGGTCATCTACGCGGGAACACAGGGGTTTTTTGACGATGTTCCGGTTTCGCGCGTTCAGGAATTCCAGGATGCATTCCTGCAATATGTGGATGCTTCCGCCGCGCAGTTGCGCAGCGGTTTGGCCGAGAAAAAGGAATTGACTGCCGATCTGGAACAGCAGCTCAAGCAGGCTCTGACGTCGTTTAAGTCCAGTGTCTGGAAGAAGTAGCGTTTAAAGCGCGCCAGCCAATAAATCTCACTTATTTATATGCACCCGCCCGGATTTGTCCGGGCGGGTGCGGTTTTTGCTCTGTTTGATTTCGTGCGCAAGCATGATGTGCAATTTCCGGGGACCCACCAACGGGGCGGAAGTCTGGCCAGCAGTCAGAGCAGGGATATTCGCGCCTCCCAAACAACCCAACCCAGCTTTTCTGCATTATCGGCCATCGCGCCGCAAAACCGCCGCGAATGCGCGATTCGTATCCAAAGTAAGCGTTATATAGGAGTAGGAGACAGAGCGGATGGAGCAGCGGGCGGGATTCCCGCCGCTGCCGCGCTGGGAGAGCCCGCACTGGGAGAAAATGATGAGTGCTTTCGGAACTGCATTACCCGACACGGCCGTTGAGTTGCCCAAGGATCTCTTCGGCTACGAGGTGCTGGATTACCTGGGCCAGGGAGCGCGCAGCCACATTTATGTGGTGAGCGATCCGCAAACGCGGCAAGTCTACGCCCTCAAGCATGTCGTCCGCAAAACGGAAAAGGATGACCGCTTTTTCGAGCAGCTCGAGAACGAATACGAAGTCGGACGCGCGGCCAATCATCCCGGCCTGCGCCGCAGCATCGCGCTGAAGGACAATCGCACGATGCTCCGCAAGGCGACCGAAGCCGTCCTGCTCATGGAGCTCTTCGACGGCACGCCGCTCGATACGCTCCCGCCGAGCAATCTTCTTGAAACGCTCGATTGCTTCATCCAGACCGCCAAGGCTCTGGAGGCGTTGCATCAGGCCGGCTGCATCCACTGCGATCTCAAGCCCAACAACATTCTGCGCGCCCCCGACGGCACGGTAAAAGTCATCGACCTCGGCCAGGCCGCCCGCGTCGGCACCGCCAAGAAGCGCATCCAGGGCACACCCGATTACATCGCCCCCGAGCAGGTAAAGCTGCTCCCGGTGACGCCCAAAACCGACATCTACAACTTCGGCGCGACGCTCTATTGGGCGCTCACCGGCCGCAACCTGCCGACGCTCTTCACGCTGGAAAAAGGCGAGAACAGCTTCCTGGTTGATGATCAAATGGCCAGCCCGCGCGACATCAATGAAGGCGTCCCCGAAACACTGTCAAACCTCGTGATGGACTGCGTAAAAGTAAACCCCGCCAAGCGCCCCGAGATGACAGACCTCATCCGTCGGCTCGAAATCATCGAGCACGTAGCCAAGCGCAACGCGACGCAAGCCGGCTACCGCCCCGCCGAAACCCGCCTCCGCGGCGAAGCCGTGGCGTGAGCGGTTTGGGGACCGAGAGCAATTCCAAGCAATCGTCATGCTGAGCTGAGGTACTCCGAAGCATCTGGCTCTCTCGCCCGAGTCGGCCAGAGCTTGTGAGTACCTTCGCTGAGAAAGCTGGCAGCGGTCGTATGCGATCGCCACGGGCATGCTGTCGCAAGCCCATGCCACCCAGCTTGGGTGTTACCGCAAAATCCGTTGGCATGGGCTCGCGACAGCGTGCCCGTGGGGATGCTTCGCAGATGTGCCGAAAGCACGTGACCACTCAGCATGACATTTTCTTGCCAGTAAGCGCACTTTCAATTTTTCGCGTCTGAACCGTGCAGTCGATATGCTCCGGCAATGCGACGGCGCATGCAGCAGATGCTCTTCGACTGCTCGGTTACGCTACTGGTCATCCTTTCGATTCTTTGGATCTGGAGTGCCTTCGGCAGGTTGACGGGTACGCGCGATCACCACATTGTTGCGCCAAGCAACCAATTTCCTGTCGGGCTATACGTCGAACGCGTTGATTCCTGCGGATTTGCGATTGGGGATGGCCGGCTTTTGCTGACGCGAGTTACGCAGACATGGGCGAATCGGGCCCGCACGCCGCGCATCGCTGGCGATGAGGTTCGCTGGTATTGGACAACGTCTGGCAAGTCCTACTGGGAAGGCCCCATCTGGTGGCAACGTATCGGATTCATATTCAGGTCGCAAACCCGTCCCCTCCCTTCCCTCGCTGTCCTTACAATCTATCCTCCCGACAGATCGCTCGCCGTAGGCATCCCCTTCTGGTTTCTACTGATCCTCGCCGCCCTTCTGGCAATCCCCCGCCTGACCCGGCGCGTAGAGCGCGATCGGCGCTTCGCCGCCGGGTGTTGCATGCGGTGTGGGTACGATTTGCGCGCGACGCCGGAAAAATGTCCGGAATGCGGGGCAGTTCCTTCGCGGGCACCGTAAAGCTGAAGTTCCAAAACACATTTATCCGGTTGGGTTGGACGGAATGCAGCGCGTGGAGAATCCGTGCCCTCGCCTTAGGCTCGTACACGGCGTGGTAACAGTTTTTGTACTTCGATAATCGTCCGTGTTGCGAGAACCGTTCACCACGCCGTGTACGAGCCTGAGGCGAGGGCACGGATTCTCCACGCGCCAAAGCCTTTCGGTAAGATGTTTACACCTATTGAAGCTGTCATTCCCCGCCTACGATTCCTCGACGCATGCGCTATCGCCTCGGCACCATCGGCTTCAGCTATCCCGAATGGGTCGGCGGGTTTTATCCGCGCGATCTGAAAGCCACTGAGTATCTTTCGTTCTACGCGCGCTACTTTGATTGCGTGGAGCTCGATACGACGTTCCATGCGGTGCCGCCGGCGGCGACGGTTCGGCGATGGGCGGCGCAGGTGCCGGATGATTTTCGCTTTGCCGTCAAATGCCCGCGGACGGTGACGCACGAGGGGCGGATCGATGCGCAGATTTCAGTGATGTCAGCATTCCTCGATGTCATGCGCGAGCTCGGCGGCAAGCTCGGGCCGGTGTTGCTGCAGTTTCCGCCGAGCTTTAGGGCCGCCGAGCTCGATCGGCTGAGTGCGTTTCTGGGAAAGTTGCCGCGGGTGCGGTATGCGGTTGAGTTTCGTCACGATTCGTGGCTGAATGATCGAACAACCGCAATGCTCAAAGAACAGCGGGTTTGCTGGGCCGTCGGCGATTATGCGACGCCGCCGGAGCCGGTGCGGGTGACGACCGATTTTCTGTTCATTCGCTGGATCGGCATCCATCATCGCTTCGAGCGATTGGATATCGAACAGATCGACGTGACCGATCGGCTGCGATCGTGGAAGACGCAGTTCGAACAAGCACCCGCGGGCGTGAAAGAGATTTGGGCATTCGTGAACAACGATTTTAGCGGGTATGCCATCGGGACGGCCAATCGAATGAAGCGATTGCTCGGATTGCCGGCTTCGGAGCCGAAGGCGGAGGATCGAGGAGAGCTGTTCGGCTGATCGTGCGCTTGCATCGAAAAGCGGAAAATGCGCAAAGACGCAAAGAGACAAAGACCGCAAAGAATGCAAAAAGTTAATTCTGTTTTCGCATTTCTTTGCGCTCTTTGCTCCTTTGCGTCTTTGCGCATTTTTTTAAGCATTGACTACTGCCCAAACCGTTCGACGCTCAAACTCATTGCGCCAAGGAGCCCAGGACGCAAAGACGCCACGAAAGAAATGCGGGCAAGAAACAATAAAAGCGGATTGCAAAAGGCTCTGCTATTGGCTGCATTTCGTTTGCCCTGTATTTCCATCGCAACGCGAAGATAAAATGCTGCGATGCAAGGTGGCCCTGAACCGCTTGACTACGGTGCCGAGTCTCGACGTGTTGTCGTGCGGCGGCGTTTAATCGTGGGAGGGATTATCGTAATCGTTCTTACGTTGTGCGCGGTCGCCGGCATGTGGGCCTTCATGTCTTGGCTCGGCCAGGATGTCTATCGTATGCCGCCGCATGCAAATTGAAGGTGCTCTTTCCTGGCGACTTGGGTTCCTGGCGCATTGAATTTCTCTGAACCGACTCTTGACTGCGGCGTAACATTCTCTGAAAATCTGAATCGTTAAAGCCACCACTTCCCGCAATGGCGGGTATCCGATGTTTCGGGTACACCGTAGCGGGTCGCGGTGGCCTTTTTTATTTTGCCCCGTAGGGGCGAACCTCGTGTTCGCCCAATTATCCGCGCAAGACGCGGAGGGCGAATACAAGATTCGCCCCTACAAATTGCCCCGTAGGGGCGAACCTTGTGTTCGCCCTCTGTCGTTCGCGTGAAACGCGCCAGGGCGAAAAGATTCGCCCCTACTAGAAGGAGATCCTCTCATGGCCAAGATCGATTCCAAAAAAAAGAAGCAATACCTTTCCCGCACCATCGAACACTTCGACATCACCAAGCAAAACGTTGTGCCTGTCGTTGAGGCGATGGAGCATATGGCTTACTCGGCGCGCGATCTGCATCGGGCCGCCGACATCTATGACAAGATGCTCCGCGACAAGGAGTGCGGCGTCATCCTTTGCCTCGCCGGCTCGCTCATCAGCGCGGGGCTGAAGAAGATTTTCGTGGACATGATCCGCAACAACATGGTCGATGCGATTGTCTCCACCGGCGCCAACATCATCGACCAGGATTTCTTCGAGGCACTCGGCTTCAAACACTACATCGCCACGGACGAATTCAAGAGCGGCACCCGCGACGGTGAGCTGCGCGAGCTGATGATCGACCGCATCTACGACACCTTCATCGACGAGGAAGAACTGCGCATCTGCGATGAGGCGACGCAGAAAATCTTCGACGAAGTGGACCCGCGGCCGTACAGCTCGCGCGAACTGCTCCGCGAGTTTGGCGCCTATCTGGAACGCAACGGCGGCCCGAAAACTCCCGACAGCATCATCTATGAGGCGTTCAAAAAGGAGATCCCGATCTTCATCCCCGCCTTCAGCGACTGCTCGGCGGGCTTTGGCATCGTTGCCCACCAGCATGCCCGCCAGACCGAGGGCCGCCCGTATGTCAGCTTCGACAGCGGCAAGGATTTCTACGAGCTGACCCAACTCAAGCTGAAAACCAAAGACACCGGCCTGCTCATGATCGGTGGAGGAGTTCCGAAGAACTTCGCCCAGGACATCGTGGTGGCGGCGGAGATTCTCACTGACGACGAAGCCCCGATGCACAAGTACGCCGTGCAGATTACGGTGGCCGACGTGCGCGATGGCGCGCTCTCCAGCAGCACGCTG
>DATBDZ010000075.1:0-8030 GCA_036276235.1 Humisphaera sp. | reverse complement strand
TTGATATCGAAAATGGCCAGCTTGAGCTGGCCGAGCAGGAGCTGAAGCTGGCGCGTCACTATCGCCCGGCCGATCCTGAGCCGTACTACCTGAGCGGCGTGGTCTATCAGCGCTGGCAGAAGCCGGACGTGGCGTACGACTTCTATCACCAGGCCGCCACCAAAGCCCCGGCGGAACTTGCCTATCTGCTGGCGCAGGCGGAGATGCTGGTGGCGATGGATCGCTCGCCCGAGGCGCTGCAGATGCTGGCCTCCCGCGTCACCTACTTCGAGCATAGCGGCGCGATTCGCGATGCAGTCGGACAACTCCTTGTGCAGGCCGGCCGCTATCATGAAGCCGCCGCCATGTTCCGCGAGGCTTCGATTCTCTCCGAAGAAGATGCCGGCGTTCGCGAGCGTTTGGCGCTGGCGCAATATCAAGACAAGAACTACCGTGAAGCCTCAGACATTCTCGTGCGGCTCGTGCAGACCGAAGCCTTCAGCAAGCGCACGGATCTGTTTACGGTTCTTGGTGAATGCCAGCTTGCCCTGGGCAAATCGCGCGAGGCGCGCTACAGCTTTGAGAGCGCTTCGCAGTTGGACCAATACGATCCGCACATCTGGCAGTGCCTCGGCCGCGCATCGCTGGAGGTTGCCGACTATCACCGCGCCGAGCTGTCGCTCAAGCGGGCATTGAAACTCGATCCGGCCGCCGGCGAGTCTCATCTGCTGCTGGGGTTCACCTATCTTCACCAGAACAACGCGCAGCAAGCGCTGGATGAATTCCAGAAGGCCAGCTCTTTGGACAGCCGCGATACCGTCAGCATGTGCATGGTCGGCTATGCGTTGCAGAAGCTCGGCAAGAGCGAGGAAGCGGCGCAATATTACGCCCGCGCATTGCATCTGAAGCCGGGCGATGAAATGGCCCGCACGCTGATGGCGGATGTGGATTTGAAATGACGTTTTACAGGGTGGGCGAGTACACCCACCCTGTGAAACAGCGATGCGCACCCTACGAAAGCGACAAGAGTAGGGCGGGATTTATCCCGCCGCGATCCCGCGATCCCGCGAGATCGCGATGCGAGTTGCCAGACTCGCCAGGTGTCTTCCGGATTTGGGAATGCAGTGGAGCGCGCGTGCGTCGGTCACGAGAGTTGTACATTCTCACGATGATTACGCTGATCGGCGGCGCCTTGCTTGGCGCCGCCGATGCCGTCCTCTCGCTGCGCGGGAATTCGACCTCCGCTGGTTTTCGCACATTCTGGATCGTCATGCTGGCCGGCGGCGCGGTGGGGGCCGCCGGCCTGCTCGAATCACTTCGCCGTTCCTGTCAGCGTCTGATCGCCCAACTCCGTGAAGGGCAAGCCCAAACGCTAACCGGTAACGCGCTGATTCCAGCCACCGCCTTTCCTTTCTTTTCTCGCGCGGTCAACGAGCTGCAGGATGCCTGTTCCCGCTCGGTTGCCCAGGCCAATCTTCGCGCCAAAGAGCTGGAGATTCAGCTCAAAGTCGCCAACGCCGAGCGGCAGCACGCCGAGGCGATCATCTACAGCATCTCCGATGCCGTGCTCGTCACCGATCCATTTGATGAAGTGGTGCTCGCCAACGAGTCCGCCGCCAAAACGTTTGAGTTTGATCTTTCCAAGGCGGCGCGATCTCCGGTGGATCGCGTGCTTCGCGATCCGAAGATGATCGCGATGATCCGCGAGATGCGGCAAAGCCATAGCCGCACCGGCCGGCGGATCGTCGAGCATGAAGTCCGCAGCGCCGCCGGCGGCCGCACCTACAAGATCACGCTTTCATCGGTGACCGATGGCGATGCACCGGCGGGCGTTGTCGCTGTTCTCCACGATGTGACCCGCGAAAAAGAGCTGGCGGAGATGAAGAACGACTTCGTCTCGATGGTCAGCCACGAGCTGCGCACGCCGCTCGCGAGCATTCGCGCGTATGTCGAGATGCTCATCGACGGCGAAGCCCAGGACGCGAAAACGCAGCGCGAGTTTTATGAGGTCATCCAAAACGAATCGAATCGGCTCGGCCGGCTGATCGACAACATCCTCAATATCTCACGAATCGAATCGGGCCTGGTGCGCGTCAATAAGCAGCCCCAGAGTCTGACGGTGATTCTCAAGGATGCGATCGAAGTGATCGCGCCGCAGGCGCAGCAGAAGCAGATCAAGATCAACGAGCAGCTCACGCCGATTTTTTATCAGACGCCCGCCGATCGCGACATGCTCTACCAGGCGGCGCTTAACCTGCTGAGCAACGCCGTCAAATACACGCCGACCGGCGGCACCATTTCTATACAAACAACCGTGGATGAAGGACAAAGAAAGGTCCTCACCAAAATAATCGATACAGGCGTCGGGATTCCCCCCAAGGACCTTCCATACGTATTCGATAAGTTCTATAGAGCCGAAGCCAACAATCGGATGGCCAACGGCACCGGTCTGGGCCTGTCGCTGGTGAAACACATTATTGAGACCGTGCATCATGGTCGCATGCATGTCGAAAGCTGCGTCGGGAAGGGCAGCGCCTTCGGATTTGAATTGGATTTGTGTGAATAGGAGTGAGCGGGGCGTGGAGACGGTTATGAGTCAGAAGACAATTCTTGTTGCCGACGATGAGTCGCACATCCTGAGCGTGGTTTCGCTGAAACTGCGCAACGCGGGATTCCGCGTGCTGACGGCCGTGGACGGCCAGGAAGCGCTCGATCTTACGTTGTCGGAGCGGCCGGACCTGCTGATCACCGACTATCACATGCCGGCGTTTTCCGGAATCGAAGTCTGCCAGCGGCTTCGCCAGGCCGGCGTGAAAATCCCGGCGATCATGCTCACCGCGCGCGGCTACAACCTGGAGCCGGCGGAGACATCGCAATACGGAATCGTCTGCATGATCAGCAAGCCGTTCAGCCCGCGGCATCTGCTGACCACAGTGCAGGAAGTGCTCGAGCGCGGCGTCGCCAGCACCGGAACTTCCGAAGCGGCTTGAAACGTTTATGTATTTGCTTGATTGGTAAATGTCATTAAGCCCGTCCAACCTCACCTCGATGCAGCCGACACCGGCGATCGCAACGCCGTTGCTCGATGCGGCTGCCGCGCGCTTCGGCGCGGCGGGGTTGTTCCTTGTCGCTGCATTTGCTGATGGGACGCTGGCCTATCACGACAGCAGCGCGGGCGGGTTCTTTCTGAAATATGTGGTGCCGGCGCTAAGGCAACCGACGATCATTGGAGCAGCATCGCTTCTCGGCGGGGCGGCGCCCGCACTCGTTGAGATTCGCCGCTCCATCCCTGGCGTGCTGCTGGCTGCGCTGCCATCCATCGATAAAAGGCACGCGCCGATTCGGCTCTATCTTGCCGCACGCGATGAATCCTTCGCGCTCACCGAAGATGTGCTGCGCCTCTGCGGAAAACTCAGCCTCGATAGCGCCTGGCTCTTACAGCAATCGCGCGATCTTCCTTCGCTCAACGAGTCGGCGATGCAGCGGCAATCCCGCCTGTTCATCACAGTATTGCGCGATCAGCTTCGCATCGGCGGCTTGGAAGCGGAACTCTGCAGCGTCTCTGAGCAGCTTGCCGCCACCTATGAAGAATTGTCGCTGATCTATCAGGTTAGCGGCGGCATGAAGATCAACCGCAGTCCGGTTGAATTCTTCAAGCAGACGTGCATGGATGTGCGAGCCGTCATGGGCGCGCGCGGGATCGGCGTCGCCCTTCGCTCCGATGCGCAGCGCCAACTTGAGCCGGCTCTTTATGGCTCGATAACTCTCGCGCCTGATCAACTCGCGCGATTGGCCGACGATCTGATCCGCGCCGTCGCTGAGCGCCGCGGGCCTGTGCTCTGCAATGCTCTCGCCGCCGATCGGCGATTCGACTGGCTTGCGGCCAGTGCGGGGCAGGTCCTGGCCGTCCCTCTGCAGCGCCACGAGCAGGTAATGGGCTGCCTTTACGCGTTGGACAAGGAAGAGGGCGAGTTCGATTCCGCCGACGCGAAGCTGCTGAACTCAATCGCGAACGAGTCGGCGATCTATCTCGAAAACGCCCGGATGTTCGAGGACGTGCGCGGCCTCATGATGGGCCTGATGCACAGCCTCACCAGTGCCGTGGACGCCAAAGACGCGTACACCTGCGGCCATAGCGAGCGGGTGGCGTTGCTGAGCCGCCATGTTGCCAAGGAGCTTGGCATTTCTGATTCGGAGGTCGAGCAAATTTATATTGCCGGCCTCCTTCATGACGTCGGAAAGATCGGCGTGCCCGAAAGCGTTCTGCAAAAGACCGGCAAGCTGACCAACGAAGAATTCGACCTGATGAAGAAGCACCCGGAGATCGGCGCGAAGATCCTCCAGGATGTCCGCCAGATACAACAGATCATCCCCGGCGTGCTGCATCACCACGAGCGCTACGACGGCAACGGCTATCCCGCCCGTCTGGCCGGCGAAGATATTCCGCTCATGGGCCGCATCATCTGCCTGGCCGATTGCTTTGATGCGATGACAACCAATCGCACTTATCGCCGCGCGCTGCCGATTGAAGTCGCGCTGGCGGAAATCCGCCGCTGCGCCGGGACGCAGTTTGATCCGCGCCTCGCGGAAGTATTTTTGCGCACGAGCGCCGATCGATATCGCGAGCTGCTGCGCGATCATCAGCAACAGTCCAAACGCATTCTCGACGTGCGGGAATCATTGATCGCAAAGTAATCGGCGGAAGACGGAAGCACCATGAAATCCGATCAATTCAGCGGCGTTGCGGTCATCACGGTCGAGGGAGATCTCACCGGTAACGAAGCCGCCGCTGTCCGCACTGCCGTGGAGCGGCGAGATCCCGGAGACGGCGGCGCGTGTGTGATCGATCTGGAACGATGCCCGTTCCTCGGCAGCGAAGGATTGGAAACACTGTTGGCTGCCCTCCGCTCCTGCGAGTCGCGCGGCGCTGAATTGAAGCTGGCGGGCCTCGACGAAAATGGCCGCACCGTCTTGCAAATCACGCGGCTCGCCCACCGCTTCGAATGCTGCAAAGACGTGGCGTCTGCTGTTCGAGTGAGTGCGTAGAAACAATGAGCATAACGCGTGAACTCCAACCTCTCGGCCAACTGCTGATCAATCGGGGCATCCTCGAATCCGCACAGCTCAATCGCGCGCTCGACGAACAGCGGCAAACCAATCATCAAAAGCTCCTCGGCGAAATCCTCGTCGAGCGGAATCTCTGCTCCGATCAACAGGTCGCCGAGTCGCTAGCGCAGGCGCATGGAATCCCGTTTGTCCGCGTGACGCCAAAGCTGGCCGACCCCAGAGCCGTCGCAAAGCTGCCGTTTGAATTCCTGCGGCGAAATTGCGTGCTGCCGATGTTCTGCGTCGAAGGGATGCTCACCGTCGCGCTGCCGGAGCCGGAGAACCTGTTTCTCGTTGAAGAGATCGAACGGCGAAGCGGGCTGCGCGTGCAGATCGTCGCCGCTACGTCGCGCGATATCCTTGCGACGCTCGAAGCTTATCTGCCGGCGGATTGCGCGTTTGTCGTCGATGATGCACTGGCCGATCTTCAGCCGCATGCACTGCGGCTGACCGAAGCGGCCGGAGCCAAACCCGCGCGGCTTCCGGAGGTCGATCCGCCGGTGATCAAGCTGACGGATTACTGCATCTATACCGCCATCCGCCAACGCGCCGCCGAGATCCATATCGAGCCGGGCGATACTGATTTGCGGATTCGTTTCCGCATTGATGGGCGATTGGTACATCGCCTGCGTCCGCCTCGCCGAATGCATGCACCGCTTGCCGCGCGGCTCAAGGCGCTGGCGGGAATGAACTCGACATCGGATCGCTCGCAAATGGATGGCCAGATGCGCGCGATTGTCGAAGGGCATTCCTACAGCCTGTTCCTCTCGTCGATCGAAAGCCGCGCCGGCGAGAAGCTCGTTGTGCGAATCGTCGAGGAAGATCGCGCGCCGCTGAAGCTCGAGAAGCTCGGCTTCAGCTACGACATGCTCAAGCAATGGCGCAAGCTGCTGACGTGCAGCGCAGGGCTGATCATCGTCTGCGGCCCGGCCGGCAGCGGAAAGCGCGCCGTTCTCTATTCGTCGCTGATGGAGCGCAATACCGAAGATGCCAATCTTTGCACCGTCGAAGATCGACTCGATCAGGCACTGGTCGGCATCAACCAGTTCCCAATCGATCCCGCCGCCGCAATGGATTTTGCCGCCACGCTCCGCGCCGTCATGCGGCAGGAGCCGGACCTGCTCATGCTCAGCGATCTGGGCGATCTCGAAACAGCGCGATTGGCAACCCAAGCGGCCCTCAGTGGCAAGTTAGTGATAGCCGCGATGCACGCTGCCGACCCGGTGTCGGCGATTTCTCGGCTGATGCATCTGGGCCTCGAGCCGCATCTGCTTGGCTCGACGATCCAGGGCGTCCTATCTCGCCGATTGGTCCGCCGACTCTGCCCCAACTGCAAAGCCGCCTACGAACCCACGTCCGCGCAAAAGCGCCAGCTGGACCTGCGCGGCGTCGGCCTCACCACGCTCTACCGCGCCCGCGGCTGCGAGCGCTGCCACAACCTCGGCTTCGCCGGCCAGATCGGCATCCACGAGCTGCTCATCCCCGATGACACGATACGCGAAAGAATCAGCGCCGGCGCCACCCTCCCCGACCTCCGCACCGCCGCCCAACAGCGCGGCTACAAATCCCTAAGAGCCGACGGCCTTGAAAAAGCCCACGCCGGCACCACCACGCCGGAAGAGGTGTTCCGGGTCACGATCTAGGTCTTTCTTGACACCCCTGCGTGAGTACCGTACTTTTAGCACATCTGACCCGAGGTGTTTGGCATGGCTGAAGCGATACCACCAGTCTCTGTGACGCATCAAAAAGACGTCCGGGTCGTTGAATTCACCAACAACCGGATTCTCGACGAAGCGAATATCAACGAAATCGGCCAGACGCTTACTTCCATCATTGATGAAGGCGACCATCCGAAGCTGGTTTTGGATTTCTCCGCCGTCGATCACCTGAGCAGTGCGGCGCTGGGCATGCTCATTAACGCCAACAATAAAATTCGAGAGCGCAGCGGGCAGTTGCGGCTTACGCAAATCAAGCCGCAGATCCTGGAAGTGTTTGTCATCACGAAGTTGAACAAGCTTTTCCGGATTTATCCGACCCGCGCCGAAGCGCTTGCCAGTTTGACGCAGTGATCAGTTGATGGTCGCCTGATGATCACGCGATGATCGCTCGATGAGTACCGTGCCGGGTTGTTGCTGCTGAGTGCCAGGATGTTCACTCAGGCGTCGCCGGGCACCCAGCACTGGAAACCTGGATGGGTGTCGGCGGGTTGAATCGTCGTGGGGGCGGGGCAACCGAAAAGCTTAGTTTCACCATCGATTCAGACACCGAGCAGGGACGCGAAGTCCGCGAGCGCATTCTCGATTCGGCCAAACGCCACGGGTTTGCCGGCGATGCCTTTTTCGCCCTCACCGTCGCCCTCGAAGAGGCGGTGATTAACGCCATCCGGCATGGCAACCGGTTTGACCGCAACAAAAAAGTGATCGTGAACGCCAAGGTGTCGGCAAAAAAGGTGGAGATCATGGTCGAAGATGAGGGGCCGGGGTTTGATCGCAGCTCGGTGCCCGATCCCACCGCCCAGGAAAATCTGGAAAAATGTAGCGGCAGGGGGATATTGCTCATCGAAGCGTATATGAATGATGTGAGCTGGGACCGCGGCGGTCGCCGGATTCGGCTCGTCAAGAAGAATCAGTAAGCTCTTCTCCATGCTTCTCATCCCTCTCCGCACAGACAGCCCGCTGCGCCGCACGCCCTGGACCAACTGGGCCATCATCGTCGCCAACGTGATCGTCTTCCTCATCTCCGGCCCGCGCGGCGAGCACGCCGCCAGCTCAACCACCGAAACCTTCGGCTTGATGACTCGCCAGCCGGAGCTCTACCAGTTCTTCACCTATCAATTTCTCCATGCCGATTGGATGCACATCATCGGCAACATGCTGTTCCTCTACATCTTTGGGAACAACGTGAACGACAAGATGGGGAATTTCGGATATCTCGGTTTTTACCTG
>DATBDZ010000074.1:0-10070 GCA_036276235.1 Humisphaera sp. | reverse complement strand
CGCCGGAGATCGGCAAGTCATAGTCAAGAATGTCCGGCACGATCATCCTGAGCAGCGGCAGGAAAATCCGCTCGGTCGCTTTGCCGAGGAAATAATCTTCCATCGGGGGCTTGCCAACGATCGTCGTCGGATAGATCGGATTCTTCCGCATCGTAATGGCTGTGACATTAAAAACCGGATACCAGTCGGCCAGCGAATAAAATCCGGTGTGATCGCCGAAGGGGCCTTCCATCAGCTTTTCATTCGGATCGACATACCCTTCGATGACGATCTCGGCATTGGCAGGAACTTCCAGATCGATCGTGCGGCACTTGACCAACTCGATCCCCCCGCCGTTTAAAAATCCGGCAAACAGCAGTTCTTCAACACCCGGCGGCAGCGGGGCGGTGGCGGCGTAGGGCATCACGCTCTCGCCCCCCAGCGCGATCGCCAGCGGCATCTTCTGTCCGCGCGATTGGTACATGCGGAAATGGCGCGCGCCGTCGTGATGCATGTGCCAATGCATCGCGGCTTTGCGCGGGCCGAATAGCTGAACGCGATACATGCCGATGTTGCGATCGCCGGTGTCCGGGTTGATCGTGTGAATGCCGCCCAGCGTGATGTAGCGGCCGGTGCCGCGCTCGGCGACTTTGCCGGCGGCTTCCCTATCGAAAACTTGCCCGCTCTCCAGATTCCCGTCCAGCGGCCAGCACTGAATGATCGGCAGCCGCGTCAGATCGGCCTTATCTCCTTCGAGCACCACCTGCTGACAAATGCCGCTCCGCACGCTCTTAGGCGGAAAGCTGCCGAGCTTGATCAAATCCGGCAGCTTCTTCATTTTTTCCAGCAGCGTCGTCGGTATTTCCGGCTTCACCAGTTGCTGCACGCGCCCGGCGAGTGCATCGAGATTTTCGGTGCCCAGCGCGCGATTGACGCGCCAATAGCTGCCGAACGTATTGATCGCGACGGGGATATCGGAGCCTTCGACATTTTCGAAAAGCAGCGCCTTTCCGCCGAGCTTGCCGGGGGCAGTCTGGTCCAGCTCGTTATGCCCATGCGGCGCCGGCGATTTGCTCATCCGATCCGCGATCTGTGCGATCTCCAACACCGGTGAAACCCGAGCCCTCACCCGAGCAAGCTCACCCTGCGTTTCCAGATCGGAGATGAAGTCGGAGAGTGTGGCGGTGGACATTGGTTGAGGATGGTAAAGCGGAGCGGAAGAATTCCAAAGGGTTCGGGGTTCGGGGTTCAGGAAAGAAATGCTGAATCGCGCCATCGCATTTCCTGAACCCTGAACCCCGAACCCTGAGCCCTCCCGCCCGTCCCATAACATTGACGCCACCCCCCATGATTGGCATAGTGTGCGACTCCGAAGCGGCGGCCACGGATGACCGGCGAGGGTGGACCTCGAGGTGAACGCTTCTTGCTGTTTTAACGGGAACCTTCCGATCCCTTCTGCGTCCAATCCCATGTCAAGTGTGAGTGGAACACATGGCGAAGCCGGCGCGCGGCCCGAGGCGGCACGCGGCCCGAGGCCCGACGTAGCACTGCTCCAACGCGCCCAGCGCGGCGACCGCGGAGCCTACGGTCAGATTGTTCTGCTCTACCAGGATCGCCTCTATAACGCGATGCTCCGATTGGTCGGCGATCGCGAAGAGGCACGCGATCTCACGCAGGAAGCATTCACGCGCGGGCTCGCGTCGCTGTCCAGCTTTCGCGGCGATTCTTCGCCGTACACTTGGCTGTTTCGCATTGCCGTCAATCTGGCGATCAGCCAGTTGCGGAAGGTACAGAAGCAGCGGGTTTTTTCGCTGGATGCGCCGGCGAATCAAAACGGCCGCAACCGCGGCGACGAGCAGGCATCGGGCTTGCTCGATCGCATGGCGCGCGACCGCAGCGAAACGCCGCCCGAGCGAGCCGAGCATCGCGAGCGCGACCGCGCGGTCCTCTCGGCGCTTGGACGATTGGACGCCGAATATCGCGCCGTCCTGGTGATGCGCGACATCGAAGGATTTGATTACCAGCAGATGGCCGACGTGCTCGGCCTCCCGCTGGGAACCCTAAAGAGCCGCCTGTTTCGCGCGCGACTGGCGCTGCGCGATGAACTGAAGGCCTATTTAAAGTGACGGAGTAGTTGCCAGTTGCCAGTTGTCAGTTGCCAGCAATGGCAGAATACGAATCGGATTCTGTTTCTTCACTGGCAACTGACAACTGGCAACTGGCAACTTTTCCCCAAATAATGTCCGAGATCCAGGAAAACACCGAAGCGAAACTTGCCGCTTACATCGACGGCGAGCTGGAAGGGGCGGAACGCGCCGAGATCGAGAAGCTGCTGGAGCAGAATCCCAATTATCGGCGAGTGCTGGATCAGTTGCAGATCACCCGCGACATGTTGCGGGCGTTGCCGCGCGAAACCGCGCCGGCGGATATGTGCGAATCGTTCAGCGGGCAGCTCGAGCGATCCGTGCTGCTTGAGGGACTGAGTGAGAAACGCGGTCCGCGCCTGTCGATCAACCGCTGGCCGCAGGTAGCCGCGCTGGCGGCGATTGTTCTGCTGACTGTCGGGCTGGCGGGATTGTTCTACTTCGTCTTGCCCAAGGGCAATCCCGGTATCGTGGCCGACACGCGTAAGCCTCCCGCCGGGCCAGCGGAGCCGAAACGTGAAACGGAAAGCGCGGGTGATCCCGGCGCAGCGGATAAGACGGACGACCAGCGCCGCAGCGGTGCCGCGGGAACTCTGGCGGATGCAGCCGGGCGCACGCCCGGCGGCGGCGGGGGAGGATTTGGTGGCCGAAGATCGGGTGCTCTCGGAGGTTTTGGCGGGGCGGCCGCCGCCGGTCTGGCGACCGAGCCGGCTTCGGTGAATGCACCTGAAGCGCTGGCCATTGACGTTTATCGCAACGAGCAGTTGCAGAATCAGCTCAACACCGCTGCCGTTAATCAGCGCGGATCCAGCAATGTCAACGGTGACGCTGCTTCGGATCAGGCGCTCGTGATGGTTGTGCAGACGAGCGATCCGCAGGAAGTCCGCCGCGATCTCACGAATTATTTCGCCAACAATTCAATCAAGTTTGAGTCGGCCTCGCCACAGGTGCAACTGGCGGCGAATTCCGCCGCGCTCAGCTACCGCGATCGCGAGTCGCAAATGCGGGCTGCACCGACGCAACAGGCGAGAGAAATCCCCGGCGGCATCAGCCAAAACGCCGGACCGATGCTTCAGCGCAATGCCGATGAGCAACAGCAAGCCGCTCGACAATTGCAACAGCAGCAGCTCGATAATTCCCTGCCGATTGAAAATGTTTACATCGCCCGCGGCATCATGCGCAGCCAGGCCACCGATCTGCAAAAGACGATTGGCGCCGCAAATGTCGCATCGCAGAACGACGGCAAAAACTATGCAATGACCTCGAACGCCGCCAACGAGAACCAGCCTGCCGTCGCCAACACCGGGCAGGTGGCGATCCAGGCACAAAACCAGCAGGGGCAGACTCCCGCCCGCGGCTATCGCCAGGAGTTTTCTGTCCTGCTGAACCGGTCCGATTATTCGTCAAACGATCTTGCAAAAACCAAGTCCAACGGCCCGGACCGCGGGCAGGCGCTGGGACAACTCGAGGCGGCGACATCGCAGCCCCATGATCTGAAAGACGCCATCTCGCAAGCAAGCGCGCGCGGCACCGCCGGCCCAGCGCAATCTCAGCCGAGCGACGCCGTGCGGCGATACGCGCAAAGCAATTTGACGTCGCAAAAGGCGCTGGCGCCTGATGCTGCCAAGGCCGCGCCCGCCACGCTCCCCAGCGATGAGCCGGTTGATGTGGTCATCATCGTGCAGCGCGCCGCGCCGCCGCCGGCCACGCAACCCGCCATGACTCAGCCCGCCACACAGCCGGCAGATGCGCCGCAGATTATCCGTTAACCATTCCAACCGAAGAAGTGTCGGCCACGTGTGGGGTGGGTGTACCCGCCCACTACGAGCACCCGATGCCGAGGCAATGGTGGGCGAGTCCACCCACCCGGACGAAATGCACCTCGGCGGGATGGATCCAGCCCGACGCTGCGCTCTTCTGTAGGGCGGGATTTATCCCGCCGCCTACGCTTTTTCCGCACGAAAACCGCCGATTCTAATCTCCGCCCTAATTCCTATTTCCCCTAACCTTTATTCTTTGCGAGCATCTTACTTTACAGAGAAGAAGGATGGCTGATGACCCATGGAAACGACATCAGGCACGACAGTGACATGCATCGCGATTGCCGCCTACGCGGTGGTCGCGGCGATTATCTGGAGCCTACAATAAGGCACCAACCACGACACAACGTGGGAGGTCGCGCCAAATGTCAACGCGGCCTCTCATACAGGACCCTACCTCCCCTGAAGCCCCCGCCGTCTTCCCCGCGGCGGGGGCACTTTTATTGATTGGTGTAAACCTTATGCTTCGGTCGGCTGCGCAGGATTTCGGCTCTGCCCCAGGCCGTCACCTTTGCGAACTCGGGGCTGCGAAGGAACGTCTGGAATGCTTCGTGATTTTCCCATTGGCTGAGGATCAGATAGCTGCCGACGGATTGGACGTCGGAATAAAGATGCGATTCGACATGCCCGGCGACCGACTTCAGATGCTCGATCACCGCCTTGAAGCCATTCTCAAATTCCTGCTCTTTGCCCGCGATCACGTCGTAATGCATGCCGATGGTGGTGGTCATTGCCGGATTGTAACCGGAGAAAACGAGAATGCTTGGGTAGGAAAGGCACCAAGGCACGGAGGGACGAAGGCACGAAGGGAAATGCCGATGCCCGTTCTTCGCCTTCGTGCCTCCGTGCCTTCGTGCCTTTTTCCTATTCCCCCTTCGGATCTCTCCTCATCAAATCACTCAGCGCATGCAGCACATCCTTGTTTTCGAACAGCACCGAATAGACCGCCTCCGTGATCGGCATCTCGACCTGATGCTTGCGGGCCAGTTGCATGACCGATTGCGTGGTCGGCACGCCCTCGGCGACGCTGTCCATCGTCGCCAGAATATCGGGGAGGCGCTGGCCTTTGCCGATGCGTTCGCCGACGGTGCGGTTGCGGCCTTCGGGGCTGACGCAGGTGGTGATCAGATCGCCCAGCCCCGCCAGCCCCATGAACGTGTCGGCCGAGGCGCCCATTGCAACACCCAGCCGCGAGATTTCGACAAGCCCGCGCGTGACCAGCGCCGCCTTGGCGTTGTTGCCGGCGGCGAGGCCGTCGAGAATTCCCGCGGCAATCGCGACGACATTCTTGATCGCCCCCGCCAGCTCGACGCCGATCACGTCGCCGTTGGTGTAGACGCGAAACCACTCGGTTGCGAAGACCTTCTGCACGCGCAGCGCCAGGTCCTGATCCTCCGCGGCGGCAACCGCCGTCGCCGGCAGATACTTCGCCAGCTCAGCGGCAATATTCGGCCCGGACAAAACCGCCACAGGACCTTTACGATGGCCGATGACATCGCCGATGATCTGGCTGGGCCGCAGCAGCGTGTTGTTTTCGATTCCCTTGGTGACGGAGACGACCGCGATCCCCGCCGGCACATGCGTCCGCAGGCGATCCCAGGCGCTGCGCGTGTACTGCGCCGGGATCGCCGAGAGCACCATCGTCGCGCCGTCGAAGCAGGAGGCGTCGTTGGCGGTCAGCCGCACGTCCGGCGGAATCCGCGCTCCCGGCAGCAGGCGATGATTCTCCCGATTCTGGATCAGCCGCTCGATCGATTCCTCGAACGCTCCCCACATGGTGACGCCATGCCCGCCCTGCGTCAGTAGCATAGAGCAAACGGTAGCCATCGCGCCATCGCCGAGAATCGTCACATGTTCAGGCATTGCGCCGAATTGTAGCGGCCTGCAAGCAAAAACGGCACGGGCGTGCCCGCCCCTGAGAATTCACCACGGCACGGAGACGGAGGCGCGCTCGAAATTCGAACAGCATTTGGCGAATGACGGATCTAACTCGAAATTAGAGAACAGCGAGCCGAATCGGATGCTCGCAACGATGAGGCCTATTGCGCGAGCGGACGGGCAAAGAACCCTCTCCCCTGTACTCAGGGGAGAGGGCAGGGTGAGGGGACAGCGGGCCGCGATATCGCGCGGTTCGCAAGTCGATGCGTTCGTCCCCGCACCCCAACCCTCTCCCTCGAGTACAGCGGAGAGGCAGAAATCGGTAACATTCCCCAACCTGAAACCCGAAACCCGAAACCCATGCTCGCCATCACCCATCTCCCTTCCCCCAACATGGCCAACTGCCAGCTCACCTACGTCGCGCGCGAGCCGATCGATTACGCGGCGGCCCTTCGACAGCACGAAGGATATCGCCGCATGCTCGATCGCTGCGGCGCGACGTCAATCGTGCTCGAAACGAACATGGCGTTGCCCGATGCCTGTTTCGTCGAAGACACGGCGATCGTGCTCGATGAGCTGGGGATCATGATGTCGATGGGCGCTGAATCGCGTCGCCCCGAACCGGCGGGCATCGAGCCGGAGCTGCGCAAACATCGCCCCATCGCGCGCGTCGCATTACCCGCAACAATCGACGGCGGCGACGTCACTCGCGTCGGCAAGACCCTACTCGTCGGCCGCTCGCAGCGCACCAACGCCGCCGGCGCCGCGGCTCTGGCCGCGATCGTCGCGCCATTTGGCTATCGCGTAAAACCGATCACAGTGATCGATTGCCTGCACCTCAAATCCGCCTGCACGGCGTTGCCAGACGATCGCCTGTTGATCAACCCGCGTTGGCTCGACATACGCGAGCTGGCGGACTTCGACCTGATCGAAATCCCGCCGCAAGAGCAATGGGCGGCGGATGTGCTAAGCATCGGCCAGCACGTCTGCCTCCCCGCAAGCACGCCGCGCACGGCGGAGCTGATCGATCAACTCGGCTTCGACGTCGAGACGACCGACCTAAGTGAGTTCGCCAAGGCGGAGGGTGGGGTGACGTGTTTGAGTTTGGTGGTCAGGTGAAGGATTTCGTGGCACGGGTTTCCAACCCATGGTGTTGCGGTACTCCGCAAGCGTCGGCCGTACTCGGCCGACATCAGCAAGAGCGCAGCGTTTTCCAACGCATGGCCGAGTGCAACAAGCAGCGGCAGCTACCGCGGATCGGGCCCGGCGTGCCACGAACCATGGGCGAGACGCGTCCCGCCCATGCCACGATAATGCCGGGCTTAAGACGAGCAGTACCACCGCTTCATTTTGATGCGCCCTCCTCGCGCAATCGCGCGCATCTTTTCAAACTCATCGGCATGTCGCTGATTTGAGGGAGGATGCTGACCGCAATGCGCCGCGAATTCCGCGTCAGGGGAAATGGAAGGGGGTCGGGAGTCCTTCCGTGCGATCGGGAGCCCTGTGGTGCGGCGTTGCACAGGAGTCCTCGTCGCGCCACGGGTACTCCCGACCCCCTTCCGTCGGCCCCCCTTCCGTCTGCTGATCGTTCCGTCTGCGACGACTTTTCAACTCGAAAGAAGATGGCGCAGTTCGTGCAAGTCGCGCACGGCTTTCCATGGCTCGGCTGCGAATGGCTTCTTGCGCCCGTGGCTGATCCAGATGGAGGCGATGCCGGCGGCGCGGGCGGCTTCGATGTCGTATTGACCGTCGCCTACCATCCAGGCCTCGTCGCGGTTCACTCTCAATTGCTGGCAGGCCAGAAGCAGCGGCTGCGGATCGGGCTTGGGCGGCGCATCTTCACGGGCGACCAGAACGCGGATCGTCAACTCATGGCGCGTCAGGACATGGTTGACGCTCGCGCGGCTGTTGCGGGTGATGAGCGCCGTCGCGATGCCGAGGCGTTCCAGTTCGCTCAAAAGCTCGCGACAGCCCGCGTTCAAAGTGGAGCGAACGGCTGCTTCTTCTTCGTGGCGAAGTAACACAAGTTCGGCAGTGTGTCGGGATTGCTCATCCATCTCGGCGAGTGCTTCGAGGATGGGACGCTGGCCGATGCCCATCTCCGCCTTGATGCGCGGGAAATCGAGCAGCGGCTCGGTGAGCGTGCCGTCCATATCGAAGAGAATGGCGCGCGGGAGAGCATGTGTACGATCTGCGGTCATGAGCGATTGATCGTACGGCGGAATCGTGCCGCCGGTCCGGTTGTGGAATGTGGATTTAAGACTTCAGATTTGAGATTTGAAATTTGCGATGTCAGATTCCGGGTTTGAGATTTGAAATCTGAGATCTCGAATTTGGGCTTCCGTATTTGAAATCTCAAATATCAAATTCGGCGTCCCGGCAAACGACGACGGGCAGCGATTGCTGCCCGTCGTCAATAAAGATCCCGATCGCGCTGTCGTTCAAATCTGCGACTTGGCCTTGCCCGGCTGCTCGATCTCTACGAGCTGGTCCCGCAGCTTGGCGGCTTCTTCGTAGCGTTCGTCCTTCACGGCTTTTTCGAGCTTGCGGCGCAGCCGCGCGATGGGATCGACCGGCAACTTGCGGCGAATCTCCCGCGCGAAGCGCTTGAGCACACGCACTTCGTTGGATTCCTTGTACACCTCTTCCTGGCCGAAGCGCTCGAAGAACTGCTTGATGCTCGCCAGGCCTTCTTCGACATGACGAAGCGCTTCGTCGTAGCGAGTCTGATTGAAGGCAAGCGACGCCTTCGCTCGCGCGTTCATCATGATGATGTACGGGCGGTATTGCTCGAGCACCAGGCGGTCCTGCTCATCGTCGGCGTATTGGCCGCAGATATCGAGCACGCGCAGGTTGCGCTGCGTGTCGCGGACAACGCCTTCAAAATCCTCGAGCACGAAGAGGCTCAGATAGCGCTGATAGTATTGCACCGCCTCTTCGCGGAGCGATTGACACTGGTTGTTGCTCAAGTGGAAGCCAAGCTCGGTGCCGTGCTGCTGCTTGTGCTCGTTGAGTTGCTTCTCGAAATATTCGAGCAGCGATTCGCAGCCGTGCGGCCGGCAGCCATCTGGGCGGCCGCTCAATTCCATCTGAAGCAGACCCAAATCCAGGCGCATCTGAAGTTTGGGGCTGCCGTCCAGTCCATCGACCTTCCGGACATTGATTGTCCCCGCTTCGTAATCCCAGCCCTTGAGGATGGACGCGATGTCCTTGCTCAAGAGTTTGCCCTCGCTTCGAGGGCGAGCCTGATCATCTCCCATTGCTTACTCCATCGGGAGGCCCCAACGCCTCCCAATACTCACCCGGGCGGCCGAACCAATTTGAGCGGCGGCAGGTCCAATCCCGCACCGCAATTGCCCGCCCGGGCAGCGTGAATGATTCTAGCCACCTCGCCTTCACAAACCAATTCCACATGCCAGATTGAACAGTACACGCACAACCAATAGGGGATGGCCTCACCAAGTCTACATAATAGAGCGGCCGGCGGCGGAATGATTTGTGTCTCATCCGCCGCCGGCTGCAAAGGCTTGAGTTTTCAGGGTTAATGAATGCTGTGCCCGGTTACCTTTTGGCCGGCATGAAGTTGCCGATCGCCACGTTGCGGTCGTATTGAAGCTTGAAGTCGTAATTGATCACGGCGGCGTTGCTTCCGGTGCTCCCCGGTTTCACTACCAAATCCCAGCGCAGCAGATTCTGCGGACGATCGTTCCGCAGATAATCGGGATCCTGATTCAGCTCGGGCGTCGCCTTCACCAGCTCGACGGCGACGACTTCCGTTTCGCCGCGCGGCAGGCGATCCCACACCTGAAGATTCGCATCCGTTGACTTATAGCTGCTAACGCGAATGCGGTAATCGTATGACTGCACCTGATTGCCGCCTTGGATCGAATGGTTCTTAGCGACCAGAATGCGCTCGACCTGAATCTGCGGATCGATGCCGAAGCCGGCGGTGAACTGTTCGCCGATCGCAACCAGATCGAGGCGCATGCGGCCGACGAAATCAGTGCCGACGTACATCGTCGCCTCGCCCGGCAGCAGGACGTAGCGCGTCTTGTTGGTCAATTGCGCCAGCCGATAGACGTGTGGCGAAAGAATTGGCACAGCCTTGTAGAAATACGTTGGCTCCAGCTCGATGCGCGCGACTTCGACGAGTTGCTGATCATTGCGCGAGGGGACGGTGAGTTTGGTTTCCAGATGATAGGCGACGCTCGGCCCGTCCTTGCCGCCATCCTTCCCGCGGTTGTTCGGA
>DATBDZ010000073.1:0-22375 GCA_036276235.1 Humisphaera sp. | reverse complement strand
TGCTGCCACGGTCCCACATTCGGGGCATTTGTTGGGCGAAGCGCGTAGGTCGTAGCCGCATGTGGAGCACAGGCGATTCGTTTGCTTCCGTGCTGCGCGCCATTGCCGGACGCGGATCGCGGGCAATACGCCGAACAAAATCACGGCGAACCAGAAGGGAACGCCAATTATTAATCGCTGGCGTACCGGAGTCCATCGCCAATGAAACCAGAATCCGAACCTTTGGAAGGCTTCATCGGCAATGAGACGGAACTGGTCCTCGGCCGAGGCGCCCCAATCAACGTCTTCGCGTTCTGATTCCACGAAAGCACTTTTTCTGTAAGGCCCCGTTTGGTGCAAACGATCGAAGAAAACCCCTATCGAGGTATCTGTTGAGACGATCCCCATTCCTGACGAAGTGAAATCCACTGTTTGGCTGGTTGGATTGATACGCTGAGTGGATGTGTAGCGATCAACGCCGAGCCCACCATTGTGACGCACCCATAGTACGGCAGCGGACATGCACACCAGCGCCGACGCGGCCGCCAGCCCGTTCCAGACGATGCGCCGCAGTCTTTTCACGCCGATCATCTTACCATCAGAGGTTCGTAGCGCCTTTTGGCCTCTTCGCTAATGTAGCGGGCCATGAGCAAAAAATCAGGAACGCAGCGCTGGTGAAGTGCGCAGACAGACAGAAGACATAGCGATTTACGAGCGACCGGCGAAAATTCTTTCGCCATAACCTCCGCAACGGCAACGAGTTGGGCGCGTCGAAAGATTCTCGGATTTTTATAACTTTCACCCCGATTTCGCGGCGGTGCGATAGCCACAAGTGCTGAAGTTACAGTCATTTGCGCGGCGGAAAACCGGATACAGGGGTCATGATTTGTAAACCGCTTCCCTCCCGCGAGTTACGGAACAAATTGCTAAGTTTTTGCGCTATAGTAGAGGAGAACACTTTCCATGATCTGCCGAATATGGAGGCGAAATAGTCAGAACGAGACCACCCGTCACGCGAAGAAACGAAGCGACGAAGGGAGTGGTTCGCTGCCCTTCGTCTCTTGGCCGCTTCGCGTGACCGCAGTCTGCGTAGTAGGGGGAGTGAGTTTTGCGGAGGTGAGTGGTCGGCTTCACGGCCGCCGGCGAAAAAAAATTGCAATCCGCAGATTTTTCTTCGGCGAGCGCCGATGCGCCACTCATAAGCCTTTGACTGGTCGATACTTATATCGCAAATCGGGTCATATTTTGTAATTCCTGGTGGCGCAATGGGTTACAACCGAAAAAGGAAACATTCTGCTCTATAGTGGGAGCGTGAGTTTCGAGTTTCGGGTTTCAGGGTTTCGGGTGCGCATGAAGATTCGGTCTCGTGTGCTTTTTGCTCTTGAAACCTGAAACTTGAAACCCGAAACCACTTATATAATGTATGGTTTTTGTTCAGAGGCGCAAAAATTTGCCGCGGAGACCACAGAGAGCGCAGAGATGTGCTCGGAGTTCGAGCGCGTCTCTGCGCTCTTTGCGATCTCAGCGGCTCAATCCTCTGCAACCTCTTCGAATTGTTGCGCCGATTGTTGAATTATGTTGCGCGAGGAAAAAGTATTAACCGCAGATGAACGCGGATGAACGCGCCTCGACTGAGCTCGCCGAAGTCAGATTCAATGCAGGAGAGAGAATTGAATTATCCGCGTTCATCTGCGTTCATCTGCGGTTGATAACTCTTTCTGCGGTTCATTTCTCTTTCTGCTGGTCACCATGCAACGTGCAACCATTGCAGATGCAACCGAATGGTGCGAAATCTGGTGAAAAACGGTGCATCGACCAAGGCGAAGGGAGCGCTGGAGGGTCCGCGGAGCCGGCGAGCGGCGGAAGGGGAGAAATCGCAATCCCTACGCCGCTTGCCGGCTTCGCGGATCGGGATGCGCCAAACGCAATGAAACATGCAAAAGGGCTGAATGAAACGGAATGATTTAAAATTTGATTCACTTTGATTCATCGGCGGACAAGGCGGCCGCAAACGGTCCTCGAACCGTGGAATCCGAAACTCCTCCCGGCCTTTGCGCATTCCCGCGTCTGTGCGCGACTCCAATCCTTGGAATGCAACACGAAGGCGCTGCAACGCAACGAAATGATGAAAAATTTGATGCAAAACATTACATGGACGACCGGCGGCTGCTTCGGAAGATATGTCGCCGCTTGATCAACTCATGTGAGCGTGAGCGTTTGTTCACCATAGGCAGGGGACAAAGATTGTGTCGCCGGTAGAATCTTCGATCATGGATCGCTTCACGCTGTTTCGCGATTGTGACGTTTTTTCCCTCTCCTCTGTACCAGGGGAGAGGGCCGGGCTGAGGGAAAGAACGCTTTGATGTGCGAGCCGCGCTATATCGCGGCTCACTGTCCCCTCACCCTGCCCTCTCCCCTGAGTACAGGGGAGAGGGTTCTATCGAATACTCGGAGCCTCAATCATGAGCGGCGGAAAGTTCCTCAGCCTTTGTGTTGGCGGATTATTGCTCGCGACATTGATCTGCGCTTCATGCAGTGACTCAGCGCGCACGGCGGCCAATCGCGGATCGAACACGCCCGCTCTTCACGCTGGCGTTCAGATCAATCGTGCGGTCGCGCACGATGTGTCGCCGAGGCTGTTGTCGCTTACTGCGAATGCGACCATCGCGACGAACGATGTCGATCGCGACGACGATGAGGATGAGATTGATCTGCCGAAGCACGTTGTTGCTCCGCGCGCCGTGAACGCAGAGCAGGAGCAGGCGTCGCGGGCGGCGGCGGAAACTCAGCCGGCCATTCCGGCGGCGGCGGTGGCGATCGAGCAGACCGCGCAGGGAAATCGGCCGCCGGCGAGCATCGTCGCGAGCTTTGATGGGCTGGGCGTCGGCTTCGAGGGGCCGCAGGGGACGGCGGTCGTGCGCAATCCTTCGGATAATTCGCTGGCCGTCGGTCCGGATCACATCGTGCAGATCGTCAACTCGAAGATGGCGGTCTTCACCAAGAAAGGCGCGAAGTTCGACACGACCGGCAAGGTGCTCTACGGGCCGGTGAACACGAATAACATTTTCACCGGCTTTGGCGACGGCGGGCAGAATAATAATGGCGATGCCGTCGTGCGGTATGACCAGCTTGCGGATCGCTGGCTGATCGTGATGCCGATCTTCCGGCGCGTGCCGCTGGGCGATCGGCAAGCGCCGGCAAATCCCGGCGACGGCGGCGTGCAGATCAGCCGGCCGGGCATGAGCGGCCAGCCTGGCGGGGGCGCGCCGCTTGAAGTTCCGGCGCGCGGCCCGGCAACTGCGCCGCGAGGCGCGGGTCGTGGGCCGACGACCGCGCCGCGAGGACAGGGGCGCGGCCCGACGACTGGGCCGTACGCGATTTGCTATGCCGTCAGCACGAGTCCCGATCCGCTCGGCTCTTACTATCGTTATGAATTCCTGCGGCCGCTCTTTCCGGATTATCCGCGGCCGGCTGTCTGGCCGGATGGGTATTACGTGACCACCAGCACCGGCGACACCGTGATTCAGAAGCATGTTTTCGTCCTCGATCGCGCGAAGATGCTCAAAGGCGAAGATGCGACAGAGCAGGGCTTCATCATTGATGACGTAAGCTTTCTGATCGCCGCCGATCTGGATGGGAAGCAATTGCCGCCCGCCGGCGCGCCGGCGATCATCCTTGCAGCCGGCGGCACGCAACTGCGCGGCGTGCTCGAGGATGATGGAATCTACTGCTGGACTTTCCACGTCGATTGGAATGATCCGGGCAAATCGAAACTCACGGGGCCGACGAAGATCGCGGTCGCCCCGTATCACTATCTGGGCGGCGGGCAGTTGAGCAATGCCGTCCCGCAGCCTAACTCGCGCACGCGGCTGGATTCGCAGGGAGACAAGCTGATGGCCCGCGTCGTCTATCGGCGGATTGGTGATCGCGAATCGATCGTCGCCGTTCACTCGATCAGCACGTCCGCCGGCGGCGGGGGCGTGCGCTGGTATGAGCTGCGCGTTGATGCCGCTCGAAACGTGAAGCTTCAGCAGCAGGGCACGTACGCCCCGGGCGGCTTCTACCGCTGGATGGCCAGCCCCGCGATCGACGCCGACGGCAACCTCGGCATCGGCTACTCCTTCGGCGGAACGCCCAATTATCCCGGCCAGCGCTTCGCCGGCCGATTGGCAAACGACCCGCCGGGCCAGCTTACACTTCATGAGACAGTTCTGGCCGAAGGCGAGGCATCGCAGAACGGGCTGCGATGGGAGGATTATGCGCAGACGGCGGTCGATCCCAGCGATGACCGGACGATCTGGTATGTCGGGGATTATCTGAAGAAGGGGGCAACGGGTTATTCGTCGCGGATCGGGGCGTTTCGGATCACAGCCGATGAGAAACGGTAATCGGCCCACGCTGAACGAATTTACGTTATGGCCCGGCCACGGCGAACCACATACATTCTTCTAATTGTATTCCGAGGCGGTAACGGCGATTGAACGAGGACCCGTTATGCAAGTGGTGCGATTTGCCGCGATCATCCTTCTCTGCATCGCTAGCGCCGTTGTCTACGGAATCATCCACGATCAGATCACCGCGCGGATTTGCGTCGAGTATTTCACGATCGGTCATCCGGCGATCTTTGGCACCGATGACCCAACCCTCCTTGGGCTGGGTTGGGGGGTGATCGCGACGTGGTGGGTTGGGTTGATCCTTGGCGTGCCGCTGGCGCTTTGCTCGCGCGTGGGATCTTGGCCGCAGTTCACCGCTGGTCGGCTGCTCCGCCCGCTCGCTGTGATGCTGATGATTGTCGGCGTGATGGCTTTTGTCGCGGGTGTGGTGGGACATGCGGCCGCCGTGCGCGGGTCGGTTTGGCTGGTCGAGCCCCTGGCGTCGCTCGTGCCGGCGGATCGCCATGTTGCCTTCCTCACGGATCTATGGGCGCATCTTGCAAGCTACGCTGGGGGATTTTTCGGTGGTATCGCGCTTTGTTTGTATGTGCTGGTGCGGCGGGCGCGCTCGAAAACCCGCCCGCCGGTGCTGCCATCGGCGCCGCTCGAATAGGTACCACGGCCCGACATGTCGGTGCGTAGCGCGGGTTTTTATCAGCCGTTCGCGCGTCGGCGCGGCGGGATATATCCCGCCCTACGGGGAAACCCGCCGCCGCCGGCATATGCGGATCATCCAAAGATTGAAACGTGATGGCCAAAACTGTCATAATGAGTGGCATGGGAAGCCGCGGTCAGACTGACAAACGGGAAAAGGGCTCGAACGGGAAACTGGTCAGCAAGGAGTCCGTGCTGGCGCAGGCGACGACAGCGGCAGCGCCAGCGCTCCCGCGCGTGAGCGAGCCGCCGCCGGTCGAGCGGATGGCGACCCCCGCGCCGGCGGTTCCCGAGCCGCCGCCGATTCCGCAGCCGCCGCTTTTGTTTGAGGTCGGTTGGGAAGTCTGCTGGCAATTGGGCGGCATCTACACCGTGCTTCGCACCAAGGCCGCCACGATGCTCGAGCGGTGGGGCGATCGATATTGCCTGATCGGCCCGTACAACCCGGCGACGGCGGCAGTCGAGTTTGAAGATCAGCCGACCTACGGCTCCATCCGCGAGACGATCCAGAAGCTCAAGGAATCCGGCATCACCTGCCACTTCGGACGATGGCTGATCCCCGGCCGCCCGCGCGTCATCCTCATCGATTATCGGGGCCGCTACGGCACTCTGCATCATGACAAATATTTGCTCTGGCAGGATCACGGAATTTCCACCGCCGCCGATGATGGGGAAGTGAATGAGGTCGTCGCGTTCGGGTTTGCGGTGGCCGAATTTTTCCGCGTCTTCACGTCGATCGTGAAGGATCGGCCGGTGCTGGCGCACTTTCATGAATGGATGGGCGGCGTCGCCGTCCCGCGAATCGCGCATCAGCGGCTTCCGATGGCGACGATCTTCACCACGCACGCCACGCTGCTTGGCCGCTATATCGCCGGCGACAATCCATATTTTTACGATCATCTGCCGTTCCTCGATGCGGATGCGGAGGCGAAGAAATATCAGATCTACGCGCGGCATCAGATCGAAAAAGCGGCGGCGCATGCATCAACGGTGTTCACCACCGTCAGCGAAGTGACGGCCACCGAAGCCGCCAAGCTTCTGGGCCGTGTGCCGGATGAGATTCTTCCCAATGGGCTGAATATTCAGCGTTTTGCCGCCCCGCATGAGTTCCAGTATTTGCATCAGAAGTACAAGGAGCGGATTCACGAATTCGTCATCGGGCATTTTTTCCCAAGCTATACCTTCGATTTGGATAACACGATCTACTTCGTGACCAGCGGCCGCTACGAATATCGCAACAAGGGGATGGACCTGTTCATCGAGGCGATGAGCCGCCTGAATCATCGGCTGAAGGAAGTGGTGAATCCGCCGACGGTGGTCGCGTTCATCATCACCAAGGCCCCGGTTCGCAATATCAATGTCGCCGTGCTTCAGAACCAGTCGATGTACGATGAACTGAAAAATACGTGCGCCGAGATCAGCAGCCAGATGGAGCAGCGGCTCTTCCGTTCGGCGGCGGAAGGGCGCATCCCGACCTTTGGCGAATTGCTCAACGATGATTCGCAGGTCCGCCTCAAGCGTGCGCTGCATGCCTGGAAGACGCACCGCCAGCCGCTGGTGGTAACGCACGATCTGGTGGATGACGCGAAGGACGCGGTGCTCAGTCACATCCGCCATCGCGGCTTGTTTAATGCCGCCGACGATCCGGTGAAGATGATTTTCCATCCGCAGTTTGTCAGCGCCACCAGCCCGGTGATCAACCTCGACTACGAGCAATTCGTGCGCGGCTGCCACATGGGAATCTTCCCCAGCTACTACGAGCCGTGGGGCTACACGCCGATGGAATGCGTCGCGCTCGGCCTCCCCGCGGTGACAACAGACCTGAGCGGATTTGGCGCGTATGTGAATCGCCACATCCAGGACGCCGCCGACCGCGGGATCTGTGTGTTGAACCGCCGCACGCGCAGCTTCGAGGACACGACCGAAAATCTGGTCGATCATCTGATGCACTTCGTACACCTGAATCGCCGGCAGCGCATCGAACTGCGCAACAAAGTGGAACGGCTTGGGGAGCTATTCGACTGGTCAAACCTGGCCAAGCATTACGATCAGGCGCATAAGGTGGCCCTGGAACGAATCGGCGCGCCGCGGCCAGGGCGGCTTGAGGTGAGGATGGTGTGATTGAGCATCGCGACTGATGCAACGACTCGTACGCGTTGGTTATTCCGATGCCCGATCCTGACGTGCTTCGTAGTCGTCTTCCCGCCGCATTTCTTCAATGCATTCAATGTAATCGGATTGAACCGATGGATGGAGCTTGTCTCGAAAGCGATCATCCAGCCCGTTGGCGCGGATGAGATTGATCACATCGGCAAAATCCTGATATCGATGGGCTGCCAGTTTGAGTTGGATCAGGGTCGGTAAATCGACGACATGCAGGCCATCAATCTCAGTGCTAACGGTTGCAGGCTCGGGAAAGGCGATAGGACCCGCTGTGCCATTCCCCGGAAACATCCCAGCAACGAGGGCATCGAACGTGATTCCCGTAGGACGGTCAATAAACCGCCTTGTTCGACCCGGAACCGGATCGAATTCATTTGCCGCCGCGCAGCGACGGAGCTCGCGCAGTCCATCCGGGCTGAGGAGGAAATCGACGTCCATCGTCGTGCGGCTGTGGCGATGCGCGTTGACCGCCATCCCGCCAATGATGGCGTAGCGAATGCCGGCCGCTTGAAGGCGGTCGGCAATTCGGCGCATCGCCTGATGGACGCGACCCGTGCCGTCGAAAAACTCACCGATCTCCGCGAGGCGCTCGACGAATATTCCGGTGATTTCGGTTTGGCCAACCATGTCACATTCTCGTTAGTCGCAACCTATGTACATAATCGGATTTTGCGCTCCGGCGGGCATTTTGTCGGCAATGCTGCGTCCAACGTACAGCTTTCGGATTTCATGCTCTGCAACCCTGCCAACGAATTCCCATCGGCCCGGAATTGTCTTGTGGCGACCGTCGGCATCATTTGACCGCATCGTCGTGCCACCGGGCAACCACCCCGCGATCTCATAGACCTCTCTTATGACTCGCTGATAAACGGATATCGCATATTGGGCTCGGAGTCTCTTTTTTCCGAGCTTCCAAGCGCTTCGAGTCGCATCGTAGAGTTCTTGCGGCGACATGCCGTAGTGAAACCCGCGGGCAATATTGATCAGAAGGCACCGATGCTTGAATTTCGCTGGTTGCGCGCTCAATGCTGCGGCGATGTCCTCAACGCGGCCGCGCGTGCCGTGTCGGCTCCCATGCCCGCGAACCCCATTCGTGAGTGTTTGGACGTCTAACAAATCGATCGCTGTCGATTCAACAAGGAGAGCTTCCGATTCGGTCAACCCATATTTGAGAATCTCGAGTATCGGTTCGCGATTCTGTTTCTCAAGTTCCTTGATTACTTTCACCTTTTCCGAATCCTGCGAGTCGCGAAGATGGCCGAATACTCGGTTGCCTTGTCCCTTGCCGATATAAAAAGGCTTTCCGTTTCGTGGATCGATGTAGAGATAGACGTAGTAGCCGAGTCGCTCGCAGACCTTCGGCGGGAACAATTTCCTCATAATTCCGCCCCGATATCAAATGCCAAGTTTTGCCTTCAATTGATCGTGGCTGATCGTCTTCCCTTCCCCGACCTGTTTCCTCGCGTCGGCGAGTGATTCAAGAAACGCCGGATCACGCTCGCGAGAGAACCACTCAAGGTCTTCTTCATCGAACGGGACCAACAACGCAACTGGCCGACCGTCGCGGACAATGACGACTTCTTCTTCCTCACCCTGCTTTACAGCCTCTTCCCAACGAGTCTTGTCGTCCCAAATAATGGTTTTCATGGGTTCTGCTCCGTTTGACCCGTCGTCTTCTTTAATATCCTCAGCACGTTCACCATGCGACTCGGCTCATCCACATCATAGTATACGCGGAATTCATCGACGCGCAGCCGATATTCGCTCCAAAACGGCTGCGTCATTGTCTTGATCCGGCTCCTGCTTGTGCGCTTTGGCTCGTTCTGAAGATGCATTTCGATGGCTTGCAGAATGCGCCGTTGATCGAAGGCACGAAAGGACTCAAGATCCTCAACCGCGCGCTGAGCATATTGAATCTCGAACGCCATTCAGTATCGTCCCCGCGCAGGCAAAAGGCCTGGCGGAATTCCGCCAGGCCTTGGTCTTTTGCCATTCGATTGTCAATCCAAATTCATACTCATCAGGAACTGCGCATTGCTCGGCACCTTCTCCAAACGGCCCTTGAGCAGTTCCACCGCCTCGACGGGGTTCATGTCGGAGAGGACCCGACGCAGGCGATACACCAGCTCCAGCTCCTTCTTATCGAGCAGCAACTCTTCGCGGCGGGTGCCGGAGGAATTGATGTCGATCGCGGGGTAGACCCGGCGATCGACCAGTCGGCGATCCAAGTGCAATTCCGCATTGCCGGTGCCCTTGAATTCTTCGAAGATCACTTCGTCCATCTTGCTGCCGGTGTCGATCAGCGCGGTGGCCAGGATGGTCAGGCTGCCGCCTTCTTCGATATTTCTTGCGGCGCCGAAAAAGCGCTTGGGCTTTTGCAGGGCGTTGGCGTCAACGCCGCCGGAGAGAATCTTGCCGGAGTGAGGCACCTCGGTGTTATAGGCGCGGGCAAGGCGCGTGATCGAGTCGAGCAGGATGATCACATCCTTGCCGAACTCGGTATACCGCTTGGCTTTTTCGATCACCATCTCCGCCACCTGAACGTGTCGGCTCGCGGGTTCGTCAAACGTGCTGCTGACGACCTCCGCCTTGGTGTTGCGCTCCATGTCGGTCACTTCTTCGGGGCGCTCGTCGATCAGCAGGATGATGAGCACTGCCTCGGGGTGATTGGCGCTGATGCTGTTGGCAATCTTTTGCAGCAGCACGGTCTTGCCGGTGCGCGGCGGGGCGACGATGAGCATGCGCTGGCCCATGCCGACCGGCGTCACCAGGTCGACGATCCGCATGTTCAGATCCTTCGGATCGGCTTCGAGGCTGATGCGGCGATGCGGGTGCAGCGGCGTGAGGTCTTCAAAGTTGCCGGTGTCGGTAATGCGCTCGGGGTCTTCGCCATTGATCGCTTCGACGCGCAGCAGCGCGAAGTAGCGTTCCGATTCCTTGGGCGGGCGAATTTGTCCTTGGACGACGTGCCCATTGCGCAAGCCGAAGCGGCGAATCTGGCTTGGGCTGATGTAGATGTCGTCGGGGCAGGGGAGATAGTTGTATTCGGGGCTGCGCAGGAAGCCGAAGCCGTCGGGGAGGATTTCAAGCACGCCTTCCCCGTACATCAAGCCATTCTGGCGGATGCGCGAGCGGAGGATCTGGAAAATCAAATCCTGCTTTTTGAGGCCGATGAAATCCTGGATTCCCTCCTGGCGGGCGATCTCGTGCAAAGCGTGCACGTCCATCTGCTGCAAGTCTTTGATATAGAGCTTGCCGCCTTTGACCTGCTCGTATTTGGCGTTGGTCTCGGCATCGAGAGTGGCGACTTCCTCGCTGACGCCGCCCGACGATTCGGAGCCGGAGCGGTCGCGATTATCACGACCGCCGTCACGACCTCCGCCCTCACGGCTACCACCGTCGCGTCCGCCGTCACGGATATCCCGGCTACCGTTATCCCGGCTACCGTCGCGATTATCGCGGCGGCCTTCGTCGCGGCGGCCCTGGCCACGGTTGTCGCGGCTATCTCTGTTGTCTCGATTGTCTCGGTTATCGCGATTGTCTCTGTTGTCGCCGCTGCCTTCGCGGTTGTCGCGCTGCTCGCGGGCTTCGCGCGGGGGCGCGGGCGTTTCGGTTCTTGCGGGCCGGCTCTCGCGGGTTTCCTCGCGCGCTTCGGCGCGTGCGGGAGGAGGCGGGGGCGGGGCTTCCACCGCGGTGGCAGTGGGTTCGGGGGTGGGTTCGGCCTGTTCTACGACTTCAGGCTCAGCGTGTTGCTGTGTTGACGCGGCCGAGCGGCGCGTGCGGGGTGACTTAGCCATGGTGGCTTATGCCTCCAAAGTGGAAAAAGGTGTGAAAATACATGGTTATCGAAGGGCAATTCGTGAGTAGCGGCACGTGCCGCCGGTGCTTCCGTCACTCACATCACGGATTGCAATCGAGGAAGATCGTCGTGGGAGATCAAAATGCCGCGCTCGGATGCCGCCGAACGCTCACGAACCCCAACATCCTGTCTACTGTTACCGACTTAGCCAAGGTCAAATTTCGCGAGAATTCGGGGGAGTAGTTCTCGGACTTGGTCGCGGACCGGGGCCGCGTCGGCAGCATTCGTTACGGTATAATCGGATAATTCGTGCTTCTTGTCTAGGGGCCATTGCGAATTTTCTCGCCTGGCCAACTCCTCTGCGCCCCAGCCACGGGTCTGGCTTACTCGCTGTAGCCGCGTTTCCCAGGGGGAATCAACGAAAACGACGACATCGCAAAGTTGCCTTAACCCTGCCTCGAATAGTAGTGGCGCATCCCATACAAAGGCAAGTACATTCGGCTCGCGCGCCACCTTTTCCATTTCCGCCACTCTCGCGGCAAGGACTTTGGGATGCAGCAACTCTTCAAGTTTTTGCCGCTCGATCGGATCAGAAAAGACCTTGTTGGCAATCCAAGCGCGATCGACCGAGCCATCCGGCTTCAGTGCTTGCGGACCCCACCAGCTCCGGATCGTCTGCTTGATTTGCGGATCATCGTAGGCCGCCCGCACCTGGGCATCGGAGTCGATGACATGACATCCCGCCTCGCGAAAAAGCGAAGCGACGAAACTCTTCCCGCTCCCGATGCCGCCGGCGATTCCGATGATGGGTTTGCCGGCGTGCATCGGGCTACCACACTATCGGCGCTTCGCTGATGCTGACCCAATTGGCCGCGGGGTCGGTCAAGAGGAGCGATCGCAATCCTACGACTACGCCGCGCTGTACTTCAAACTCGATCTTGTTTTCGACCAGCGCGTGCTCGATGTCGTTCAGACACTGCACCTGAATCCCAAGCGGCCGGAAATCTTCGCGCGGCGGGGGAACTTCCACGACGTGAAAGATCAGCCGCTCGTTGTCGGCGCGATAGATGATTGCCGACAGATCCGGCTCGCGCTCAAAGCCAAGCCACTGGTAGAACTCATCCAGCTCGCGTTCGAGTCCCGCCGGCGCGTTGAGGTGAGCCGTCTCGATCGTCTCGAGGCGAACGGGCAGCGGCGGCGGAACGCGCGGACGCCGATCCTCGATCGGCAGCGCGCCGCTCGACGCCTCAGCTAACTCAATTGCATCGACAGCCGTGTCTTTCATTCTAGTTACTTCGATTTGCCCCAAAGGCTGTTCGTTATTTTGGCCGGAAGATGGCACATTTGGCAAACCTATTTCACTTCCTGCCAGTTTTTTCCCCAACCGATCTCAACTTTCAAAGGCACGCGAAGCTGCATCGCCGACTGCATTTGCTCGCGGACCATCGCCGCCTCGGTTTCGACTGCTTCGATCGGCGTTTCAAACACCAGCTCATCGTGCACCTGCATGACCAGGCGGCTGGGATGTTTGTCCTTCTTGAGCTTGCGATAGATATTGAGCATGGCGACTTTGATCAGATCAGCCGCTGACCCTTGCACGACGCTGTTGATTGCCATCCGTTCGCTGGCGTTGCGCTGACGGAGGACGGCGCTGTTGATGTCAGGGATCGGCCGCCGGCGGCCGAGAATCGTCTGGACATATCCCTGCTGCTGCGCTTCGCCGACGCACTTGCGCAGGAAGTGGGCGATCGACGGAAATTGCTTGTTGTACGCGATGATCAAATCTCGGGCGGCTTTGATGGTTAAGCCCTCGATTCGCCGCGCCAATCCCATCGGGCTGACGCCGTAGATGATTCCGAAGTTGACGATCTTCGCATAGCGGCGTTGCTCCGAAGTAACCTTCTCCGGCTCAACGCTGAAGACCTGAGCCGCCACCGCGCGGTGAATGTCTTCGTCTCGCGCGAAGGCCTCGACCAGCGCCGGCTCTTGCGTGAAATGTGCGAGGACACGCAATTCGATCTGGCTGTAGTCGGCCGTCAGCAGCACATCCTTCTGCGGGTTGCCCGGCACGAACGCCAGGCGAATGCGGCGGCCTTCATCGGTGCGGATCGGAATATTCTGCAAGTTCGGATCGCTACAGCTCAGGCGGCCGGTTTCGGTGCCGGCCTGATTGAAGCTCGCGTGAATGCGGCCGGTCGTCGGGTTGACGTAGTCGGTGAGATTATCGACGTACGTGTTCTTGAGCTTCACCAGCTCGCGATAATCCTGCACCAGCCGCGGCAGCTCATGCTCCACCGCCAGTTTATCCAACACTTCCGAATCCGTGCTCGCCTGTCCGGTGGAAGTCTTTTTGATGACCTTGAGGCCCAGTTTGATGTGCAAGACATCGCTCAATTGCTTGGGCGAATCGATATTAAACTCGCCGCCGGCCTGGGCATAAATTTTGTCGCGCAGCTCCTCGATCTTGGCACCGAGAACCAGGCTCTGCTCCTTGAGCACCGCCGGGTCGATGGCAACTCCATTCCGCTCCATCTCCGCCAATACTTCAATCAGCGGCGTTTCCAACTCATCGTTCAGCTTCCGAAGCGCAGGGACTTCTTCCAGCTTGCGATCGACGATCTGTGACAATCGCCAGGTAATATCCGCATCCTCGGCGGCGTAGCAGGTGATGCGATTCAGTTCCACGCGATCCATCGTGATCTGCGTTTTGCCTTTGCCGAGCAGATCAGTCGTCGGCACTTTCTTGAACCGCAGCATGTCCAGGGCAAGCCGGTCGATTCCGTATTGCAGGCGGCTCGGATCGACCAGCCACGCGCCGATCATCGAATCCAGCGCGATGCCGCGCATGTGGATGCCGGCGTGATCCATCACCAGCGTGTCATACTTAATATTGTGCCCGACCTTCTCGATCTTCGGGTCTTCAAGGATCGGCTTCAGCGCCGCCAGCGCCCGCTGGCAATCCAGAACGGTCGTGCCCGATGGCCCGCAGACGGGCGTGTAATACCCGCTGCCTGCTTCCCAACTGAAGCTCATGCCAACCAGCTTTGCCGTGACAGCGGCGAGATGATCTGTCTCGGTATCGAAGGCAAATCGCCTTTGCTTTTTGAGCTGCTGAAGGAAATCGGCGAATTGTTCGTCGGTGTGAACGAGCGTGTATTTGCAGTCGGCGCCGGTGCTCAAGGTCGGCCCGTCGTTTGTGCCGCCGGCGTCCGGGAACAACGTGTCTTGAAAGAGCAGCGGAGACGATGGCCGCGACGGCACGACAACCTTTGCCGCCTTGTCGCTGGCCGGCAGGCGATTGAGCAGGCTCGTGAAGCCCAGCGTCTCCATCGCATGACGCAGCACATCGGTATTCAGCCCGGTAAAGCGGCAGACTTCCGGATCAAAATCGAATTCCACATCATCTTTAAGCGTGACAAGCCGCCGCGAGATCGGCAGGCGATCGCCGAACTTCTCGAAGTTCTCGCGCATCTTCGGCGTCAGCTCATCCAGATGCTTGAGGACGGCATCGGCTGAACCATATTTTTTGACAAGCTTGAGCGCGGTTTTATCGCCGACGCCGGGGATGCCGGGCACGTTGTCGGTGGAGTCGCCGCAAAGCGTTTGAATCTCGATTGCCTCGGCGGGAGTGTATCCGTGCTTCTGCTCCAACGCGGCGACATCGATCACCTCATCCGACTGCACATCGTACATCTTGGTCGTATCGCTGATGATCTGCCGCAGGTCCTTGTCCTTGGAGACCATGAAGATTTCGTATTCGCCGGCCAGCTTCTTGGCCATGGTGGCGATGAGGTCGTCGGCCTCATACCCCGGCCGCGCAAAGACCGGCAGACCCGAATCGCGGACGATCTGCAAAATCCGCTTTTCCTGCGGATAAAAATCATCAGGCGGGCTCTGCCGATTCGCTTTGTACTCCGGGAAAAACTCACGCCGAAAGACAGTCTCATCCCCCGCATCGATCACCATGCAAAGATAATCCGGCTTGCGCTGCGAGATGAGATTCATCAGCATCTGCAGGAAGACAAAGGTCGCCTTGGTAGGCTCACCCGAAGCGGTGCTCAGATCGCGAAAGGGCGCAAAGTAAGCGCGATAGATTTGCGCGTGGCCGTCAATGATGTAGAAGCTTTTGGGCATGCGGTAGGCTTCGGATTATATGCAGACGACCGCCGCGCGTCCTGCCTGCGCACTTGTCCTCTGGCACTCGATTTGACCTGACCGGCGGAATCTGCAATCTTCCGTGGCGATGAAAGTACGAAAGGCCGTGATCACCGCCGCCGCGCGTAATCAGCAGGCGTTGCCGCTGCAGACGCTGGTGGATCGAGATGGGCAATCCAAGTCGGCGCTGAAGATTATCCTGGAAGAGGCGCTTAGCACTGGCGTCGAGAGCGTTTGTCTGGTCGTCAGTCCCGGCGCCCAGCAGGCGTATATATCGGCGGCGGGGGACCTGGCGGGGCGGTTGCACTTTGTCGAGCAGGCGGAGCCGCGCGGGTATGGGCATGCGCTCTATTGTGCTCATTCGTATGTGGGAAATGATCCGTTTCTGCATCTGGTGGGGGATCATCTGTATGTGAGCCGCCAGAAGGCCCGCTGCGCGCGGCAGCTTGTGCAGATGGCGGAATCCGAAGCGTGCAGCGTCTCCGGCGTGCAACCCACCCGCGAAAATGTGCTGACCTTCTACGGCACCGTCGGCGGGCGGCGGGTGCAGGGGCAGAACAATCTCTACGAAATCGAAAACGTCGTCGAAAAGCCGACGCCGACCGAAGCCGAGCAGACACTCATCGTGCCCGGTTTGCGAGCGGGCCATTATCTCTGCTTCTTCGGCCTGCATGTGCTGACGGCCACGGTGATGGAACTGCTCAGCCAGCAGGTCAGTAGCGCGCGGCCCGGCGAGCGGATTGAGCTATCGCCCGCACTGGCGAAGCTAGCCGGCAAGGAACGCTACGTGGCTTTGGAAGTGGAAGGCATCCGCTACAACATCGGCGTGCGGTATGGCCTGCTCTTCGCCCAGCTCGCGCTGGCATTGGACGGCGCCGATCGCGAGGAAGTGTTGATGCAGATCGTCGATCTGCTGGCGGTACGGGAGCGGATGCAGCCGATCGATACGCGATGAGCGCGTTTGTCGGTAGGGGCGAACCTTGTGTTCGCCCTCGTCCCCGCTCAGCCGGCACAGGGCGAACACGAGGTTCGCCCCTACGGGACGGACTGCTTTTGTAGGGGTGAACCTTGTGTTCACCCTCGTCGAGCGCGGCGGCATCGGGCGAACACAAGGTTCGCCCCTACGGGGTCGGACCGCATTGTAGGGGTGAACCTTGTGTTCACCCTGTTCCTCGGGCGATGGGCCCAGGGTGAATACGAGGTTCGCCCCTACGAGTTTTCGGATGCAGCCGATCGATACGCGATGAGTGAACTAATCCGAATCATCACCAGCGAAGAACCCGCCGTGCGCGACACGCCGCTGGAGGCGTTTTGCCGGGCGGCTTCTGTGGCCGATCTCCTTCGCGAATGCGAGCAGCTTGATCGCTTCCGCCGCGAGAGCGGGAATCTTTATCATCGCGTTCGGGCGCTGTTTTTTCTTTACGCGATTCATCGATTTCACCTGCCGACCAAGGCCGGCGTTTCATCGAACGGGCATGTTCCATTTGATGGATACAACCATTTGTTGAATCGTCGCTTTGAAGAGGCGATTCAAGCTTTCCTGGAGATTCAGAAAGCGGAGGGGCCCAGCGATCCAATTTCCAGCGCGCTGGCCGCCGCTTATCACGATCTGGGTTTTGCGACGCTCGCCAACCAGGTTCGCCGAAGCGTGAGATCCGTGCGCGGCAATCAATGGATGTTTCGCATCGGTCATCCCGCCGACCAACCATTGCAAATCCGGCCGGAGCTTTTGCGGCGATCGCTTTTCGATGGCTCGTTTCCCATTCTCGCCGAGACAACGCCGGTGCGGATGGATCTGACGCACAGCGCCTGGAGCGACATTTTTTTCCTGGGGATGGATTTTCCCGAAGGCGCGCGGGTTTTGAATGTGTCGATCGATCTGGCGGTCCTCGGCCGCGATGCTGCGCCCAAGCCGCCGGTCGAGGCGTATCTTCGCGTGATCGATGAGCCGGTGATCCGCCTGGTGAGCGTCGATCTCGCGACGCGAACCGACATCACCAACCTGCCGGAGATTTTTGATTTCGCGCGCGATTATCTTGGCCTGCTCAAGGCGGCGATCATCGCGTCAGGCATCGTGCCGCCGGGGTTGGAAGGATCGGGGCGAAGTCTTTCGGAGCTTCTTTCTCGCGTGGTCGGGCCGGGGCTGGGGTTGGAGATCGTCAGTAGCGTCAACAATATTCCCAAAGGCTCGCGGCTGGCTGTTTCGACCAACCTGCTTGGCTCGCTGATCTCCGCCTGCATGCGCGCGACCGGCCAGGCCAAATCGCTGACCGGCCCGCTGCGCGAGGAAGAGCGAAGGCTGGTGGCCGCCCGCGCGATCCTCGGTGAATGGATCGGCGGCTCAGGGGGCGGCTGGCAGGATTCTGGCGGCGTCTGGCCGGGCATGAAACTGATCTGCGGTGCCAAGGCCACGCAGGGCGATCCAGAGTTTGGAGTCAGCCGCGGGCGGCTATTGCCGACTCACAAGATTCTTGATCTGAACGATGCGTCGCAATCGCTCCGCCAACATTTACAGGAAAGCCTGGTCCTCGTTCACGGCGGCATGGCGCAAAACGTCGGCCCCATCCTCGAGATGGTCACCGAGAAATATCTCTTGCGCAGTGGCGCGGAATGGGAAGCACGCAAGCAGACGATCTCGATCCTCGAACAGGTTTTGGGCGCGCTGAGATCGGACGATGTCCGCGCGATCGGCAACGCGACAACCCGCAACTTCTTTGGCCCGCTGCAGACCATCATTCCCTGGGCGACGAATTTTTATACCGAGACGCTCATCACCCGCGTGAAGGAAAGATTCGCCGACGATTTCTGGGGCTTCTGGATGCTCGGCGGAATGTCCGGCGGCGGCATGGGGTTCATCTTCGCGCCGGCACGAAAAGCCGAGGCGCAGAAATTCCTGCAAGAGCTGATGAGCGCCACCAAGCGCGATCTGCAAAATGCGCTGCCATTCGCGATGGAGCCGGTGGTTTACGATTTTTCGATCAATCCCAATGGCACGTTCGCTCGCCTTCTTGAAGGGCGCGATGCATTACTTCCGGCGGGCTATTACTCGTTCATGGCCCCGCAATGGCTGCGGACCGATCCGCGCGAGCTTTCGCAAACCCGCCGCGCGGAATTGGATCTGCTGGGGACGGCGGCGCGCTCCGATGTGCGATTGCGCGGCCTGATGGATGTGCTCTTTGACCGCCTGATTCCGCGCGGCCGCGAAGAATCTGCCGGCGATCAATCGCTCTCCGCGCTGCTCGATCGCTACGGCTTCGATCGCGAACTGCACGAGCAAATCCGGGCCGATCTCAAGAGCGGCCGCACGGGCTTGGCGCAAAACCGCCTGCCGGCAAGCACCGTTATCGAGGATGTGAAGCGCGAAGATGTCGTCGATCTTTCCGGGATGAATCGAGCGTCAACCAGCGAATCCGCCGAGTGGGAAGCTTGGAAACGGCTGGGCGAAAGCGCCCTCAAATCCGGCGCGGTCGGCGTGATCTCGCTTGCCGCCGGCGCAGGGAGCCGCTGGACGCAGGGGGCGGGCGTGGTGAAGGCGCTGCATCCGTTCTGCAAGCTCGGCGGACGGCATCGCACCTTTATCGAAGTTCATCTGGCCAAGAGCCGCCGCGCAATGAAGCGATTTGGCGCCCCGGTGCCGCATCTGATCGCGACCAGTTATCTCACGCATCATCCGATCGAAAGCTTTCTCGCATCCCGCGAGTATTACGGCTACGAGGGTCCGCTCAAGCTTTCCCCCGGCCGCAGCGTTGGCCAGCGCATGGTGCCGATGGTTCGCGATCTTCGATTTATGTGGGAGGAGATGCCGCAACGGATCCTTGATGAGCAGCAGCAAAAAGTGCGGCAAAGCCTGCACACGGCTCTCATCGGCTGGGCGGAAAAAATGGGCGAGGCCAGCGACTACACCGACAACCTGCCCAACCAATGCCTGCATCCGGTCGGCCATTGGTTTGAGGTCCCCAATCTTCTCCGCAATGGCGTGCTCGCGCAACTGCTCGAGCAGCAGCCGTCGCTGAAATATCTGATGCTTCACAACATCGATACCGTCGGCGCCGATCTCGATCCGACGCTGCTCGGCCTGCATATCGCGCGAAGCGACACGCTGACATTTGAAGTCATCAATCGCCGCATCGATGATCGCGGCGGCGGCCTGGCGCGCGTGAACGGGCGCACGCGGCTGGTCGAGGGCCTGGCGATGCCGCGCGAGGAAGATGAGTTTCATCTTTCCTACTACAACACGCTCACGACCTGGATCGATATTGATCGCCTGCTGGTCGTCTTTGGACTCCATCGCTCAGACCTGGCCGACGAATCAAAAGTGGCGGCGGCCATCCGCGCCGTCTCGGCGAAGATGCCAACCTACATCACGCTCAAGGATGTCAAAAAACGCTGGGGCCACGGGCAGGAGGATGTGTATCCTGTCGCGCAGTTCGAGAAGATCTGGGGAGACATGAGCGCGCTGGCGGAAGTGAACAGCGGGTACGCCGTCGTCCCGCGTGTCCGCGGCCAGCAGCTCAAAGACCCTGCCCAACTCGACGGCTGGCTCCGAGACGGATCGGTGGCGTATGTGGAATCGATCTGCGAGTGGACGTGAGATGCCGACGCTTTCGCGCCACAGCGTGCGGTCTTATACTCTTGTAGGGTGGGTGTACTCGCCCACCATTCGCTGAGTCGTTTCGAGACACGTGGTGGGCGAGTACACCCACCCTACAGGAAAAACGATGTCTTCCTCAACCGATCCGCACACAATCGATCCGGAACTTCTTGAAATCCTCCGCTGCCCGCTGACCCACAGCCGACTGCGTTTGGAGGGAGATTTCCTGATCGCCGAAGTCGGCGGCTTGGCCTATCCCGTTCGCGATGGCATTCCGGTCATGCTGATCGAAGAAGCGAAGCTGCCGGCGGGAGTTGCGTCGGTCGATGCGCTCAAGGCGCAGCTGGGGATGTAAGTTCACACTTCCCGCAAGTGGTAGCTCTTGATCATCGTCTGCTGAAAATCCGGATACGCGCCGATGTCATGCTCGGCAAGGTCGAGGCCGTCAAATTCGTCTGCCTCGCGGGCGCGAATTCCGACTGACATCTTGAGCAGCCCGAAGACCAGTGCCGAGACGATCGCGGCAAACGACGCGACAACAACCATGCCGACGATCTGCCGACCGAATTGAGCCAGATGGCTCGTATTCGCGAGTCGGCCAAACAAGCCGGCCGCGATGGTTCCCCATGCTCCGCCGATCAGGTGGACGGCGATTAATCCGCTTGGGTCATCGATGCGCAATCGTAAGTCGATGAAGACCGATGCGACGGGGACGAGTGCCCCGGCGACGATCCCCGTGAGAACCGCGCCGGCGGTGCTGATGGTTCCCGCGCCGCCGCTGATTGCCGCGAGGCCGCCGAGCAGGCCGATGATCGCCAAGATCACATCTGGCTTGCCGTAGCGGAACTGTCCGAGAACAAGCGCCGACAATCCCGCCGCCGACGCGGCTAGCACGGTGCTCAGCGCCGCCATCGAAGGGCCATTGGTTTCGCCGGCCAAAATCGCGCGGCCAGAGAGCGCCGCCGTCCACGCAACGATCATTACAATCGCCCCCAGCGCCGCAAACGGCACGCTGTGTCCGGGAATCATCGTCGATGATCCATCCTTGTTGAACTTCCCGTTGCGTGGCCCAACCATCATCGCCGCCACCGCGGCAAACGCGCCCGCCGCCACGTGCATCGCTGTCGCGCCGCCGATGTCGATGAATCCATGCAGGCCGAGCCATCCATACCAGACGCAGCCTCCGGTGATAGGCAGTACGATGCCGGCGAGGACTGCCGACGCAATGCAAAGCGGGAAAAACTTAAATCGCTCCGCCACCGCGCCGACTACGACGCCGCTGGCCAGCAGGACGATCGTCAGGTGAAAAAAGAGATTCGGCGGATTGGGGATGATCCACCCAAAAATGAGATTCCGGTCGATCCCGATAATTGATGGATGCTTTTGAAGGAGAAGCGCCCCTCCGATCGCCCAGAAGGCCAGAGAGCCGACGCACAGATCGCAGAGCACGCGCGTGATCGTGCCCGCGGAATTCTTGGAGCGGACCAGTCCCGTCGCGTACAGCGCCAGCCCCACGCGCCCCAGCAGCGCGACAACAGCGAGGATCATCAGCATGGCATCGAAATAGAAGGGCATCAGTGCTCCTGGCGGCGCGGGTTGGTCCGCGGCAGCCGCGTAGGTTATCGTCTGCAACGCGTGGAACAATAGAACCGAACAGGCCCCAACAGGTATTGCACCCAACATGATCCGTCATCGGCATGCCGACGAATTCATTCTGATCACCCAGGACGACCACGCGCGCCTTTCCGGCCTGCTCGCATCCCATATCGGCAATGACTCCTTCGCGCGGCCGGAGCCGGCGACCGCCGTCGTCGAAGCGATCGCGCTGCACGACAGCGGCTGGCCGCTCCACGATTCGCAGCCCACTCTTAATCCGCAGGGGTTTCCGCTGCATGTCTTCGAGACGCCGCCTGAGTTGGCGGTCGGCATCTGGACCGAATCTGTCCAGCGGGCGGCCAGGCAGGGCGATTACACCGGCCTGCTGGTCAGTCTGCATGTGATGGCGCTGTCGATGATCGCGCAGTCGCACTATGCCTCGCCGCGCAATCGTCTGGTTCACGCGCGGCAAGTATTCGAGCTGAACAAATTCCAACAAAACCAGATCGAAGCCCAGGAAAATTTCCGCGGCCGACTGGGAATGCGGACCGATCTTGCGCTGCATTATGGCATGGCCGCCCCGGGAATCAGTGCGGCGGAAGACGCGCTGCTGTTCAACTACAACCTGCTCAAGGCGATGGATCGCCTGAGCCTCGCCGTGCTCTGCAGCGAGCCACTGTTTGAGACGATCGAAGGTGTTTATCCGCGGCCGGGGGCCAAGCCGATTGAATTGCGATTGCGTAATGAAGGGGAGTGGACGATCAGAGTTTCTCCTTGGCCGTTTGATCAAGCGAGGATTGAGGCGCAAGTTCCGTGCCGAAGGATTCCGGCGCGGGCGATGGATGCAGGGGCATTCTTGCGCGCCTACGAAGCTGCGACGGTGCAGATGCAGAAGGTTTGTTACGTCATGTCGTGATCAGAGAGGGTGCGCAACTCGCTTCGACCATGGTTTTGCGGTCGGAGGATCCGTGCCCTCGCCTTAGGCTCGTACACGGCGTGGTGAAC
>DATBDZ010000072.1:0-4246 GCA_036276235.1 Humisphaera sp. | reverse complement strand
TGAGCGGCGTGCTGTTGTGCGAAACCAGTTGCTCCACCGAATCCTTGTCCGTGCTCCAATAGACGCCCGGCAGCAGACTCATTTCCGAAAGCGATTCATCGCCATGCAGCACCATGAGCGGGCCTTCGCACGGCCCGCCTTGATGCAGCGGCTGATCGACAAAACAGGGAACATCGCTCACCTGTTCCCAGACCGATTGCAGATTAGTCTCCAGCGGCCGATTGAGAATCAGCCCCAGCGCACCACTCTCATTGTGCTGCACGATCAGGACCACCGAGCGCGCAAAATTCGGATCCGCCAACTGCGGCGATGCGATCAGAAGATGGCCCTGGAGGGAGTTCATTGATCTGCTGCAATCAGGTTACCACGGACCCACCGCGTTCGGGAATCGGCTCTACACAAAACACCGAAAGACGGCCCGATCAGGACCGTCTTTCAGATAGTGATCTTGTCGCTTTTCCCAACTCGCGCGAGCTTACTGGCCCCCGCTGCCGTTGCCCCCGGCTCGTTCGGCGATCCGGTCCGACTGCGAATCGTCGGGCGATTCAACGTGCTTTGCGCTGTCGTCGCCGCGCAGATCGACCCAGTCGAACAACGGATACTCGGGAAAATCAGACGGGAGGCTGAAGACGCCGTGGCCCAGATACGCCTTCCATTTGAGCGTCAACTCCGGATAGTTGCTAAGGAAGCGCTGCCATGCCGCGTGATAAGCGCGCAGGTAATAGGTCTTGTCGGCGCTCTCGGCGACTTCGTTTTTCAACGAAGCCACCTGCTCCTGCGAAGCGGCAAGCTGCTTTTGCAGCTCTGTCACCTTCGCATTGAGTGCATCATTTTCCTTCGCCAGCTCGGCTTTGCGGTCTTGCGCCGCCTTGAGCTGGGCGAGGGCGTCATCGTACATTTTCTTGAGCTGCTCAGGTTTGACATCATCCTCGGCGCGCGCCCCGACTGGCATGACGATCAACAACATCGCCGCAGCGGCCCAAATGTATGTCCGCATGAGAAGGTCCTTTCCGACTCCCGCTTCCGAGATTCCCGGAGGCATTCTACGAAAGGTGCGACAGCCGTACAATACGGAATAAGTCGAGCGATTTTATGATTCAGATCCCGTGCCGCGTATGCGGCTTCATTCTCGAAGTTCCCCAGGAGCTGGCGGGCACGCCGGTGCAATGCCCGCATTGTCATCTGCTCAGCGACATCCCCTCGCTCAGCGAGCTGAAGCAAATCACCGAAGACGGCACATACGTCATCAACCCTTCGACAAAAACCGAAGACGCCTATCGCCTGGGCGAGATGATCTACGTCTTCAGCAAGGACAAGGTCGATCACGGCGGCAACGAGATCGACATGCGCGGCCCCGCCGCCGAAGAAGACGATTCATACGGCGTCGTCGATGAGCCCAACCCCGAGCTGCGCCCCAAGTATGATCCGGAAACCGGCGAACTGGTTCGCCCGCTGGAGATCAAGCAGGACCCGGCGAAGGAACGAATCAATCCCGGCAGCATTCCGATGGCGCAGACGGCGCTGGGATACGCCAACGCCTCGACGACGCCGACGATTTCCAGCCGCTCGATCTTCATCAACCTGCTGCGGCCAATCAACCTGTTGGTGATGACGGTCATCTTCATCCTGTATGTCTGCTGCGGCGCGCTGATCATGCTGTGCGGATCGATGGCGTATTTCATGGGATTGCCGTTCCTCTTCATTTTCGTGCTGATGTTGATGGGCCACTGGGCGAATGTGGTGGACGAGATTGGCCGGCAGGATCGCGACGAGCTCCCGCGCCCGTTTCGCGATGTGCAATGGTACGAGGATATGTGCCAGCCGCTGGGCGCGCTGATGCTGGCGTTCTTCATCTGCTATCTGCCGCTGCATATCGTTCGGTTGGCAGTGCACGATCCGCACTTGCAGATGTTGGTCGGCCTTCCGTTCGCATTGGCGGGCACATTGTTCTTCCCGGCGACTTTTCTGATTACGTCCACCAGCGGGTCGATCACCAATCTCCACCCCATTCGCCTCTGGGGCACGCTGGTCGCCGCCGGCGGAATCTATCCCGTCACCGTGTTGCTTTGGACGCTGGCGGGCGTTTCGTATGGCTTTGTCCTCTGGACCCTGCTGATGGCAGCGACGCCGCTATGGATCGAGCTCCCGCACATCTACCGCGACTGGCGCCTGCTTTTAGGCTGCCTCGCCGCGTCGATTTATCTGATGCATTATTTCTGCTGGTCGTTGGGGATGATTTATCGCGAGCGCCACGCCATGCTGCCGTGGGAATTTCAATATCATCGCCGCGATCCGGATCGGGACGTTGTCGCCGCCCGAAGGAACACGCGGCCGCCCAAGATGAAGGTGTCAGTCATGCGGCCGAAGGTGGCAGAGGAAGGGCCCGCGCCGGCACCCGCTTCAGCACCGGTTCGAACGCCCCAGCAGCAACAGCCGGCGACCGATTGGCCGGAGATTTCGTAGTTCGAGGCAGACGAGGATGAGGGAGGGCGCGACGCGGTTCCTACGGTTTCAGGATGGCGCAACCGCCTGAAATTGCCCCTGATCATGCGGCAAATACTTATCGATGCTTTCCATCAACTGTTCCGCGCTGTAATCCCCTTTGGGCAAGTATTCCTTCACTCCCAGCGCTTCGGCTTTATTGATGCAGGAGCGGTCGGTAACGCCGCTTAGCATGATGACAGGGATCTCTTTGTACTTGGGAAATCTCCGAATCCCCGCGAGGAAGGTGAGCCCATCAACCTCGGGCATCATCTGATCCAGCAGGATCAGATCTGGCCGATTCTGCTTGATGCGAACCAGCGCCTCGGCACCGTTGCGGGCCATGTCGATTGTGTGCCCATTCCTTTCCAGGAGCTGGGCAATTGCTTTTCGGTTGATCAAAATGTCATCCACAACGAGTACGCGGCCCATTGGCGGTCTCCATTCTCCAAGTAGCTTTCCTATGCTGAGTTACGGAGGGAGCAAAGGGTGTTCCAACGAGAGTGGAACGATGGAGATTGCCGATGTGTTCACGCAAAACGCTCGCGCTGCATGAAACATGAAGACGTGAAACGTGACAAACGACAGAATTGCCGTCACGTTGCCGAGCATGAAACGTGGTGACGTGAAACGCCGTAAAGGGCGGATCGCCGATACTGAAACGTAAAAGACGTGAAACGTGATGGCAATCTGCCATTCGTCACGTTTCACGTCTTTACATGTCAAGTGTGCTGTGATGAAGAGGAGTCAGGCCGCCGTCACTGCTTCTTATCATGCAACATTTCGCCAGAAGATTGCATGGCGAGGCTTGGTTCGCCGGGAATCGGTTCGCCGGATTCGGCGAGCAGATGAGCGCTCAGTCGGCGCACTGTCGCGACATTCATGTTGCGGCCGGGGCATTCGGTGATCGTGCCGCCGTTGGCGATGTTGTGAACCGAGCCGTGGCCAACGATCCGTTCTGACGGAATGCGATAGGTTGATTGGAGATACGCCACCAGCTTCGCCAGCGAATCCATTTGCTTGGCGGTGGGACGGGTGACGTCAAAATTGCCCACCAGGCAGATGCCAATGCCATGATCGTTAAAGCGATTGTCGGGCGTCTTGGCGTGCGCGCCCCACTTTTGCTTTTTCCACCGCGGACCGACCTCAACCTGGCCGTCATGGGTGTCGGTGCCGTTGCCGATCACAAAGTGATAGCCGAGCTCATCCCATCCCTTGGCGCGATGTTCCTTATCAAAGGCGGCGGCCCCGCCGGTCGGCGTCGCGCTATGATGAATCACAATGTAATACCACTGATTGGCGGCAACGCCCGGCACCCAATCGCCCGGAATTCCCGCCGGCGCTTTATGCGTCGGCGCGGCCGGAGCCGGAGGCGCAACCACTACCGGAGCTTGCGGACGTGGAGCCGGTGCCTGTGACACCGGTGCAGGGTCCTGCAAATTCGGCCCGCTGAAATTCGGCGGCGGCATCGACTGCACCAACGACGTTGAAGACGTCGGCGTGCAGCCCACCGTGGAGCCCACGATGGCCAGCAAACCCAGAACTACAACTGATGAGATCCACTTAGCCATCCTTGGCCTTTCATCGGAATGCAGAATAAGCTCCGGAGAATTTTGCCGCCCTCAGGCCCGCCCTGGCCCAAAAAGCTGGCGCAATCCCGGCTTTGAGTACGTATATCGACCATACGTTTTATCGGACGAAAGGGTCGGATTCCAGTAATTAGATGGAAAAAGGAGCCAGAAGTCAGGAGCCAGTAGCCAGGAGA
>DATBDZ010000071.1:0-6269 GCA_036276235.1 Humisphaera sp. | reverse complement strand
GTTCACCACGATGACTCTTAATCACCGCAGCTTGAGCCGGTTTGCTGCCTGATCCTGAACTCCGACAGCGAGAGGCCTGCTCCCATCTCGAACACAGCTTCTTCTTGCACACCCCTCTATAGTACATACACTTTGTCAATGCTTTGTTAGGATAACTCGTGGCGAGCACGGGACTTACGGCGGGCACCCCGGCAGTGCGATTTTCAGCATTGTAAGTGACTGTTAATTAACGAGTTGCGAATAGGTAGGTTCCGAAATCCATTACGCGAAAAATACAAAATTTATGTATTTTTTTTCGGGGAGGAAAAGTGGCCGAGTTAGGTTTAGGTTAAGTGACGTGGCGGCCAAGAGTTGCGGGCGATAATGAGTCATCGTCGGCGCGCGAAAATTTTTTTATAATGGCGCGCGATGGTGGGGGGGGCGCAATTCTCCGATCTGTAATTCAATATCGTCCGCGCCAATTCGCATACTCAGGCGAACTCCTTATCGCCGCTCCCACCGGCCGGGATCGACTGCGTCCATTGGCCGCGCGTCCAAGTCGATCGTCTTGGCGTCGCACCAGCGAAGTGACGTGGCCGCCTCTTCGACAAGACGGAGCAACTCTGCGTCCGTCAGTCGTTCGGCCGGCACTTGCCGGTGGATTTCCTGCGCGGCTTGGCGCAGGGTGGGGTGCTTCTCGATCCATTGCGAGTCGTCGATCTTAATTCCGAGCCGCCTTTCAATCGCGACCTGGATCCCGGCGATCGTTGCGAAGTCTCCAAAATCGTCGTACGTCGATCGCATTCGTTGCCCAGCGTCGGCGAACGACTCGCCGCACATCGGGCATTTGGCGCGCAGTGCCAATAGGTCTGCCTCGCTCTGGCTGCTTTCAGCGGCGCACTTCGGACAGCGAATTGGCATCGGATCGACGAACTTCATTTCACATCGACTGGACGAACCGCGCTACGAATCAGGTAAGTCGCCCGGGCTCAATTCGTCAAATCTTCGGCAGCATGACTCGAATTGCCCGAACAGATCGACCTTGTGGTACTCTACGCCAACCAATGGTCCTAGGGGAAAATCCCGGTTGAAAGAATCAGTTATGCCCTTGATTACCGAAATCGCCCCTAACGTCCATCGCATCAGCATCTTGTGGCCCGAAATCAACCTGCAGTTCAATCACTTCCTGGTCGTCGATGATGAACCGCTGCTTTACCACACGGGGATGCGCCGCATGTTCCCGGAGGTGCTTCAGGCGGTGACAAGCATCATCGATCCCGCAAAGCTCCGCTGGATTGGCTTCAGCCACTTTGAGGTTGACGAGTGCGGCTCGCTCAACAACTGGCTCAAGATCGCGCCGCAGGCCCAGGCGGTTTCGGGTGTCGTCGGCTCGCTTGTGAACCTCACCGATTTCGCTGACCGCCCGCCGCGGGCCCTCAATGCCGACGAGACGTTCAGCACAGGCAAATTCCGGTTTCGCTATCGTCCAACGCCTCACCTCCCGCACGGCTGGGATGCGGGAGTGCTGTTCGAGGAGACGCAGCGTGTGCTGTTCTGCTCCGATCTCTTCCACCACAACGGCGATGTCGAGGCGCTGAGTGAGTCCGACATCCTTGGCCGCGTGCGCGCGGCGATCATCGACTACCAGGCCGGGCCGCTCATGGATTACATGCCATATACACCGAACACACGACCGCTCCTGCATGGCCTCGCGGCTCTGAAGCCGAAGACACTGGCGACGATGCATGGCAGTTCGTTCACCGGCGATTGCTCAAAGGCACTGATCGAACTCGATGGGGTAATGAAGGAGACGCTGGGTGTGCCGTCTGGCCAGTAGGCGTCGGCGCCTCCGCACCGGCTTTGGTCGGCGCACCGCGTCACCTTTAATTCGGCCTGGCCTGTTATTTCTGCCGTTCCAAGACGACCTCTTCAAATGCATCGCCCTTGGGGCAGAACTGAGTTGGTCTGGGCAGCCCTGGACCACGTCCCCTCAAGGGACTGTGCATGAGCCATCGAGCCAATGTCTTTCGCGGCACACCCGATGCACAAGAATGCCGCACTGAACATGAAGCGGGCCGCAAGTGTCATTTCATGGGTTCAGACATTGGCTGGTCAATCGACTTCATTTCTGCGCCGGCTTCCCAAAATCGCGCCAGAGCCAGCGGAGGGCATCGGGCATGATCGCGCCGCCGTGGTTGGGGTTGTGGGTGCCGTGGCCCCATTCGGTTTTGTAATCGTAGCCGGAAAACTTCAATGCCGCGGCCATCTGCTGGTTGGCCAGAAACCAGGCGCCGTGATTGTTGTCCAGATCGTTGGAGCCATCCTGCAGGAAAACGCGGATCGGCTTCACCGGCCGCGTCTTGCGGATGAGCGTTGGATAAAGATCGCCGCCCGGCTGCATCGGCTGGCCATCGCGCGCGGGGCGATAGGCAATCGAAGTGAAGCTGCCGATCTGGCTGAGTACTTTGCGGAAAACATCCGGTCGCTCCCAGGCGACAGTGAAGGCGCAGATCGCGCCGGAGCTGAGGCCGCAGATCGCGTGGCCTTGCGGGTCGTCGGTGATGCGATAGGTCTTGCTTACTTCCGGCAGAATTTCTTCGATGAGAAACCTGGCGTATTGATCGCTGAGCGTGTCGTACTCGAAGCTGCGATTGGAAATTGGACGCCCGCCTTCCGCGGCGGCTGGCTTCGTGCCGGGATTGATGAAGATGCCGATCGTCACCGGCATTTCCTTTTTGCTGATCAGATTGTCAAAAACAATCGGCAGCCGCTGCGCGCCCGTCTCGCTCACGTAGCCACTCCCATCCTGAAACACCATCACGCAAGCCGGCGTGCGCGCATCGTATTGCGAAGGCACATAAATCCACCAATCGCGCGTGGTGCCGGGAAAAACTTTTGACGTGTTCCAGGCAAGTTTCATCACCTTCCCCTGCGGCACGCCGGGAAGCCGCTGGAGTGAATCGGGGCCAAGCTTGTAATCGTCCTGCTCCGCGGCCAATGTCGGCAAGGCAACAAAAGCGACACATAGAAATGCAGCCCAGATCGTGGTTTTGCTCATCGTTTTCCTCATAACCGGATAAACCCGCACGGGTTGCCCGCGCCCGAGACTCACTACGATTACCGGAACTTACCAATGCTGTTGCCGTCCGGCACGCGCCAGAGAGACGCGTCAGTCCGCAAGAGTTTCCCCTGTTCACGCGGGGTTCGGGGCTTAGGGTTCAGCGACGGCCTTGAAGGGGAGTTGGAATTCGACCATTCAGCATTCCGCAATCAGCAATCAGCATTTACCACTGAACCCTGAACCCTTTCCTCCGCGATCGCTTGCCTCAACCCTAATACGGCTGTAGATTTCCTCACCTTCATTACCCGTCGGCCTACGCGCCGGCGGATACCCAAACGCACTTAAGGAGCGATTGTGTCACCCGAATTCCGTCGAACCAGCCATCTGTTTACCAGCGAATCCGTCACCATGGGCCATCCAGATAAGGTGGCCGATCAGATCAGCGATGCCGTGTTGGATGCCATTCTTGCGCAGGATCCCAAGGCGCGCGTTGCCTGCGAGACGCTGGTGACGACCGGGCAGGTCGTGCTGGCCGGCGAGATTACGACGACCGCCTATGTGGACGCGCCGGAAATCGCGCGGCAGACGATCAAGGAAATCGGCTACACCCACCCCGATATCGGCTTCGACTATCACTCCTGTGGCGTGCTTAGCGCGCTGCACAGCCAATCGCCCGACATCGCGCGCGGCGTCGATAAAGCCGACGACGATTCCAAGGAACAAGGCGCGGGCGATCAGGGCCTGATGTTCGGCTATGCGACGGACGAGACCGACATCCTGATGCCGCTGCCGATCCATTTGGCGCATCGCATCGTCGAGAAGCTCGCCGAGGTGCGGCAGAAGGGAAAGCTCCGCTGGCTGCGCCCGGATGGCAAAAGCCAGGTGACAATCGAATACGTCGGCGAGCAGCCCGTTCGCGTGCATACCGTCGTCGTCTCCACGCAGCATGATGAATCGGTGCTCGACAAGAAGAAGGATACGATCAGCGAGAAGGCCAAGCGCGACATCATCGAGTACGTGATCCGCCCGGCGGTCCCCAAGAAGCTGTGGAACGATGACATCATCTTCCACATCAACCCGACGGGGAAATTCGTGGTCGGCGGCCCGCACGGCGACAGTGGCCTCACCGGCCGCAAGATCATCGTCGATAGCTACGGCGGCCGCGGCGCGCACGGCGGCGGCGCGTTCTCCGGCAAGGACCCATCGAAGGTCGATCGCAGCGCCTGCTACATGGGCCGCTACATCGCTAAGAACATTGTCGCCGCCGGCCTGGCGCGCAACGCCGAGGTGCAGCTGGCCTACGCGATCGGCGTCGCCAAACCCGTGAGCGTGACGGTGAGCACAGAGAACACGGCTGTGATTCCCGAAGACCAGATCGCGCAGCTGGTGCAGGAGCATTTCCCGCTGACGCCGCGCGGCATCATCAAGCACCTGAGCCTTCTGCGTCCGATCTACAAACAAACCGCCCGCCACGGCCACTTCGGCCGCGAGCCCGGCCCCAATGGCGAATTCTCCTGGGAAAAAATCGACAAAGCCGACACGCTGGCCAAGGCCGCGGGAATCAACGGGCGGCGTAAGTAGTCGGTGCCTTCGGCAAGCCGAGCGAATACGAAAGTCGGCGGGCAGTGCCCGCGCTGCGAGTCAACACGGCGCGTAGGGCGGGCACTGCCCGCCGCATTTTCCGGGCGTGCGCTCTGAAGCATTCGACCCGATGGCACGAACGGGCCGGAGCTGGCGAGTACCTGCTCTGAAAATGTCGCGAATTCGTGTAGGGTGGGTGTACTCGCCCACCATGAGCGACGTGGTGGGCGAGTACGCCCACCCTACAACTGTCTTGCTTGGCCGTCCAAAGTTCTATCCGAGGAATCTCAATGGAGCCTCTTCTGAGCCGCGCATATAGATTCTCGATCACTTTGATGTTCGTCGCTGGATTAGCGTTCACTGCCCGCGCTGACGACGCCCCTCAGCAAACTTCCGCCTCGGGAATCACGCACTCCTTCCTCGCTCTTGGCGCTGAGACATACATCATCGACGCCCAAGGCAAGATCGTCTGGCGATATCCGCATCAGACGCGCGATGGTTTTGTTCTTCCCAACGGCAACATTTTGCTGGCCGTCAGCAAGGATCGCGATTTCCCCGGCGGGGCGGCTATCGAAATCACGCGCGATGGCAAGACTGTATTTCAATTCAAGGGAACTCAATCAGAAGTAAACACCGTGCAGGCGGTCGAGCATGATCGCGTCATGCTTACCGAGGCGGGGCCAAAGCCGCGCGTTCTTGAGGTGGATCGCGATGGGAAAATCGTCGTTGAGGTGCCGATCCAGGCTCAGACGAAAGATCTGCATCTGCAAACGCGGATGACTCGCAAGCTGCCGAATGGCAATTACCTTGTGCCGCAGTTGCTGGATAAAGTCGTGCGGGAATATACGCCGGCGGGGAAGATCGTTTGGGAGGCAAAGACTCCGGAAATGCCGGCCGAATGCTGGCCCTTCACCGCCATTCGGCTACCGAGCGGCAACACGCTGATCGATTGCACGCACGGCTTGATGTGCATTGAGGTCGACACGGCGGGCCAGATCGTGTGGCAACTGACCAATGCCGACCTCCCCGAGCCGCTGCTCAGCGACCCGTGCGGCTGCCAGCGGCTCGCCAACGGCAACACCATCATCGCCAGCTACGGCTCCAACAAACCCGGCGCGGTAAAGCTGCTGGAGGTGACGCCGCAGAAGAAGGTCGTCTGGACTTATCGCGATTCCAAAACGCACGGCATCCACGAGCTGCAAATTCTCGATCCGGCCGGAAATCTGCCGGAAGGGCCCGCAATGAAGTAGGAGCGTTTCGATGAGCAGGGGGCTTACGCCATGCAGTGACATTTTCACGGCGTAATGACATTTGGCGGCCTAAGATTGAACTTTGGCGGGCTATCGCTATGCTCTTGCCCCGCTCGTCAACGGCCTCCCGAATCGGCCGCGGCGTGCGAATGATTGCGAATGGAAAATTGTCCGGGGTGTAGCTCAGTTTGGTTTAGAGAGCTTGGTTCGGGACCAAGAGGTCGCAGGTTCAAATCCTGTCACCCCGATTGCTTCGATCCGATCGCGGATCGAACGTAAGTCTTGAAAAATTCGAGGCCAAGGGCAATCACCCGGGTCCGGCCACATGGGTAGGCCGGCGGCTCTTCGTGAAAGCAAAGTCTGAAGATTCAGACTTAAGCCACCTTTCCCGTCGAGCT
>DATBDZ010000070.1:0-59114 GCA_036276235.1 Humisphaera sp. | reverse complement strand
GGAGTGAAGGCGGTGGACGCTGTCGACCTGCATATCGCGGATCGCGAGTTTGTCGTCCTCGTGGGGCCTTCAGGGTGTGGCAAGACGACTTCGCTGCGGATGATCGCGGGGCTTGAAGAGATCACATCGGGGCAGATCCGGATCGGCGATCGCATCGTGAATGATCTGCCGCCGCGGGATCGGGATGTGGCGATGGTGTTTCAGAACTATGCGCTTTATCCGCATATGAGTGTCGCGAAGAATCTGGGGTTTGGATTGAAGGTGCGCGGCGTGCCGGCCGGCGAAAGAGATCGGCGCGTCGCGGAAGCCGCACGAATGTTGGGGATCGAGCAGCTATTGCGTCGCAAGCCGGCGCAGCTTTCAGGCGGGCAGCGGCAGCGGGTGGCGCTGGGGCGGGCGATTGTCCGCGAGCCGGCGGCGTTTTTGTTTGATGAGCCGCTCAGCAATCTTGATGCTCAACTTCGCCTGACCACTCGTGCCGAGCTCAAGCGGCTCCATCAGCGGTTGCAGACCACAAGTATATATGTGACGCATGATCAGGAAGAGGCGATGACGCTCGGCGACCGCATCGTCGTCATGCATAGCGGAGTCATCTATCAGGCGGATACGCCGACGCGGACATATCAATCGCCCGCCAACCGGTTTGTGGCCGGATTCATCGGCACGCCGACCATGAATTTCTTCGATGGGGCATTGCAGGACGTTGCTGGAGACTTGGTATTTAAGGAGGCGGCCCGCTCTGGGATGGCAGCCGGCAATATTTGCGCGTCGGGTTCAGGGAATGTGGGAAATTTGCCAAGTGAGTTGACGCTGCCTGAAAATGGGTTTACCCTCTTAGTTTCGGCGGCGGCGCGCGAGCGTCTGTCGGCCTATAATGGTAAGCCTGTGGTGCTGGGGATTCGTCCCGAGCACCTGAAAGTAAAACCGGCGGACGGCGCGACAGCGCCAATTCAAGTTGTGATCAACATCATTGAACCGTTGGGAAGTCAAATGGATGTGTGCGTGAGCACGTGCCTGCACGATCAGGTGGTCGCGCGGGTGGAGGCCCAGGAGGGCCTTCAGGCCGGGATGCGGATGACGTTGTTCGTCGATCCGCGAAAGGTCCACTTTTTCGCACCCGGAGAGACCGGGATGAACCTGAGCCAGACGAGCGAGCCATTCCATGCGATTGCATAGTGCAACAGCATGGACACGCTCATGTGGCGGCGGCCCGCCACCCGGAATAATTCCCCGGGTGCGTGGGTGAAACGCTTTTCTACAGGTTTTGCGAAACTGTGGGCCGCCGAAAGGTGGCCTTTTGCGTTGGCAACCTGTGCCATGGGTCGCCGCTGCCGCCTTTAAACGAGAGAAAGAATGAATCAGGAATTGATCCGTATCGTTGACGGAATCGCACGCGATAAAAATATCGAGCGCGATCAGGTTTACTCTGACATCGAGCAGGCGATCGCCTCCGGTCTGCGCAAACAATTTAATACGGAAGACACCAGTGAGTTTGGAGTGACGGTGGATCGTGCGACGGGAGATATTTCCGTCAGCCGGCAGGGCCAGACATTGCCGCTTTCGGTCATGGGCCGCATCGGCGCGCAGACGGTGAAGCAGGTGATGATCCAGCTCATCCGTCAGGACGAGCGCGGCAGCATCTACGAAGAATTCAAGGATCGCGTCGGCACCATCATCACCGGCACCATCGCCCGCTTTGAAGGCGGCACGATGATCGTGAGCCTTGGCCGCGCCGAAGGAATCATGCCGCGCAGCGAGCAGATTCCCGGCGAAGTGCATCAGGTGGGCGAGCGCATCCAGGCGCTGATCATGGAAGTGCGCGACACGCTCAATGCGGTGAAGATCATCCTTAGCCGCAGCCACCCGGAATTAATTCGCCGGCTCTTCGAGCGCGAGGTTCCGGAAGTGGGCGAGCGCACGATCGAGATCAAAGCGCTGGCACGCGAGCCGGGGCATCGAACGAAGATCGCCGTCAGCTCGATCGACAGCAAGGTGGATGCGGTCGGCGCGTGCGTCGGCGTACGCGGAAGCCGCATCAAGAACATCGTCGATGAACTGGGCGGCGAAAAAATCGACATCGTCCGCTGGAACGAATCGTCACAGATCTTGATCGCCAACGCGCTCAAGCCGGCGGAAGTCACTGAAGTTTCTCTTTGCTTTGAGCTTGGCCGGGCAACGGTCGTCGTGAACGAAGATCAACTCAGTCTTGCGATCGGCAAGCGCGGGCAGAATGTGCGGCTTGCCGCACGACTGACCGGCTGGGACGTAGATATTCTTACGCCGGTGGAATTCCAGGCCGGCGTGAAGCGGCTTGAGCAAACGCTCAAGAGCGAGCCGGCGATCACGCAGGAGCATGTGGACAAGATCATCGCTCTTGGCCTGATCGACGTGCGCGATATCGACGAAGTCGGTGTCGGGCCGCTGATGGAAGAAGTCGGCATCGATGAGGCGACGGCAACGGCGGTCGTCACACGGGCCGGTGAAGAGGCGAAGCTGGTGGCGGTTGAGCAGGAAGCGAAGAAGGCCGCCGACGCCTCCGCCAAAGCCGCGGGTCGCTCGGCACTGCTGGGCGGCGGATCGCGGGCGGAAGCACCGGCTCTGGCCCCGGCACCCGCCGATGGCGAGATGGATCTGTCGGCGATCCTGCCCGGACCGATGGAAGCCGTCGAGGGCGGCGCGCCGGAAGTGACAACCCATCAGGAAACGCTTTCCTCCAATGGCGATGATCTATCGCCCGAGGAGCAGGCGATCCAGGGAATCGAAACCGCGCCGCCGAACGCTGGGGAGTTTAATGACGAAGATGCGCAAACCGCGGCACTGGCCGAGGGGCGCCAGGAACCGCCAACGGCAGGCGGGGATGAGCCGGCATAATCCGGCAATGCGAATGCTTTGAGTGAGTGCGTCTGTTTTTGTTTGTCTGTTGAGGAGATCGATTTGGCTAAAGGTATCCGAGTCAATCAGCTGGCCAAGGAGCTTGGCGTCGAAAGCAAGGCGATCCTCGCCAAGTGCCGCGAGGAAGGTCTGGGCGACAAAGTCCCCAACCACATGACCGTTCTGAGCATCGGTCTGTCGGAGACGGTGCGCGAGTGGTTTCATGGACTGGACAGCGGAGGCGGCGGCGGCACCGCCGTCGAAACCGCGCCCCCAGTTGAGGTGAAGCCCAAGAAGTCGCGCACGATCAAGAAGAAGGGGACCGACGAAGACACCGAGCCGACCGAGGGCGAGGAGTCGCACGAGGAGTCGGCTGAGCAGCAGGCCACCGAAGCGCCGACGGAAGTCGTGCAAGCGCCGGCGGAACCGCCGATGGCCAGCACCGCCGCGCCGGTCGCCGAAGCGCCACCGGAAGCGCAAAAGCCAGCGCCGGCGGAGCACGTCGAGCCAGAGCCGGCGGCAGCGACGGCCGCTCCGGCCGCGCCCGCGATGGAGCCGCTCAAGCCCGTTGCGCCGCCGCGCCATGAACCACCCGCAGCGCCCGAAATAGCGCCGCATGTTCCGCTCGCGCCTGCCGCGGCGGCAGCCACCGCCGCGCCGCACGCCGCCCCCAAAGCGCCGGCTCATCCGCAAGCGCCGGGCGCGCATCGTCCGCCGCTGCCTACCGCGCGGCCGACGGTTACTCTCAAGCAAGGTCCCGGCAGCGGGCCGGCGACCATCGAACGCCGTGAAGTGATTCCCGCGCCGCAGCTCACCTTGCTCAAGCCTGCGCAGATGCAGGGGCCCAAGGTTGTGCGTGTCGAAGCGCCCGAATCGATTCCCGTTCCGCGCGGCCCGCGCCGCCCGGCAGGGTCATCCGACGAGCCGGCATTTACCCAAGCCCGCCCGCAGCAGGGGCGCGGCGTGAAGGTTTCCGAAGAGGAAGAGGACGAAGCCAAGAAAAAGGCCAAGGCAGCGGCAAGCCGCACCAATTCCAATCGCCGGCGCGGACCCGATGGCCGGCGTGGCGAAGCCCACGAAAAGCTCAAGGAATTCACCGAAGCCGATCTGGAAGAGCGGCGTATTCGCCTCAATCGCGCCGCCGGCGATCGCGCCCAGCGCGAGACAAAGCTCATCAAAACGCAGCACCGCGGCCAGGGCATCATTGCCAAGACCGGTTTGCAAAGAGGCGAGCCGATCCAGATCGAAGAGCCGATCACCGTCAAGAGTCTTTCGGCGGCGTTGGGCGTCAAGAGCAGCGATATTCAATCGCGTCTGGCCAAGCAGGGAATCTTTGCTGTCGTCAATCAGGGCCTCGATCGCGAAACCGCGGAAATGATCGCGCTGGAATATGGCGCCGAATTGATCATTGCGCAGCAATCGACGCTGGAAGAAACGCTCGTCGCCGAGTTCGAAGAGCACGAGCCCGTGGCGGAGAAGCTGATTCCGCGGCCGCCGGTCGTCACCATTCTGGGCCACGTAGACCACGGCAAAACCAGCCTGCTCGATCGCATCCGCAAGGCCAACGTTGCCGCCGGCGAAGCGGGCGGCATCACGCAGCACACCGCCGCGTGGATGGTGCAGCTCGGTGAAGGCGAATCCGCCAAGCGCGTCACCTTCATCGATACGCCGGGTCACCAGGCGTTTACTTCGATGCGTGCCCGCGGCGCGAATATGACGGACGTGGTGGTGCTGGTCGTGTCGGCCGCTGAAGGCGTGCAGCCGCAGACGATCGAGTCGATCAACCACGCCCGGGCGGCCAACGTGCCGATCGTCGTCGCGATGAACAAGATCGATCGCCCCGACGCCAACGAGCAGCAGGTGCTCGGACAGCTTGCCGGCCAGAATCTCAATCCCGTCGAGTGGGGCGGCGACATCGAAGTGATCCGCACTTCCGCCACCACCGGCAAGGGCATCGAAGAGCTAATCGAAATCCTCGACTATCAATCGCAGCTTCTTGATCTGAAGACCGATCCGACCGCGCCGGCGCGCGGAACGGTCATCGAGTCAAGAATGGAACCGGGGCTTGGCGCGGTTGCCACCGTGCTCATTCAGGACGGAACTCTTCGCCCCGGCGACGCGGTGCTGGTCGGCTCGGCTTATGGCCGCGTGCGCATGCTGTTGAACGATCGCGGCGAAAGCATTCCCGCGGCGACGGCGTCCGTGCCGGTCGTGGTCGGCGGGCTTAACGCGCTGCCCAACGCGGGCGACAAGGCGTATCAGGTCTCTGACTTTGATCGCGCCCGCGCCATCGCCGAGGAACGCGTCAACCTGCTCCGCCAGCAGGAGCTGGTCGGCCGCAATCAGGTCACCACGCGCGACAATCTCACCGACGTGATCCGCGCCGGCGAAACCAAGACGATCCACCTGATCATCAAGGGCGACGTGCAGGGTTCCGTCGAGACGCTGGCCAAGTCCGTCACCGACATGAACACCGACGAGGTGCGCGTGAAGGTGATTCACTCGGGCGTCGGCGGCATCAACGAAAGCGACGTGGAGCTGGCGATGGCCACACGCGTCAACCCAGAAGACAAGGACAACCCCAATCAGGTTGCCATCATCGGGTTCCATGTGATTCCGGATGAATCGGCCCGGGCGCTGGCCGAGCAGAATCACATTGACATCAAGCTGTATCGCATTATTTACGAGATCTTCGACGACCTGAAGAAGGCGCTGAGCGGCATGCTAGAGCCGGAGCTGCGCGAGAAGCTGCACGGCCACGCCGAGGTGCGGCAGGTGTTCAAGGTCAGCCGCATCGGCAACATCGCCGGCTGCCTGGTCACCGATGGCCACATTCAGCGCGGCAGCAAGATCCGCCTCACGCGCGGCGGGGTCGTCATCACCGAAGACCTCACGCTCGAATCGCTCAAACGCCTCAAGGACGACGTCCGTGAGGTCAAGAGCGGCCTGGAGTGCGGCATCAAGATCGCCGGCTACGACGACATCAAAGTCGGCGATGTGCTCGAAGCCTATATCCGGGAAACGATCCAGAGGACGTTGTAGAGGGAGGAAGTTGCCAGTTGCCAGTTTCCAGTTGCCAGTAAATGCCAAAGACAGACCTGCTTTGCATTCACTGGCAACTGACAACTGGCAACTGGCAACTGAATTGAATGACCATCGGCGTGCTCCAACTGGAGCTTTCGATTTCTGATGCGATGTCGCTGAAGGACAAGCGGCGGGTTGTAAAAAGCCTCAAGGATCGGATCGCTCACGGACATAATGTATCGATCGCCGAGGTGGGTGCGCTCGATGAGCACCGGCGATCGATCATCGGAATGGCGATGGTCGCCAACGACACCAAATATGTGCAAGGCGCGCTAAGCAAACTGGTCGATTTCGTGCGTACAATCCCACAGGTCGATTTGATCGATTACCAGATCGACATGCTTTAGATGGCACTCGATGTTTGTTTGAGGAACCAACGCTCGATGTTGGGATCGTGGTCCGATTCAGCATCACGTTTCACGCATCACGTTTCAGAATCATGGCCCGAAGAATTGAACGACTTGAAAGCACGATCCGCCAGGAGCTGGCGCAGATCATCCTGCATGAACTGAGCGACCCGCGCCTCAGCGGTCTGCCGAGCATCACGCGCGTGAAGGTGGCCCAGGATTTATCGGTGGCGGATGTTTACGTCACGGTGATGGGCACGCCGGGCCACCAGACCGCCGCTCTCAACGCGCTGCGACATTCGGCGGGTTTGATGCGCAGCCGGCTGACCAAGGCGCTGTCGATCCGCCAGACCCCGTTCATCAAGTTCCATCTGGATGAGCAGGCGAAGAAGGAGATCGAAGTCCTGGAGCTGCTGCATAAAATCTCCCAGGAAAACGCCGAACGCGACGGCACTGCAAATGCCGGAGATGAAACTGAATCCCAGGACGAGGCCGACACGAATCCGCCGTCCTGATCTGACTACTGCCTACTGACTTCTGCCTACTGATCCGATCCAATGAAAAACGCCACCAAACACGCCGACGACCTGAAGTCGCTGCACAAGAAGCTGACAAAGGAACAAAAGCCCGAGCCGCGCAAGCAGTTCGATCCGCTCCAGGCGCTGGTGCGCGGCGCGATGAGCTACGATGTTCCTGACAACCGCGTCGAGGAGGCGATCCGCGTGATCGAGCGGGAATTCGTCGATCTCAACGAGTTGCGCGTCGCCACGGAGCTTGAGGTGCAGGCCCTGCTCGGCCAGCGCTATCCGCAGATCGAGAAGCGCGTCACGATGATCACGCAGGCGCTCAACCGCATCTTCGAGAAGGAGCACACGCTGAGCCTCGATCGGCTCAAGACCGTGAGCAAGCGCGATGCCCGCCAGTTCCTGCGCGAGCTCCCCGACATTCACCCCTTCGTCGAGGCATATGTCATGGTCTTCGCGTTCGACGGCCATGCCTTCCCGGTCGATACCGAAATGCTGGCCTTCTTCCAGGAGCAGAAAATCATCGACGATGTCTCGCTCGACGAGGTGCAGCGCTTCGTGGAACATCACCTCAAAGCCGAAGAATGCCACGACCTGTACATAGGCGTCCGCAGAGTCCTGGGGGATGACAAGCGGAAGAAGAAGTGATGGAAGAAGGAGCCAGGAGACAGGAGTCAGGAGAGAAGACGAAAACGGGAACGAGGATGGAGGATGGAGGATGGAGAATGAAGGATAGAGAATTGACGATTACGGCTGGGCCGACGAAGACCGGCAATCCTCCATCCTCAATTCTCCATCCTCGACTCCGCGCGTGGCGGCTTCCTGCTGGCTCCTGACTCCTTTTCAACAAATGACCGACCGTCTCCCTGAATCCTCCCTGCGGCTTGGGCTTCCCAGCGGAAGCATGCAAAGCTCCACCATCGACCTGTTTGCCCGCGCCGGTTACCGCATCTCGATGCAGGAGCGCAGCGTCTTTCCCCGCATCGACGATGAGAAGCTGTCGGCGGTTCTCTTCCGCTCGCAGGAAATCAGCCGCTATGTTGTCGATAACATCATCGACTGCGGCCTCTGCGGGTACGACTGGGTCGTCGAGAACGGCAACGAAAATGATGTCATCGAAATCTGCGAGCTGACCTATTCCCGCGCCACGAGTCTGCCCGCGCGCTGGGTGCTGGCAGTGCCGGAAGAAAGCCCGATTCGCACGGTGAAGGATTTTGAGGGGAAGATCGTCGCCACCGAAATCGTGAATACGACCCGCCGCTATTTCCAGAAGCACGGCATCAATGTGAACGTTGAATTCTCCTGGGGCACCACCGAGATCAAGGCCCGCCTGCTCGATGGCATCGTCGATCTGACCGAAACCGGCTCGAGCATCCGCGCCAACAATCTTCGCGTGATCGATACGATCCTCAGCAGCACGATCCGTTTCATCGCGAACCGCAAGGCCTGGGAAATCCCCTGGAAGCGCGAGCGCATGGAAAATATCGCGATGTTGCTCAGAGGCGCGATCGAAGCCAAGGCGAAGGTCGGCCTGAAGATGAACGTGCCTGAAGACAAGCTCGCGGAAGTGATCGCGAATCTGCCCGCCGAGAAAAGCCCGACGATCAGCCGCCTTGCCGACTCGGCCTGGGTGGCGGTTGAAGTCATTCTGGAAGAACGCCAGGAGCGCGAGCTCATCCCAGTCCTGAAGCGCGCGGGGGCGACCGGGATTATTACGTATCCGCTTAATAAGGTTATCCCATAAGCGCTACATGCGAACCCCGCGCCGCCGTATAATCATCCCCGATGAGTTGGCGCATCCAAACTTCGTTCGCGGCGTATCCACTGTGCCTGGCGATCGCGATGATCGGCGGATGCGCTGCGCATGCGCCTTCCGGGCCGGGCATGACCACCGTCGTTGACGGGCGCACGGGTCCGGAAACACGGCCGGCGGTTGCTCCGCAGGCGTTGTTGACGCTCGATCAGATTCCGCCGCGCGTTCGGCTGAATCCTCCTGCTTCGCAACCCGCCACCCAGCCCTCGTTGCAGGCTTTGCATCTGTATGCCCAGGCGCACATCGCCGAGCTGGAGGGGGATCGGCCCGCCGCCATCGACTTTTTGCGCAAGGCGGTCGCCGCCGATCCGAATAGCTTTTCGCTGCATTACGAGCTTGGCAAAACCTATCAGGCCAACAGCAGCTACAGCCAGCAATCGATCGCCGAGCTTGAGCGCGCGGTGGCGATCGAGCCGGATCATCTTGATTTGCAGACCAATCTTGGCCGCCAATATCTGGCGAAGAATGACACGACGACGGCTTTGATTTATCTGCGCTTGGCGACGCAAACGGAGGACTATCGGAACGAAGATCCGCGTGGCGTCGTCACCGATTTTTTCCTCGCCAGCGCGCTGGCCCGCCAGGGTTATGATCAGGCAGCGCTGGATGTTTATCAGCAGCTCGCCCGCAAGCTTCGTTCGCAAAGCATGGCGATGCGGATGGATGAGGAGGCGTCGCTGCTCGCGGGCCACGCCGACGCGCTGACGGTGGAGATCGCCGGGCTGCTCCAGAAGCTGGGGCGCTTCGATCAGGCGGTGGCCTCTTATCAGCAGGCGATCGCCGCCGATCCGGATAATCTCAACCTGCGGGCCAACTATTGCCGCTGCCTGCTGGCGGCCAATCAACCCGGCGCTGCGGTCAAGGTCGCCGTCGATTGCGTGGTGAAATTTGGGGCCACTCAGCGGTCGCTGGAGCTTCTGCGCGAAGTCTGCCGCGGGCATGAAAACGCCGCGATTGATGAGCTGACCCAACTGAATCGCCAGCGGCCGGCGGATCGTCCGATTCTCTTTGCACTTGCCGATTTGTTAGCCACGGTCGGCCGGCGCGGGCAGGCCGATACGCTGCTGGCGGATGCATTTGCGAAGCATCCTAAAGAGGCGGAGATTCTGATCCACCGTATCGAGATTCGCCGTGAGGCGCGCGATCTTGATGGAGCCGCCCGGCTCTTGATCGAATCGTCGAACGCTCATCCGCAACTGACCAGCCAGTTGGAGCAGCAGTGGGGCCGCCTGATGCGGCCATCGTCGGTGGGGCGGATTAAGCTCGCCACTTTCCAATCGATTCAAGTCGATCCGGCCGCCAGGAGCGCCAAATTCTACTGGCAATCGCGCGGCGCGCGGATCTGGCGGCGCGAGTCGGCGGCGCGCGATGCGCTCGAGGAAGCCGTCGCGCAGAATCCTCCGTTCGCGCCGGCTTATCGCGAGATGACCGGGACGATCTGGTCAGACACGGAAGTGGGAGCCGCCGAAAAGATCAGAGCGTGCGATCAGCTTGCTGCCCGCGCGGCCGCGGCGGGTAACGCCGCAATTGCCGCCGAGGTCAACGGCCTCTGTCTTTTTAACCAGGATCAACCCGCCAAGGCTGCCGAGCAATTTGCGATCGCGATCAAAGCCGGCGGCGCATCGCCCGATCTTCTGTTCGAGCGGGCCGCGGCGCTTCACAAGGCCGGCGACAATCGCGGCTTCGAATCGCTCATGTGGGGATTGCTCAGCGATTGGCCCTCCTTCCGCGATCCCTACTTCGAGCTGTACGCGTACTACGCACAGGCGGGTAACGCCTCGCAGGCGCAGCGCGTTCTGGCGACGTGGCTGACCAACGATCCGGCCGACCCGATGCTTCAGGAAATCCAGGCCCGCGAGGATTTTCGCGATGGCCATCCCGAGGCTGCGGATGCAATCTTCCGGCGGCTTATCGATGAGCGGCCGGATGACAGCGATCTGATCGAATCTGTCGGCCGCTTCTATGCGCAAAACAATCGCGAAGCGATTTTCGCGCATCTGCTCGAAGAACGCCTGACAAACGATCCAAAGAACCTTGCCATCTCGTTGGCGCTGGCGGAAACCTACGCTTCGCAAAACCAATCGCCACAGGCGTCGCACGTGCTCGATGCCGCCCACAAGCTGGCGGCCGATGATGCGGATGTGCTCTATATCCTTTCGGGCCTGTACTCGCGCATCGGGCAAACGCAGACCAGCGAGCAGATTCTTTCGGATGTGCTCAAGCTCGATCCGACGCACGCCGGCGCGTGCAACGATCTGGGATATTCCTGGGCCGATCAGGGAAAGAACCTGCGGCAGGCGGAGTCGCTGATCCGCCAGGCGATCAAATCCGAGCCGCACAATGCGAGCTTTTTGGACAGCATGGGCTGGGTTCTTTACAAGCTCGGCCGCTTCGATGAAGCGCGCGGCTTCCTCGATCGCGCCATCGGCAACAAAGCCGCCGGCGCGCCCGAGCCCGATCCGGTCGTGCTGGATCATCACGGCGATCTGCTCTATCGATTAGGCGATCGCCAGGGCGCCGAAGCCGATTGGCACCGCGCCACCGATCAGATCACCGCCGCCAACGCCCCGCGCGACGACCTCCGCGACCTGCGGCTGCAACTGATGGAAAAGCAAAAACAACTGAAAGCCGGCCAGCCCGTGAGCGTAGCGCCGGTGAGCGCGGAAGGCGGGGGGAAGCAGTGAGGAAAGAGAAGTTGCCAGCCGAAGAAGTTGCCAGTTGCCAGTTGTCAGTTGCCAGTGAATACCAATAAATGCCTTTGGCATTTACTGACAACTGGTAACTGGCAACTGGCAACTTCTTCCAGCAACTGACAACTGACAACTGACAACTGGCAACTGGCAACTTTTGAGGACCCCATGGCAGGACACAGTCACTGGTCAAAGATCAAGCGGGCGAAGGGGGCGACGGACGCCAAGCGCGGGAAGCTCTGGAGCAAGGTCGCGCGAAAGATCATCATTGCCGCCAAGGGCGGCGGCGATCCACGCGATAATCTTTCGCTGCGATACACCATCGACGAAGCCAAGGGCGTCAACATGCCCAAGGACACCATCGAGAAAGCGATCCTCAAAGGCACCGGCGAACTGGGCGGCGAAAATTACGAACCCGCCACCTATGAAGGCTACGCCCCCGGCGGCATCGCGATCATGGTCGATGCCCTCACCAACAACCGCGCCCGCACCGCCCCCGAAATGCGCATGATCTTCGAGCGTCACGGCGGCAACTTCGCCAACAGCGGCGCCGTCGCGTTTCAATTCACGCGGCAGGGGATCATCACAATCAAGTCCGAAGCCGTTACCGAAGACCGCCTGCTGGAAATCGCGCTCGATGCCGGCGCGGAAGACGTGAAAAATGAAGGCGAAGTCTTCGAGGTCATCACCACGCCGACCTCGTTTCACAGGGTGAAGGAAGCCCTGACAGCGGCCAACATCGCAATCGAAGCCTCCGAAATCACCAACATGCCCAACAACACCGTTCCCATCGATGCTGAGGCCGCGCAAAAGTTGCTAAAGTTAATTGACGCCCTGGAAGACAACGACGACGTGCAGGCCGTCAGCCACAATGCGGAATTGCCAGAGTCGGTGACGGTGTAGGCGACCAACCGACATTGAACTTAGAGCAAATAAGCAGGCCGGTGATTTGTCACCGGCCTGCATTTATATTCCAAGCTGTATTTGAAGATTGTTCAACGATTCTGACGCCGACGGCGTGCAAGCAAGAGCAAACCGGCAGGAGCAAGGAGTCCCATGGTGGCCGGCTCCGGCGCGGAGACCAGGCCGATGCCTCGGAATGCTTCATTCGACGCGGCGGTTGCGATCGTTGACGCAGTGCTGCCGGCGGCGATGGTGCCATTAAAACCGGTCGAGTCGGTAAAGGCGTAGATCGATCCGCCGCCCGCCGCGCTACCCCCGCCCGTCGTTCCGTAAAGAGTCACATTGGTTCCGTTGACGGTCCCAGTCAACCCGCGCACGGAAGCGGCTGTAATGGTGCCATCAGCCGTCCAGCTTCCGTTAACCAGTGCATACTTCAGAATTCCGGCACCCGCCCCATCATCGGCGATATAAAGCGTGTCGAGTCCCGGCGTGCTGGGGTCAATATCCGCCAGGAAAAATGCGAAAGGATTTCCGGTTGAAGCAGGCAGGCCGGGCAGATTAGTGATCGTTTGGCCCGAAGTTGTGGGAAGTCCCGTGCCAATTGTTCCCACCCGAATCGTGTTGCCCGACGAATTACTCGTGAAAAGCTGGCCGCCAAAAATATTGAGTTGGCGGAGATTGGTCGCCGTCGTGCTCAATTGCGTGGACGTTGAGCTGCCCAGCGTCGTGTACCGAACTCCTCCCGCGCCGCCGGATACCCAAATGTTGTTCCCATCATCGCTCGCGACTGACCGGGGATTATTCCCATCAGCGTAGTCGGTTAAGGCGGTCGTCGTATCTACATTTCCCTGAAGATCGACCCGACCGACCACGCGATTAACCGTGCCAGCGGCTGTGCCGGCCAGACCGGTTTGCGGAGGTGTTGCATTGTAGCCAGTGAGAAATACATACTGGCCGTTCGCGGAAACGCTCAGCAACCCTTCCGAAGTTGCCGTCCCGCTGGCGATCAGCGAATGGTTCGTGCCGCTGTTTGCAGTCGGCATTGCAATGGATTGCACCAGCGCCCCCGACGTCGTGTACTCATCAAGGAATACGGAATTGCCGGTATTAACCAGGCTTCCCGTTCCATCGCCGACACGATAGACCACCAGATCACCCGGCTGAATCGTTCCGGCGAAGCTCGCCGTGCCGCAGCCGGCGATTGCCGCCAATAAAATCCACTTCGTCCCCGTGCGCATTAACATCTCCCATCCCACAATCGGGATTTTCTCTCATCCTGCCCCCAATCCACCGGCCGGAACTCAAGAGCATCCATTCAGAATTAAGCGAGGCCCTGCGAATAATCAGTCAAATCTTCGCTAAGAACTTCCGCGCGGCCGACCGCTACCGGCTCGCCGCCTCATCTCATGCCTGCCGCCACAGGCGCACTATCCACATTGCCGCTTAAGCCAGTTGCCCGACTCTCAACCGCATCACCTTTATAGATTGGTGTGTACGGGCCACCATCGTAATAAAAGAACGCCTCAACATCGAACAAATTCCGGCCGAATCAGCCGTTAAGGGTGTGTGACAGTTTCGGCGACGAGTCTTGTCCTCCGGGGGAGGGTTAAGGTGGGGCTCTTGCGAAAGTGCCCTGTTCAACACAACCCCCACCCCAGCCCTCCCCCGAAGTACCGGAGGAGCGAGTAAAGCCACCGCCGAATGTCTCTCGCCGGCCGTCCATCGTTTATCGCGATGAGGCGCACCCCACCTAATCGAGTATAATCCTCGCCGAACCCACGGGTTTCGTCCTTCCACGGAGTTCGGCTCATGCGGCGAATCGGATCAATCTGCGCGATCCTCGGCGCGGTTGTGTGCATCGCGGTGGCGTCGGCGTTTGCCGCCGACGCGCCCGACCTTTCTGGTTACAAGACTGTCGCCGAGGCGCAGCGGCTCGATGCCCTTTCCAAAACCGGCATCTCCGGGCAGGCGGGATATCTGGGCGTTGAAGTGGAAGCCCGCCAGCCGGGCAAGCTGCTGGTGACCGCCGTTGATCCTGATTCGCCCGCCGAGCGCGCGGGGCTGCAAATTGACGACGCGATCGTTCAAGCCGATGGCAATCCCGTCAGCAGCGTCCCGGAATTCCGCCAGCAGATACAGGGCCGATCCACCGGTGATTTGGTTGCGCTCACGATCGAACGCAAAGATCAGACGATCACACTTCGCCCGGTACTGACGGCGCTGAGCCGCCCGCTCAAACTGGGGGGCGATCAAGTGCTGCTGGGCATTCGCGTCGCCGATGCCCGCGATGAAACCGGTTCACGGGTTGAGCAGGTGTTGATCAACACGCCCGCCGCCCGCGCGGGCCTGCGCGTCGGCGACATGCTGCTGAAAGTCGGCGATACCACGATTAGCGCCAGCGTTCGCGTGACCGATGCGATGGCCGACAAAAAACCGGGGCAGACGATCACGCTCAGCATCACCCGCGATGGGCAGCCGATGCAGCTCAAGGCGCTGCTCACCGCCGACGTCGGCGGCTTCGGTGGCCGGCGCGGCGGGGGGTTTCGATTCGGTCCGGCTGCCGCAACGCCCGCTTACTGGCGACGGCCGCTCATCAAGATCGCGATCGTCGGGATCGAATTCCCCGATACTAAACACTCCGACACGATCGAAACCAAAAACTGGGAAGAAGCATTCTTCAGCAAGAAAACGTATACGGGGAAAAACGCCACCGGCCAGCCAGCTTATGGCAGCGTTGCAGAGTACTTTGCCGAGCAGTCTTACGGTGCCCAACGCATCGACGGCAAGATGATCGGCTGGGTCACCGTTTCCAAAAAGCGGCAGGAGTACATCCTGGGCTCCGACAACAGCGGCCGCCATCCGCTGATCGTCGAAGCGACCGGGCAGGTCTTCCAGCAGATCGGCATCAATAGCCTGGAAGGGTACGACGCGATTGCGTTTATGTATGCCGGCGCGCGGATTCAGACCAATCGCGGCGCGGTTTACTACCCCCACGCCGCCGCCACGCTTTATCGCGGCCTGCGGATGCCTTACATCATCATCCCGGAAAATCCGGCGCGGATGACGAACATCAGCCTGATCTGCCACGAGATCGGCCGCATGATCGGCCTGCCGGATTTAGCATCGCGCCCCGACCAGCCCGGCACCGAAGGGCTTGGCGTCTGGTGCGGCATGTCGAACATTATCAACACCGGTCGCCCGCAACACTTTGGCGCGTGGTGCAAGGAACAGATGGGCTGGGTCACGCCGACGATGATCGATCCGGCTGTCAAGCAGAAGCTGATTCTTTCGCCGATCGAAGATTCGCCGCGCGAGTGCATCAAGATCCCCGTGCGGCGAGATGGGAGCGAATATTTCCTGCTGGAAAACCGCCAGCGCAAGGGCTTCGACGCTGGATTGCCCGCTGATGGCTTGTTGATCTGGCGAGTCGTGAACGATCATCCGACGCTGGAGGGGGCACACGGATTTGGCGGCCCCGCGGCAGCGCGGGTTTTTCTTTCGATGGTGCCGTTCCCCAGCTCGGCCAACAATTCCTTCACCCCGCAGACCACGCCTTCCAGTCAGTCGCAACTTGGAGGGGGTTCGGCGGTTTATATAACGGACATTCGCCGGCTGGCGGATGGACGGATCACTTTTGCCATCGGGTATGATGTTGATTAACCGATCTATCTTCGCGCTGTGTTTGATCGCATCGGGCATTTGTGGCTTGGGCGCCGATGCGCCGACAACGGCTCCCTCGACCGCGCCCACCACCGCCCCGGCAACAGCACCGGTCACTCCGCCGGCTAACCCGCTCACTGCGTCACTGGCCGATTTCAAAACCACCGCCACCGCACAAACCACGCGCATCAACAGCGCCCGCATCGCCGAGCCGGCCGCTCGTGCCTATCTGGGCGCGCACCTGGAGATGGTCGGCGACAAGCTCACGATCGGCTTTATCGAGTCGCACTCACCGGCCGATGAAGCCGGCCTGCACGATGGAGATGTGATCCGCAGGATCAACAGCACCGCAACCGCAACGCTGGACGCCTTCCGCCGCACGCTGGCGACGAAGCAAGTCGGCGAGCGCATTCGCCTGACTGTTGTCCGCAACGGCAAAGAGGACGATTTTTACCTCCGCCTCGGGCCGATCAGCCAGCCCGTTTCGCTCGGCGAACAGCGCGCTTCATTGGGCCTTGCTGCTGCCGATCAACTCGATGAAGACGGCGCGAAGGTGTATCAAGTCGAGGCCGGCTCGGCGGCGGCGCGGGCGGGGGTCGAAGTGGGCGATGTGCTGCTTCGCCTGGATGATACGCTGCTCACGCCGCCCATTGGCTTGAGCGATCTACTCGCCTATCGCAGCCCCGGCGATACCGTCAACCTCACCGTTCTTCGCGATGGCAAGCAAAAGCAACTGACGGCGCGACTCGCAGTCGATACCGGCACCGGCCGCGGCGGATTCGGGCGCGGACGAAACTTTCTCAATGACATCCGCCGTGGAACCGCGTCTGCTCCCGCCGGCCGCGCCGGCGCTATCTTCCGCCGCGATACCTTGCGGCTGCTTGTCCTGGGCGTCGAATTCTCCGACGTCAAACATAATCCGCGCGTCGCAGACAAGGATTGGGAGGAAGAATTCTTCAGCCGCAAGACGTTCACCGATCGCAACGCCACCGGCCAGCAGGTGTTCGGCAGCGTCAACGATTACTTCATCGAGCAATCAGTCGGCGCTCTGCATGTAGAAGGAAAAATGGCGGGGTGGATCGCGGTGGATAAGCCGCGCGTCGAATACGACAAGCCGCCCGAAGGGGGCGGCGCTTTTGGCGGCCGCGGAAGCGGCGGGGGCGCCAACCCACTTTTGGGCGAGGTGCTCGATAAATTCCTGCGGCGCGATGGCCGCAGCGCGATGGATCAATACGACGCCGTCATCTTTATCTACGCTGGCAACCGCGCCACCAGCACGCGCGGCAGCATCTACTGGCCGCACAAAGGCACCGCCATCTATCGCGGCCAGCGCTGGCAGTATTTCATCTGCGAAGAAGGCCTGCAGCGGATGAGCAACGTCTCGCTCTTCGGCCACGAGGCCGGCCACATCCTTGGCCTCCCTGATCTCTATGCCCAACCGGAGAACCCCGGCTCGATCGGGCTGGGCATTTGGTGCGCGATGGCCGAGCAATTGTCCGGCGGCCGCCCGCAACATTATTCCGCCTGGTGCAAGGAGCAGCTCGGCTGGATCAAGCCCGTGCTGATCGATCCCACGGTCAAACAAAAACTGATCCTCGGCCCGATCGAAGATTCCGCCACCGAGTGTTACAAGGTTCTCGTCCGCCCCGACGGCAGCGAATACTTCCTGCTGGAGAATCGCCAGCGCAAAGGCTTCGACACCGGCCTTCCGGCGGATGGATTGCTAATCTGGCGCGTGATCGGCAATCGCCCGACGCTGGAAGCTTCCCACGGCATCGGCGGCCCACCCGCCGCCAGCGTCTATCTGGCCAACGTTCCCTACCCCAGCCCCAACAACACGTCGTTCACCCCGTACACGACACCTTCGAGCCGTTCGCAACTGGGGAACGGTTTGCCCGTCTACATTACCGATATCCGAAAGCTCGAGGATGGACGGATTACGTTTTGTATTGGGTATCAATTTGAGTGAGCATACCCAGCCCAACACGGCAACCCTGCCAGCCGAGATTTGCGGCTGCACGGTGGACTGCGCGCTCTCCGAGGAAAACCACACTTACTTGGCCATCGGCCCCGGCGGACGCGGCGTGGTCATCAAGCGGCTCGATCCCGACTGCCTCTGGAATGGATCGCTTCATCCGGGAGTGAAGGAGCGGCTTGCCCGTGTGCGAGAGCTGGCTCATCCGGGAATCGCGAATCTTCTGGCCGTCATTAAAGAAGCGGACGGGGCCTATTTAATGTGGGAGTACATTGAGGGCGTGCCGTTGGATGAGTATCTGGCGGATCGAGCGCGGTCAGTCCGCGAGGTGGCAACTCTCGCGCGCGAGCTCATCTTGGCCGTGGGGTTGCTCCATTCGCAGGGGATCGTTCACGGGGCGATCGTTGCCGGCAATGTGATCGTGACCCCTGGCGGAGCGGTTCGCCTGACGCATGTCAGCCCGCTGCTCTATACCGATTATGCCGTCGATAACGACTGCGTGATTTCGCTCCTCGCCCAAATCGTCGAAGAGCGCGGCGAAGCCGACGGCGAGATGGGGCAGCTCATCGCCGAGGCGCGGGATCAGAAGATGGATCTGCGCGTGCTGGGAGTGAGACTCGCGAACTTCGTCGATTCGCGCGGAACTGTCGCGCAACGCCCCGCGGCTGGGCCAATTGTTGGACCGCGCCGACGAGCGCTATATGGCGCGGCTGCCGTGGCGCTGTTAGGAATCGCGCTAGCCTGTGGCGTGTGGTATGTGCTCGGGCATGCGACGCCGTTGATGGATGCGCTGACATCGAAGCCGGGGCAGAGCGCGGGGCGGTAAACGCCCTCGCTGTAAGCGGGAATGACCTTTGCGAGAGGCGAAGTTTTGTCCCCTCCTCCGGTACTCCCAAGATTTCGCCTGAACAGCGTAAAGCACGTTGCCATCTTCAATTCCAACACAGACCGTCATGCTGAGCTGAGGTACTCCGAAGCATCTGGCCCATTCGCGCGAGCCGGCCAGATGCTTCGGAGTACCTCAGCATGACGGTGTGCGAAGGCAGCGGACAAAAATCCAGCAACTGCATTCTCCCCCAAAGCAAGGACTTCGGGCGCAGATGCAAAATGTTGGGTACTCCGGAGGAGGGAACTGGAGCGCTTCCAACTGGAGCACTTCCGACGCGCATGCGCGGGCTTTCCCTCGTATCATTACATGCAATGAGTTTCGTCAGCCGATACCTTGAGCCGACGCTTGTTGAGCAGTTGAATCATCTTCAGCTTTCGGCTCGCAGCGTCGTCGAGGGCGCGATCACCGGGCAGTATCGAAGTCCGGTGAAGGGGGCCAGCGTTGAGTTTCGGCAGCATCGGTTTTACACGCCCGGCGATGAGCTGCGGCGGCTGGATTGGCGCGTGCTTGGGCGGACGGATCGCCCGTACATTAAAGAGTACGATGAAGAGACGAATCTCCGCTGCGTGCTGATGCTCGATTGCAGTGGGTCGATGGCGTATGGGGAGCTGTCGGGGACAAAGTTTGATTATGCCTGCCGACTGACTGCCGCCCTGGCGTATCTCATGCTCGCGCAAACGGAGAGCGTGGGGCTGGCGATGTGCGGTCAGCGACTCGAGCAATGGATCGCGCCGCGGGCGGGAACGGCGCAGCTCTCGCGGCTGATTGATGTCCTGGAGCGCGCGGTCCCGCGCGGGCAGGCGAACCTGCCGCTGGCGATGCAGCAGGTTGCCGATCGGCTGGGGCGAAGGTCGCTGGTGATCGTGCTCACGGATGGGTTCGCGCCGGTTTCCGTTTTGCGGCCGGGGTTGTCGCGGCTGCGGCACGATCGTCATGAGACGATCCTGCTGCAAGTGCTCGATCGCGATGAGCTGGACTTTCCGTTTCGATCCTGGACGCGATTCGCCGGGTTGGAGGGCGAGACGCCGCGCATACGCGAGCCGGCGATCGCGCGGCGAACCTATCTGGAAAACTTCGCGCGGCATCGACAGGAGCTGCGCGATGTTTGCCGCGCGCTGGGTGTCGAATTTCATTCGCTGGTGACCGACAAGCTGTTGATCGAATCGATCACATCGTTTCTGCATCGGCGGCTGTAGCGAACATGTTTTTCAACCCGCTCATGCTCGTTGGCCTGGGGGCGGCGGTGCTGCCATTGGTGCTGCACCTGCTGAGCCGCGCGCGCTACAAGCAGGTGGAGTGGGGGGCGATGATGTTTCTGCAAAGCGCCGATTCGCGCCAGCGAATGGCGGCGCGGGCGGCACAGTATTTTCTTCTGGCGGCGCGAATGGGGATCATCGCGCTGCTGGCGGTGACGCTGGCGCGGCCGGTGGTGCAGGGGCGGATGGCGCGCGCGGCGCCCGGCGGACGCGTGACCGCGGCCCTGCTTTTGGATTGCTCGGCCAGCATGGGATACGACGAAAACGGCCGCACGCGATTCCAAATGGCGCAGGCCGCGGCGCGACAGATTCTGCGCGGGCTGCAAAGCGGCGATCGCGTCTGCCTCATTCTTATGGGCCTGCCGCAGAGTGAGGCTGATCTGGAGCCTACCGGCGATCTTCGCGCTATTGAAACACGCATCGATGAAGCGCGCATCGGCTACAGCCGCGCCAATCTGCAGGAATCGCTGATCCGCGCCGCCGATGTGTTGGAGCGATACGAAAAATCAAATCGCGATGTCTATGTTGTCTGCGATCGACAGGCGCTGAGCTGGAAGGAGATCGATGAGCGCTTCGCCGCCGATTGGCGCAGGCGCCTGTCGGCGGGCGAAGGAGCGACCGCCGACCAGCGCGAGGCGCGCATGTTCGTCTTCCCCGTGGGCGGGGCGGATGCGGACAACGTTTCGATCGAGTCGATCCGCCTGGCGGCAGGGCCGGCGATCCACTATCGCCGCGCCGATGGAACCGCCGCGCCGGTTGAAGTGGAAGTAGCCATCCACAATTACGGCAACGTTCCGCGCATCGGAATGCCGCTGACGATCACCGTCTCCGGCAATCGCGGATCAATCTCGCGCAGCGTAAATCTGGGAACGAATCAATTGACGACCGTCAACATTCCCATCGCATTCGAGCGCGCCGGATCATATGTCGTGGCCGCAAGGTTGAAAGCCAACGGCTACACCGGAGACGATCATCTGGAATCGGTAGTTAATGTCGTCGATCCGATTCATGTGCTGGTGATCGACGGCGACGGGCCGGGCAGCAACTTTCGCGCGGCGGCGGATTTCCTTTCCTGGGCGCTTGCCCCGCGCGCGGCATCGGACATCGCAAATGGCGATCCCTTTGATGTGACGGCCATCGCTGCCGACCAATGGGCGGATCGCTCGCTACAGCAATACAGCGTGATCATTCTTGCGAACGTTGATCAATTCAGCACGGCGCAGGCGCGAGCACTGGAGCAATACGTCTATTCCGGCGGCGGCTTGCTCGTTGCACCGGGGAGCCTTTGCCGAAGCGACGATTACAACGCAATGCTTTATCGCGACGGTGCTGGCATTCTTCCAGCACGGCTCGAGCCGCCGACGCCATCAGATGGCTCGCAAGCCACGACGCTGCTCAGTTGGGACGTGCAAAATCCGGCATTCGCATTTCTTCGCGGACAATTCGAAGCGCCGGCGGCAACCGTCGCGCGATACTTCCCGGCCAAGGCCCGCCAAATCGATGCCACGCCGCTCGCGTGGTATCTCACCGGCGATCCGTTTCTCATTGAAGGCAGATCCGAGCGCGGCCGCGTCTTGCTCATGACGACGGCCCTTGATGCCGACTGGACGACCATGCCGCTCTCCAACTTCTATCTGCCGTTCGTTCAATCGGCGGTGCGATATTTGGCCAGCGGAAGTGTGGGCAGCGCCAATCTTTTGCCGGGTCAGCCGATCCGCTTGCCAGTGATGACGGGCCTGGCCGCCTCTGAGATACGGCTCATTCGACCTGATGGCCGGCCGGAAAAACTGGACATCGTGCGCATCACCGCGCAGCCGGAGGTTCGCTACGGCGACACTCAGCAGCCGGGCGAATATCAGGTGCGCATTCGCCAGGGCAATGGCGATCCGCAGATTCATTATTTCATCGTACGCCCGCCACGCGAGGAATCGGATCTGACACAACTGACGGATGATCGATGGAAACATCTGGAGCAAGCATTTGGTTTCCAGCTACTCGATCCGTCCGTCCGTCCCCTGCGCGATTCCATGGCGGCCGGGCGCGAAGGACGCGAAGTGTGGGCCTATCTTCTGGCGGGCGTGCTGGGATTGATCATCCTTGAACTGCTGATCGCGCGCCATTGGTCAATACCCATTGGCGGCAACGGACGCGGCAGAGAAGCGCGCGAGCAGGGCGAGCGAGCGGAGAGTGGTGATCGGCTTGATCCGCTGGAAATTTATGCGTCCGTAGGAGAAGAATCGCGCGCGCCGCGGTCGGCGATGCGGTCGGGGAAATTGTGAAAGGAACTGTCGTGCTGAGTGACGATGTGACAGCGGCACACCCGCGAACCATAAAAGACGCCACGGGCACGCTTACGCGAGCCCATGCCACCCAATTCTGTGGTCATGCGCCGTTTTGGGTGGCATGGGCTTGCGACAGCATGCCCGTGGCGTGCGAATCCTACAACTGTCAGCAATTTCAGAGCAGGTACTCGCGAGCTCCGGCCCATTCGCGCGAGGCGGCCAGATGCTTCGGAGTACCTCAGCTCAGCATGACGGTCCTCGCAGTAAAGCAGCGGTTTGAATAGTGCAAAGCAATGCAGTTCAGAATTGCCATCATCATCGCTCAGATATCCCTCCAGTCGCCGCGATCCGCGCCGATTGCGATTGGCGTCGCCGCGCTGGTGCTGGCGGCGATCGTCTGGCTTTATCCCGTGCAGCTTCGAGATGTCGCCTGGCCGTGGCGCGGTCTGCTACCGATCCTGCGCGGTGTTACGGTCGTGGCGCTGGCGGCGGCGCTGCTGAAGCCGGTGGCGGTGCGGTCGGCATCTTCCGCCGAGCGCGGGTCGGTCCTCGTGCTGCTGGATCGCTCGCGCAGCATGAGCGTGACAGATAACTCCCGTTCGCCCGCGCAGCTTGTGGCGCTGGCGGATTCGCTGCAGAAGCTTCCCGCCGGCGCGCGGACGGATGTGGGATCCAATCTTGCCTCGGCGCTGGAGCGCGTGCGCTCCTCGGCGGCGGCGGTGAAAGCGGCGCTGGATGATCTGGACTATGCACGGGTCTCGGGGCGGGAAATCGATCTGCGCCAATCGCGCGTGCATCGTGCGTATGCCGACTACACCGAGGCCGCTCACACATTGTCGACACGCGCCGAAGGGGTTGATCCGGAATCGGATCTTCACCTGCGGCTGGCGGCATTGACTCCGATTCCCGCGATCGATGCGCGCGAAACGTGGAAGACGGAATTGCCGGCCAACATTTCGCGGGCGATCGATGCCGTGCAGCTTTATCAAAATGCCAGCGACGAGCAGCTCTACCAATCGCGCGCGGATGTGCGGCAGGCATGCGACGAAGTGGCGGCAATGTCGCGCTTCGATCTTGCCAGCGCGGCCCTCTTGAGATCGGGCGGCTTGTTATCACGCCTTCGTGCAGAAGCAGACGTTCAGGTCTTCAGCGTTGCCGACACGGTTCAGCCGCTGGATGTCCCGACTAAAGCTGCGACACAACCAGTGCTCCATGCTTCTGCCGACGGTTACACGACTGATCTTACTCGATCTATCTCCGAGGTGGCGACGGGGCGAAATGTCCGGGCAATTGTTCTGCTTTCGGACGGTCGGCAGGTGAGCGGAGATTCGACGGTGGTATCCGGACTCGCGCCAGGCGGCGTTCCGGTATTCACCGTGGCCGCCGCCGCGCCGGCGGCGCCGCGCGATTTGAGCTTCGCCACCGTGCGGATCCCTTCCGCCGTCTTCGCGGGGCAGCGTTTCATGCTGCGCGCCGATCTTCGTCATGAAGGCATCAACAACATGAATGTCGAGGTGCATCTTCAAACACCTCAGGTGCAGGATCAGGTGAAGACCGCCGCCATCCGCGAAGGGCGGCGGGCATCGGCTTATTTTCCGATGGAGCTCTCGCAAATTGGCGCGCAGAAGCTGCGATTGTGGTTCAACAAGGCGGAAGGAGAAATCAGCGATGCCAACAATTTGATCGAGCGCTGGGTGAAAGTAGTGCCGCAGCGAATGCATGTGATGCTGATCGCTGGCTCGCCCGGATGGGATTTTCAGTTTGTCCGCAATGCGTTGGAACGATCGCCGGAGTTGCAGGTGCGCGAGATCACGATCAGGCCGGGCGGCCGCTTGCAGGGCCTGGCGCGCGGCGACATTTTAGCGCAGGATGTGCTCGTGCTGTTCGATCCGCCGATGGCCGCATTTGATGCGGCGCAATGGGATGAAGTGGAGCAGTTGGCCGAGCGCAGGGGCGGCAGCGTTATTCTCGTCGCCGGCTCACATCTGCCGGTGGAATATGGGAAGGCGGCGCCGATCCCCGTTTCCAAATTGTTGCCGTACCGCGTTTTTTCGTACACGCCCGCCTGGCGCGTCTGGCCCGGCGCGGCGCCGCAATTTCATTTTGTTCCATCGCAACTGGGCGAATCGCTCGATGCCCTGCGGCCGCCCGAAGGAGAGAATCAATCCGCGGATGCCATCAACTCGCATTGGGAGCAACTGCCGGGCGCATACCGGTTCGTGCAACTTCCCGTGAACGATGCCGAATCGTGGAAGCCCGATGCGCATGAGCTGCTGGTTGAATCCGACTCGCGGCTTCCGGTGCTGACTGAGATGCGCGTGGGCCTTGGCCGCGCGTTTTTCCTGGGAACCAATGAAACCTGGCGGTGGCGCTACAAGATCGGCGAGCGCAATCAGGATCACTTTTGGCGACAGTTGATCACCTACGCATCTGAGCCGCCGTACTTCGCGCGGACGGATCGACTGGCGTTGGATGCCGACAAGGTCGCCGCCGAGCCGGGCGAGACAGTCCACATTCGAGCGCGGCTTTCAGATGAGCGGCTCGGGACGTCGCGCGCCGAGCAACTCGAAATCCTGCGCGATGGAAAACTTTTCGCCGCGCGCCCGTTAGATCCGACCGGTCCTGCCGGCAGTGGACGATTCGCGGGAACGGTCAATTTGCCGATCGGCCAGTACATGCTTCGCTGGTCGGTTCCGAATCCGCGCGGGCCCACATTTTCCGTGCAAATCCCATTGCACATTGCCGCCAACGATGAAGCGGAATTGGCCGACCTTTCGGGCGATGAGCGGATGCTTCGCAAGATCGCCGATGCCACCGGCGGGGAATTTATGACGATCGATCGCATTGGCAATTTGCCCGATCGGCTGTTTGCGATCAGCAATTCGCGTGTTCGCGTCGCTGAGCTTCGGCTGTGGGACAGCCCGATCCTTTTCTGCTTCATCGTCGGCTGCCTGGGGATCGAATGGGCCATTCGCAAGCGCGCCGGTTTGGCCTGATGCATACGGGAAGATGATATAATCGGACTTCCATCTTTATGCGGGCCCTTTCAGAATTGCCACCGTCGATTCGCGGATTTCTCCGCGGGGCGCTGGCGCGCTATCGCCGGCTGTCGTTGATGCGATCGCTCGGGTGGGCCATCTTTGGATTTTTGCTTTGGTTGCTTTTGCTGTGCGGGCTGGATCGCGTGCTGCATCTGCCGGCCACCGTTCGCGGGCTGCTGCTGGCAATCGGCGCGATCTCCGCGCTGGGCATCATGGCTTGGCCGCTTGGGCAAATGCGGCGGCCGGTCGATTGGGTGCAAGTCGCGCAGTTTGTCGAAGATCACACGAGCGGATTTGGTCAGCGATTGGTGACCGTCACTTCTCAATTGCTCGATGCCCCGGAACATCGCGGCTCGGCGCAAATCCTCGATCAATTGGTCGCCGACATCGAGCGCCATAGCGCCGGCCGGAGGCATCAATATCTTCTCTCGGCGCGGCCATCGCTTCGGCCGTGGGGAATGTGCGCCGCGATCGGCGTCGTCATCATTGTTTTGATCGAAATCCCAAGTCTGGGAATGCCGCAGTTGCTCTTACGGGCGATCGATCCGGCGGCGCCGATTCCGGCGGTCACAACCACGCGCATTCATGTCACGCCGGGCGATTGCGACGTGGCCGTGGCCGAATCATTGCGCGTCGAAGTGCAAACCGAGCATCTTTCCAGCCAGGCGGTTTGGATCCATGTGAATGACGACGGCGCGCACTGGTCGAACTTCACGATGGAGTCGGCGGGAGATGGGAATCATTTCCTGACGCTGGCATCGGTCGAGCGCGATCTGCGGTATATCGTGACGGCCGGCGATGCGAAAAGCCCGGAATATCTGGTTCGCGTCAAACGTCCGCCGGCCGTTTCAGAGTTCCGCATTCGCTACACGTTTCCTGCGTACACCGGGCAGCCGCCGTTCAGCGCCGCCAATTCGACCGGTGCGATTGAAGCGCCGGTTGGAACAGAAATTCTATTGACGGTGATCGCGACCGAGCCGCTTGCATCCGCCGCCATGCGGATGGGCGCAGAAACCCTGCCGATGGAGCCGGCCGGTCAGGAGAACGCGCGGCAAGTCACCTTCACGATTCGCCGCGACGCGGCGTACGACATTTCGCTGACGAGCGATCGAGGCATTGCCGGAAGCGGCCCCGCAAAGCTGCGCATTCATGCGACCGCCGATCATGCGCCGATCGTTCACCTTCAGCAGGCGGGCCAGTTCATCTGCGTGAATCCGGGTGACCGGGTTCCGCTGTACTACCAAGCGATCGACGATTTTGGATTGGAGGCCGTCTCCTTCCGCGCCGCGGTGAACGACGGGCCGCCAGTACAGATGCCGTGGCATATTGAGGGCGATCGCCGCAATCAGAATGACGCGGTTAACTTTGACGTGGGATCGCTGAAGGTTGCGCTAGGTGACACCATCGCCGTGACCATCGCGGTGACGGACGGCGCGGGCCAGACGACCTTGAGCGATCCGTTGCGGATGCTCGTTGCGCCAAACGCGGTCAGTCTTGAATCACAGTCTCGCGCCAATGAATTGGCATCGGCCGCGCAGTTGGCGCAGATGGTGGCTAACGAAGTCGAGGCGGCGGCGGGGGCGATGGATGAGGTGGAGATCGATGCAGAGCCGGGCGCCGCGCCGCGAATCTACAGCGCCGGCCGCACGGCGCGGCATCTCACCAGCGCTTCGGAGGCGGCGTCGCTGCTGTCGCAATCGCTGATGCGCGTCGTCGTCCACAGCCGATCCACTGCGTTGAACGTCGCGCTGGCTGAATGGATCGATCTGGCGCAGGCGCTTTCATTTCGCTCCGACGAGCTGTTTCGCTCTACGTCGCAATCCCCGGCCGAACGCGCACCGATCACAGCGGCCCTTGCCGACGCGCGGCGGCTGGCCTGGCAAATTCGCACTGCCGCCAGCGGTGAGCGCGCGGCAGCGGCACTGGGCGACATCGCAAACCTCCGAATGCTTCAGCAATCGCTCGGCACCGGCGCGGCTTCCGGTTTGCGCGAGCGCATGCTCGGCCATCTTCGGGATGATATTCACGCCAGCGAAGCGGAGCTTCACCTTGCCAGCGGTGGGGGGGATCTGGAATCGCGCTTTGCAGCACTTGTCGAGCAGGAAAACACGTACCTTAACACGGCGCGGCCGATCGACTTTGCCGCGGCCGCGCGGCAATGGGCAACGGCCGTTTCGTCTGACGCGCAGCAACGCAGTGGCTTTGATGTGCGCCTGCTTGCCGCGGCGCACGCGCAGGCGGTGCGATTCGACGCCGACGCGCGATGGAGCGCCGATTTGCTCCTGGGCTCGCGGGCTGTCGCAAATATCGAAAGTCAGTTGACTTCCGAAGAAGCAGCGGCCAAGGCTGCAATCAAATCGCTGCCGGACGTGCTGGGGATATTGCAAGCTCAGCATGACAAGGCGAACAACGTGCAGCCGGCCACCACCCGGCCGATGACGCAATCTTCGCTGGCGGAGCAGGCTCGAACGCAGCTGTCGCAGTGGGCCGGAGATTTGCGCACGGGCAAGCCGGCGAGTCGCGCGGCCTCGTCGATCCAGGCGCGCAACGCCGAAGCGGAGCTGACGGCACTGCTGGCCGGATCGCAGGCGGCCGATCGCAACTATCGCCGCGCCTCGGAGCTCGATGAGTTTCTGGCCGGAACGCTGGTCGAAAATGCCCGCCAAACCATTGGCCTGAGGCCGGGCGGGCTCGTTCCGGCGACGATTCCCGCCGCCAGTCTTTCGCAGCGGGTGGAAGATCGCGTGGAGAAAATCGACCGCGCGCATCAATCGATTGGGCGAGCGATGTCCACCGCGAATGCCGCCGACGACCTGAGCCGCAGCCAGCAGCAATTGAGCCAGGAAATTGCCGCCACAGATCCTGCGAATGTCGCGCGGCTGGCGGGGGAGCAGCGCTCGGTGGCGGATGCGATCGCCAAGATCGAGCGCGATCAGCAAGGAAACATTGCGGCGACGCAAAACTCGGATGACTCCAATTGGCGCAGCCGCGCGACAGCGGCGCTGCTGAAATCGCAGGAAGACCTGTCGGCGATGCCGCAGGCGCTGGCGGCGGTGGAATCGGCCGTCCCGGCGCGCCACGATGCCGACATGCGCGCCCAGGCGGCGAAGGTCGATGCCGACAACGCGCCTGCTGAGCGCAAGGATGCCGCCGATCGCGCCGCCCGCCAGGCCGCGCAGGACGCCGCCGAGGCCGCAGATCGGCTCACGCAGTTATTGAATCCGATTCTTCCGCGCGCCGCCGCCGATCTGGCCGATCGCCTGGAGCCATTCGCGCCCGAGGCGACCGCGGCGCACGATTGGATTAAGCAGGGCTTGACCGACGCTTTGGAATCCCTGCGGCAAGCGGCAAATTCCGGTGACGTATCCGGCACGGCACGCGCCGCCGCCGACGCGCGGCAAGCGATTGACGCCGCCCAGGCGCAGCTTGCCCGTGCCCAGGATGCGCTGATCGCGCGCGATCCGCTGATTGCCGCCCGATGGTTTGCCAGCGCCGCTGCCGATTCAATGCTCCGCTCGCCGGGCGATCTCAGCACCGCGCGCCTCCATCAGGCCAGCGCCACGCTCGCGCTGTCGCGAGCATGGGATCGCGCGATTCAGCGCGCCGCTTCGCAACGGCTCGCGTTGCTGCCGACGTTCCAGGCGGCGTACGCCACACCGGCGGCTTCTGGCGATCATCCGCCGACATTGGCCGCGCCGCTCGATCCGAATTTCAGTGCATCGCGTCAATGGGGCCAGCTCCGCGCCGGCGGCGACGATCAAATCAATACATCGCTGGCCGCGCCCGATCCCGCCGGCTTTGAGGAGGATCTTCGGCTTTATTTTGCGGCGCTGGAAAAGGCCCAGGAGAAGCCGAAGTGAACCTGAGAAAACCTCGTGTAGGTTGTAGCTTTTCTCCCTCCCCCGGTACTCCGGGGGAGGGTTGGGGAGGGGGTCGTGTAGAAGCTGCGCCGTTCGCAAGAACCCCCTCCCTAACCCTCCCCCGGAGTACCGGGGGAGGGGAAAAGGCGGAGCACATGCGTGCGCTTCTTTGGCGGTTGGTTTTGTTCGGCATCCTGCTCTTCGGACATTCGCTGGCACTCGCCGCCGACGCTCCCCCAACAGAACTCGACCAATCAATCGCGCGCGGCCTCAGCTTTCTTGCGGCTCAGCAAAACCCCGACGGCTCATTCGGCTCCGCTCAGAAACCCGCGATGACCGGCCTTGCCTTGGGCGCATTTCTCTCTGCTGGGCACACCGCCGATGTTGGGCAATATGGCGCCGCAGTTCGCCGCGCGATCAGCTACATGCTTACCGCCGCGCGGTCGGATGGATCGTTTGGGCCATCCGATCGTCCGATGTATGACCAGGCAATTGCCACGCTCGCGCTGGCCGAAGCGTATGGCGTGGAGCCTAACGAAGAGCAACGCCAGCGAATCGCGCGGGTGCTTTCCAAATCTGTCCAAATCATTCTGAGCGCCCAGAACGTGCGCAAGTCGGCGGATTTTTCCGGCGGCTGGGGGACCGCGCCAAGTTCCACAGACAGCGATCTCCCCTTCACTGGCTGGAACGCGATGGCTCTGCGCGCGACGCAGGATGCGGGGTTTGAGATTCCAAAATCAGCGGTGAGCCGTTCGCTGCAGTTCGTGATGCGCTGCCAGGACACAGCGGCGAAAGGTTTCGCATATCAGCCGCACCAGGCCGCAAATCCCAATTGCACGGGCGTGGCGGTGATCTGCCTGCTGCTTCTCGATCCGCGTGATGAATCGCATCGCAAGGTCGCCGCGCAGGCCGCTCAATATCTGATGACGCATCGGGTGGAGGAGGGGTCGCCGTACATGTATTACGGCCTCTATTGCACGAATCTGGCCGCATTCGAAAGCGGCGAGCCAATGCTCTCCGCCATCTCAAACGCAACCAGCGCCCGCCTGCTGAAGCTTCAGCAAACAGATGGCGGCTGGCCCCAGACGCCCGAAGGACCCGGCCGCGCCTATACAACGAGCATGTCCCTTCTCACGCTGAGCATTTCGTACAAGATGCTGCCGCTGTATCAGCGATAGGGCGGTGTGAACGCATCGAATACCCACAACAGGAAATTGTCATACGACGTAGTCACGCGCCTTCGGCGGACCCGCGAAGCCTGAAATCCCCACGGGCACGCTGTCGCGAGCCCATGCCACCCACTTCTGTGGTCATGCCATTTTTGGGTGGCATGGGCTTGCGACAGCATGCTCGTGGCGATCGTAGACAACCGCCAACATTTTCAGGCGCGTAGGGCGGGCACTGCCCGCCGCATTTTCAAAACGGTTACTCCGAAGCATTCGGCCGGCGTGCGCACGTGGCTCGGGCGCTTCCGAGGCTCGTGTAGGTGGGTGTACTCGCCCACCATTTGCCGCTCGTGGTGGGCGAGTACACCCACCCTACTGAAGCGCCCGGTTTTGCCCCGACTGTGGCAGTTATCGGCACCGCCGATCAAGGCGGCCCATACAAATGACGATGATTCACTACCGCCTTTCCACACGATCGGAGTATCCAATTGTTGCTTGGGCAAATGACCGAAACATTCACGGATCAGCAGACGGCTGATGCTTCGCTTGTCGTTCTCGGCGGCAATCCCACTCCGCCGCCGGGCTACAACGCACTATTTGCCTGGCAACCGCCCAGCGATCGCCCCGAGCAATTCCGCAGTCCCTTCCCCAAAACGAACCGAATCACGCTCGACCCCGCTTCCCAGTGCGCGACTCGACTCGAAGTGGTGTCCGGCCCGGGCGCTCGGGTGCTTACCTTCAATGATCGTCGCACAAAATGCTGTGCCTACCTGTGGGGCCGCGCCGCGCATCGCCGATGGAACAGCGATCAGCTTCTTCCGCGCCTGGTCGATGCCGTCATTGGACGCCGGCCGGCAGACCTGAGTGATTTGATCGGCACATTCGTCGCCCTCGTCGATGATCGGCTCAATGGGCAAGTCGCCGTCGTCACTGATGCGCTGGGTTTGCAGCCGTTCTTCGTCGGATCGCGCGCGGGCGCGTTTGCCGGCGGGAGCGATGTCTGGGCGATTGGGCGCGCTGGTCTTTGCGGATCGCGGCTCAACTATGACGCCGTCAGCTCATGGCTTCTGCACGGCTACGAGTGCGGCGACGACACGCTCATGCAGGATCTGCATCGCCCCGCGCCTGCCGCCATCACCTATTACCGCGGCGCGAGCACCACGCCCGTTCGCTATCACCGCCCAATCGGCGGCGAAGCGCGGCCGCAGCGAACGGAAATCGCCGATGCGATTCACGACAATGTATCGCAGGCGTTTGATCTGCTCACCGCCGACATCCCCGATCTAAACATCGCGCTGAGCGGCGGCTTCGATAGCCGCCTCGTCGCAGCCATGAGCAAGCGAAAGCTGGGCGATCGAGCGCGGGCGACGGTCGTCAAGGAAATCGATTCCGACGCCTTCGTCGCCGAGCGCGTGGCCCAGACGCTGAAGATGCCGCTGGAAGTGATCAACACCGACGGCTCGCGCTGGAACATTTACGACGAGCCGTTCGGCTTTTCGCCCGCCGGCTTTCCGATCACCAAACAGGTGTCGTGGGTCGTCGCAAACAAGCGCCCGGGCGTTCCGCTCATCAGCGGATTCCTCGGCGATTCGCTGGTGCGCGGCTCCGCCGACCGGCGCGACGGGAAGCTCGATCGCGAAACAACCGAAGACCTGACGGTCGTGCAATCGCGGCATCGCCAGGCGGCTAATAACCGCCTGGATCTTCTCGATCCCGCGTTCGCGCGCCGTTGCGAAGACCGAGCGATTTCAGTGCTCCGCCGCATGACCGACGCCGGCACGGAGCTGGGCAAGCCGAATCTTTATCTGAGCCTTTATCTGGGTCATCGCTGCTATCTGGCGAACAATTTCACGCAACATTTCGACATCAGCGAAGCCGTGATGCCGTTCCATCTCTGGAATCTGGTCGATCTGCGCTTCCGCAACGAGTACGACTGCTTCACGTGGGAAACGTACGACCTGCTCTTCCGCCGCCATTATCCGGCGCTGGCCGACATCCCGCACAACCAGCGCTCCGACATCCCCAACCAGGCCAAGGCTGTCCCCAGCCGGCGCGTCCGCCAGTGGGCCGGCGGCCTTTTAGGCCAGTTGGCAAATCCTCAATGCCTCCCAATCGTCAATCGCCGCAAGACAATCCCGCGCCTCGCCGGCGCATGGCTGGGCCGCCGCGATGTTCAGGACGTGTCCATCTTCCTGCGACGGTTGTATCTCCTCGAGCAACGCGCGCGGCAGGGCGGGATCGAGTTCGATTGGAATAAGGTTTGATCGCACACTGATCATGCGAGAACCAAGAAATCGGCGGGATAAATTCCGCCCTACAGGCGACGCTCATGATTGGAGATTGGTTCGATTCGCATTTGGAAGCTAAACTTGTGGTGTCAGATTAAGCGTTCCGGCACTCGGTAGCGTCGGCACTTGTCCTGACTGGCCGGCGATCGATCGATTACAGAACGCGCACGGCCCCTTTGAAAGGGTTATGGCGATGACGGGCGGCAATGGCTTCGATAAGAGCATTCTCCGGCAGATCGCGATAAACCGCGCGCGGACGCCCACCGAGCGGTTTTTGGCGCTGTGCGACCTGCTAGATGCCGCCCGCGCCATGGCGCCGACCGACCCGGCCGCCCGCGAGCGGCGGATGCGGGCGCGGGCCGCCCGTCTGCAAGAAAAGGAACAATGGCGTGCCGAATACCGACGACTCTTTGCCGCAAACAGGGCCGACGATACGCCGCGCCTTTGATGCACTGATCGAGGTGCTCGACAGTCGTCAGGTCCGTTACGCGATCATCGGCGGACTGGCGATGATTCAGCACACGCGTGTCCGAACGACCGATGACATCGATGCACTCCTGACCCTTCCGCAGATTGCGATGCCCGCATTCTTTGAAGCCCTCGAAGCACGCGGCTTTGCCGTCGAGCTCTTGAAAAACATCCGCGAGCTTCGCGATGATGGCCTGACGACGATTCAGTTCCAGGACATTCTTATCGACCTCATGCGGCCCCCCCTTCCGGCATACACTCACGTGCTGGATCGTGCCGTGGAAGCACCAATTCTGGGACGCTCGGTTCGCGTCAGTGCGGCTGAAGGGCTTATCGTGATGAAAGTGATTTCGGCCAGGCCGATCGACGAAGCCGACATAAAGGATTTGCTTTCCTCCTATCACGGCTCACTGGATTTGGAGTATGTCCGCGCCGAGCTTGATTCGATCATGGAAGCAAACGACCCTCGCCGCTTGAACTTTGAGTCGTGGGTACGTAAAGCCGCCGGTGAGGATTCTGTAACTCCGTAAGCTCGTGGACCCCTTTCGTTTGGTCCAGCAACGGCAAATTGACAAACTCCCGCCCTTGCCTTTGAATCCATGTCGATAGGTTCATCGAACGTCTTCAATCCGCGAAGGAGGCGCTATGGCGAGCAAGGTGCGCGTGGCGATCGTTGGTCTTGGGTTTGGCGCAGAGTTCATTCCGATTTACCAGAAGCACCCCGATGCCGAGATGTACGCCATCTGCCGGCGCGATAAGAACGAGCTGAACAAGGTCGGCGACAAATTCAAGATCAACACCCGTTACAGCGATTACAATGAGCTGCTGAAGGATCCGAATGTGGATGCTGTCCACATTAATTCGCCGATCCCGGATCATGCTCCGCAATCGCTGGCGGCGCTCAAGGCGGGGAAGCACGTCGCCTGCACCGTTCCGATGGCCACGAGCATTGAGGATTGCCGCAGGCTCGTCGAGCTTCAGCGGCAGACGAAAAAGGTCTACATGATGATGGAGACGGTCGTCTACAGCCGCGAGTATTTATTTGTCAAGGAACTTTACGAGAAGGGCGAACTTGGCCGCATCCAGTTCATGCGCGGCAGTCATCAGCAGGATATGGAAGGCTGGCCCAGCTACTGGCCGGGCCTGCCGCCGATGTGGTATGCGACGCATTGCGTCAGCCCGTGCCTGGCGCTGGTGAGCAAGCCGGGCCAGCCCGCAATGGCCGAGCATGTCGTCTGCCATGGCTCCGGACGAATCCGCGAAGATCTGATCAAGCATTACAAGAGCCCCTTCGCGATCGAAACGGCGACGTTCAAAATCAAGAACAGCGACGTCTGCGCGGAGGTGACGCGCAGCCTCTTCGACACCGCGCGGCAATATCGCGAAAGTTTCGACGCGTTCGGCAGCAAGAAGAGCTTCGAGTGGCAGCAGGTGGAAAACGAGGAGCCGATCATCCACACGCTCGGCAAGCCCGAGCCGGAGATTCCCACGCGGACGAAGGTGCCCGACTATGCGAGCCGCCTGCCGGAACCGATCCGCCGCTTCACGCAACCGGCGGCGATCCAGGACGCCGAGCATTTGTCATTCGTCCAAGGCGGCGGCCACGGCGGCAGCCATCCGCATCTGGTCCATCATTTCCTGCAAGCTGTCCTAGGCAAACAGCCGGCTTTCCCCGACGCACCGACCAGCGCTAATTGGACAATGGTCGGCCTGTGCGCGCATGAGTCGGCGATGAAGAATGGGGAGAAGGTGAAGATTCCGGAGTTGTGACGAGACAGGCGCAGCGGCGGCCAATCGGGAGCGCGCAGTCATGCTAAGTCGCCGCACACCCGCGAAGCACGAAAACGGCGGGCAGTGCCCGCTCTACGATTGAATGCGTCGCGTAGGGCGGGCACTGCCCGCCGCATTTTCTGCAACCTCGCCCCCTTTGTTTCGTCATGACTGCGTGGCACCCTTGACCGCCAATCAATTCCGCCAACTCGCTTTGAAACTGCCCGGCGCGATCGAGGCGTCGCACATGGATCACCCTGACTTTCGCCTCGGCGGCAAAATCTTTGCCACACTCGGCTATCCCGATGAGCGGCATGCGATGGTCAAGCTGACGCCGACGCAGCAGCGACGGGTTCTAAAGATGGCGCCGACCATGTTCAAACCTTGCTCGGGAAAGTGGGGCGAGCGCGGCGCGACCAATATCATCCTCGGCGCCGCCAGGGTCGGCGTGATTCGCGAAGCACTCAGCGCGGCCGGAGACAACATTGGCGGCAAATGAAGGGCTACGGTTTCACCTGATTCCGGAGACGGCTCGATGCCCTCCACAACGCCTGGACGGAAAGTTTTAGATTACCGCACCCCGCCACCGCGCGAGCGGTTTTGGCTGCATGTCTCGGCAGGTTTCGTCGTTCGGCAGTTGCTGAATATCGGCCTCGGCATCCTCTGCTGGCTTTATGCTCCGACCGTATTGTGGTTTTTTGCCGTCTTCCTTACGCCCGGGCTTGCCATTATTCAGTTATGGCTGCTGACGGGTCCGGATTGGGGATCGGCAATCAAGCGCGGGATGCTGCCGTTCCCTCTGAAAGTGGTCGTCGGCGCGATCCTTCTGGCCGGGCCGGGGCTTACATTTTTTTCGGGGCTGCACGGAGTAATCGAGATATTCTTCACCTGATTCAGGAGACGGCTCGATATGCCTTCAACAACTCCGCCCATTGATGTCGCGACGCCGCCGAATTGGGATTCGATTCCTGATGAGATTCTTTGTCCGCTGTGCGAATACAACCTGCGCGGGATTCCCGAGCCGCGCTGTCCGGAGTGCGGCTTCAAATTCGAGTGGGACGAAGTTCTCAACCCCACGCGGCGGCAGCATCGGTTCGTCTTCGAGCATCAGGGCAGCCGGCGCGCGCGGGCGTTTTGGAAGACCGCGGTCGCCGGCCTGCGGCCGGGGAAATTCTGGCGCGAGCTCACGCCGGTGCAGCCGTCATTTCCGAAGCGATTGTTCGTCTATTGGCTGATCGCGATGGCGATCGCCTGCGTGGGCGAGACCGGTTTTGTGGCTCTGATGTTGTACCTCGAACAGCCGTTTTACGGCAGGAATTCCGTCGAACTGTTCAGCTATGCCGCGATGATGTCCACTCCATTTTGGCTGCTGACGTTTGCGTGGCCGTTGCTCAGCGCGGCCAGCTTCTTCGTCTACCAATTCTCGATGTTTCGCGCGAAGGTGCGGGAGATTCATGTTCTGCGATGCGTTTTGTACAGCTCTGACATCGCGATGTGGGCGGGCCTGGCGCTGCCCATCCTTGCGGTGCCATGGATCGTCGCCATTGGCACAATACCCAGAGATCACGCAGAACAGGCGATCGCCATCCAGATGATGTGCGTGCCGTTGCTCGCATGGCTGATTTTCAGTTACCGCCTGTGCCGCGCGCTCCAACTTTACCTTCGGTTCAGCCATTCCATTGCGATGGTGCTTTGCGGGCAGATCATGACGGCGCTGACGATCGCCATCCTGGTCCTTTACGGATCCGAGCTTCTGCGATGGCGGTTTTGAAGTGCCGGCAGCGGCTGCGAAAAGACGGCGGGTTGCGTGATACTTTAGGCGGCTGGTATTTCTCCCTCCTCCGGTACTCCGGGGGAGGGGCTGGGTGGGGGTTGTGTAGGACTGGCATCGTCTGCGCAAACGGCCCCCACCCTAACCCTCGCCCGGAGTACCGGAGGAGGGGACAAGACTCGTCGCCGAAATTGTCACTGCTGCCGCCGATAGAGATCGGCGATGACCGGCCGGTGCGGCGATCCGACATTCGGCCCCACCCAGCTTCGGCGGCATTGCCAGGCATCGCTGAAGAGGATGTGGTCGATGCGGGCGTTGGTGCCGCCGAAATGATAGGTCAGGCCGAATCCAGTGCCGGCGACGGTGAAGGCGTTGCCCAGCGAGCCGAAATTGTGGCGAAAGTCGGCGCTTTCCAGAGGCGTGTTGAAGTCGCCGGCGAGGATGATCGGGTGATGAATTGATTGCAGGTAGGCGTGGAGAAGCTGCATCTCGTTTTCGCGCTGTTGATTGTTGTCGTCGATCTTTTGAGCGGCGTTGGGGACGCCTTCCAGCGTGCTCTTGAAAGCGGTGTGAGGGGAGGTCAGATGAATGTTAAGAATCGTTATGACGCCCTGGGGTGTCTCGACGTCGAATCGATCGACGAAAGGCACATGAGTCAGTTCCGGAGCGACGTCGCTGCTCGTGCGGATGGGGAATCGGCTGACAAGCGAATGCTCGCCATCGCCGGCGGTGTGCCACGGCGCGCCGAACAGGGCTGCCACATCTTTCTTATGCACGTCCTGCAAGCAGATGATGTCGGGCTTCGTCTGGTCCGCGAATTCCCCAAATGTCTTCCGATCCAGCTCATCGCTATGCGCATTGCAAGTGATAATGCGCAACGGCTGTACGGAGGAATTCCTCGTGAACAGAACGCGCCACGGCAGGCACAGACCCATGATCGGCCCAACGACGACCAACGCCGCCGCCAGATGCAGCCACAAGGCTCGCCGGCGCAGAATCAGCGCGGCGGGGACGAGCACGAGCAGCGGCAGCGCATAGATCCAGCGCGGGCCAAACAAAAGCAGCGTTGCGAACCACCACGAATCGCCCAACGCGTAAAGCAGAATCCAGATCACCACCAGCGAAATGAGATAGACCCAGCTTGTAGCCAGAGTGAGATGGGAGATCCGTTGGCCCTTGGTGGTCCGATCGTAGTATTGCTGCTTCAACATCATCACGAATCAGATAATAGAGGCCATGTGGTTTACTTGTGGAATCCCTCTGAGCCGTTAATCTGGCCCAGGTGCAACTTTGAGTGAGCGCACGACCACTCAAGCGCTAGCTTATGGTTGATCTGTTGAAACAGCCAGTGCAATCGGACTCGTACACGAGGCGATTTCCATAATGGGTCAGGCTCGACATGTGTTGGTCAACGCGCTATCGGTGGGCGGGGGCGGCGGCGTAACGGTCGCCCGCGAGCTAAGCAATCATCTGGCGATGCAGCGGCCCGATTGGCAAATTACAATCGCGCTAAATCCACAAAATCCAATGCATCAGGAACTCGAGCGGGGGCTGAAAGCGCCGGGTGTCGCGGCTTTGAAGTGTGAAGGTATTGGCGGGCAATTTGCCCGGGCGCGATACGAGCGAGGGCCGCTTGCCGAATGGTCACTGCAGAATCATATCGGTGCGATCGTGCAATTGAATGGAACGGTCATCCCGGGGATGCCGATCCCGACACTCGCGCATTGCCAGAATCCGTTTCCATATCAGCCGATCGCATGGAACGGCTGGCGCGATCGCGCGCTGTCGGCGCTCAAACGCCGCGTGCAGGCGCGATCGCTTCCGACGGCCGCCTGCGTCGGCTGGACCAGCGCGTATCTGCGCGACCTGATTTGCTCGCGTCTTTCCCTAAAGCCGCGGCGCGATTGCGTCTTCTATAACGGCGTCCCCGATGAATGGCTGACAGGCGCCGATGCGAACCGGCCCGCCCTCGCGAGCCGGCCGCTGGAGATCCTAACGGTGAGCAACGTCGCCGCATACAAGCGGCAGGCGCTGGTGATTCGCGCGCTGGCATTGCTCGTGAAGCGGGCGGGACTTGAGTCCTTGGTCTACCGAATCGTCGGCGACGTCGCGCCGGCTTATCGCGAAGAACTATCTGAGCTGGCGCGTTCACTGGGTGTTGGCGATCGCGTCATCATCGAGGGACGGATCGATGGCGCGCTGGTCGCCCAGCGATATCAGCAGGCAAGGTGCTTTGTCTTCATGAGCGTTTGCGAGTCGTTTGGCATCCCAGCGGTTGAAGCGATGTCGTTCGGCACGCCCGTGATCGTGGCGAATATCTGCGCGCTTCCCGAAGTGTGCGGCAACGCCGCCGATCTGGTCGAGCCGGATCAACCAACCGCACTCGGCAACTCCATTCAAAGAGTATTGACCGATCCAGATCATGCCGGCGAACTGCGCCGGCGCGGTTTTGAGAACGTGCAGCGGTTCAAGTGGGGCCAGACAGCCGCCAGCATGGCCGCCGCGCTGGACGACATCGCGATTGGGCTATCGTCACAGGGCCGATAAGATGAAGGCGGTTTTCGACGCCGGCCTATTTGTACGGGCTGGGATTGCGTCGATGATTGAAATGGCGGGATCGGCCGCCCCACATGATAGAAACGGCTCGACATAACGACATGGCAGACCCGCCCGCCGAACCATTGACCGAGCTACCCCGGCCGGCGCCGCAAAACGCACGTCCGACCTACGGTCATCATGCCGCCCGCGGGCTCGCATCCAATTTCATCTCATCGCTGATCGTCAAAGGCGTTTCGTTTGCCGGGCAGGTGGTGGTTGCGTGGAATCTGTCAAAGCATGACATGGGTCTGGCAGCGACAGCGATGGCGGCATCTATATTTCCGGCGCAAATTAAGGAATTCGGCATCGCCCAATTGTTGATGCGGCATCCCAAGCGCTACGCGGCATGGAGCGCGGATGCCTTTTGGCTCGAGATGGTGTTGGGGTTCATTTGCGTGATCGTGACGGGCCTGATGTGCGCGGTCTGGTCGGCCAAATCCACGGGCGTGATAGGTCCGCTGATGCTGATGAGCTTCGGCTATTGGATCACAGCGCCGGCTGCCGTTCCCTTTGCCAAGCTGTCGATGGATCTGCGATTTGTCCTGATCGCTCGATTGAACACGTTAATGACGATTGCTTCCACGGTCGCAAGCATCGTTCTGGCGATCCTGGGGTTCGGTCCGTACGCACTTGTTTTGCCAATCCTCCTTGCAGCAATTCTGCGTGCTTCAGCCGGATTCTTTCTGTCGCCCGTTAAAATTTTACGCCAGCCACACTGGTCGCGCTGGCGGGTCATGCTTGGAGATGGCTGGAAGCTGACGTTGACCTTTTTGCTCTTCCAGGTCGTCTGGCAGTGCGACTACCTTGTTCTGGACGCAACCAACTCTGTCGAGCAGGTTGGCATCTATTTCTTTGCCTTTCAATTGTCATCGCAGATGTTGACGCTCCTGAGCCAAAGCCTTGCCGGCGTGCTGCTTCCGGTCCTGGGGCACTTGAGGGGAGACTCAACCCGTCAATTGAGCGGATTTCTTAGGGCCGCACGGTATTTGTGCGCCATAGGCATTCCGTTGTGTTTTCTCCAGGCCGGCGTCGCTGATCCGCTGTTGCGGGTGATCTGGCACGAGAAATGGGTTGAAGCGATCCCGGCCCTCCAGGCACTGAGCATCGGAACGGCTTTCCGCCTGCTGGGCGTGCCATCGACAAGCCTGCTAATTGCGCAAGGACGATTGAACGCATATCTGATCAGTGCAGCGATCAGCGCGATTGGATTTTTGGCAATCATTACTTTCGCGGCACATCTGGGCGCGGCGACAAGCATGGCGGTCGGCGTTGCGATCTTTTATTCAATCATGGAGACGGGAATTGCGATTGTGGCAATTGGCGGCGGGACCGCAGGATGGTTCTCACGCGGGCTCGAGGCCGTCAAGCTGGTTTTGAGCCCGCCGGTTTTCAGCGGATTGGTGGGGGGCGCCGTCGGCTTCGCCGCGGCGCACTTTGTATCGGTGCGCCTGGGAGCGATGCCGGCATTGCTGATCGGCTCCGCCAGCGGATTTGCTGCAAGTATGTTGGCGATCCGATCGACGTCTAAAGAAATGTTCCTGGAGCTTCTTGCATTGCCCCGGTCATTTATCGCCGGCGTCCAGCGCGGATAAGCAGGTGTGTGTACAGACAGGACCAAGCAGTCCGTGCCGATCGACCCATCGCCGCAAATCGTCAACGCGTGCCCATGAGATACCAATTGAATCGGCGAATCGCGGGCACCAGATAGTTGTTCCATTTGACAGTCGGGTTGTCGCGCACCCATTGGCCGAAGTACTCGGTGTTCGAAGTGCTTCCGAACGCGGTTTGGTACCCTACGAGGTACGAATCGAACCGCTCGATCAAAGGCCAAATCTCGCGTCGAAGCTCGACCGGCACCTCACTGAGAGACCAGGTTGCAATGAACATCCGCGGCGACAGTTCCGCCGATACGAGGTTCAGTGTTTGCCTCAGGTCCGCGAGATTGGAAACCAATGCAATGGCATTTTGTCCCGCGTCACTTATGCCGGCGGCGACGGGAAGGCCGATGGCCTTCAGATAGAATCGCTGTAAGCAACTGAATTCAGGAAGGTCAAAGATAATGTATCGCCCGCGAAAACCCAGCTTATGAGCCTGGCGGCACATGCTTCCGTAGCCGCCGCCGAACTCCAGGATTAACCGCGCCTCCGAAACGGATCGGTGAGTTTTGTCCTCAAACTGGGCCAGGTGGTACGTATGATTGATTTGGTTTCCACTGGTTCGGGTGTTGAGTAGAAACGGCTTGGGATCTCCAATGGAATTCTCCTCCAGCGCGCCGAGCCACCTCGCGCGCTGCGCAGAGCGCTTCAGCCAGCGCCATTGCCGAAGCGAGGTCAGCGAATTGTTGACGAACATCGTTTTGGCAATGACCGGCCAGCGCAGGAATCGGGAAGGATCATCATGCTGGATGAGATCGCGCAGCTCACGAAGACTGGAATTCCAGAACTCTTCGCGTTGGCCGCCGCCCTCCGACTCCTGTGAGAGGAGGCCCACCGCATGGCGCAACTCCTCAATGAGCTCAGGAGCGGCAGTCGTTTTGGGCCATGCCGCCCCGCGCTGGTCAGCCAATCGGTCTGCAATAAGCCCAGCGCGAGCGCTCAACCATCGGTACATTTGCGCCATTCCAACCTTTCGATGCCGGTCCAAAGTACATATCGGCCTGAGTTGGGTTATTATCGCATCAGACGAGCTCTTTTGAAATTGCCCGCCGGACCCGAGTTGCAAACGGATACTGACCACTGGCGGGCGCTGCCGACGATCAGCTAAATGAATATGCGCGAGAAACTCATTTCGATTATCCGTCGGACGCCGCTGGAGCCGCTCGCCTTTGAAATGGATGAGCGCTGGTGGCAGCTAAAGGGACGGGTCGGGGGCACGTTCAGCCAGCACGGAGAAGACCGGATTGTCCGCGATTATTTTGGCGGCAGGGCAGGCGTCTACGTGGATGTTGGAGCGAACTACCCCATCAAGATCAGTAATACTTACCTCCTCTATCGCCATGGCTGGCGGGGGCTGACGATCGAGCCTAATCCGCGGCTCTCACAACGCCATCGCCGATTCCGCCCGCGAGACATTCATCTCAACATGGGTGTCTCCTCGACACCCGGTGAGTTGACCTTCTACGAATTTGACGTCGCCGGCCTGTCCACTTTCGATCCCGATCGCATGCGCGAAGTGATGAGTTGGGGCGGAGTAACGATGCGGGAATATAAGGTGCGGGTGCAACCGTTGAGTGAGCTCGTGCCTCAACATCTTGGGCAGCAGCCGGTCGATCTGCTTTCGGTGGACACAGAAGGGCACGATCTGTCCGTCCTGCAAAGCGCAGATTGGACCCAATTCCGGCCGAAATTGATTATCTTCGAAGCCGGAGAGCACGCGGCCGAGCTGGAGACATTTGCGCAATCAAAGGGATACCGGCCTTACCGCAAAGTTGGCTGCAATATCATTGTGGAACGGGCGGATTAAAAAGTATTTCGCAGGACGGCGGCAAAGCTCGGCGGCAATTCTCCGGTGAGCGTGGTTTGCGGCTGTGCCGCGGGGTCTTTCGCGCCAAGCCGCTGCAAGAGTGTGGGCGCCCAGAACGTGCTTTGCGGATACCAGACAGCGGGCATGCCGCCGAGAAACGCCGCCCACGAGCTGAAGCTCGATGAGCCGGTCGTGACCAGCACGCGGCTGCGCGCCAGCAACAAAATGTCCACGATCGAAGGATTGGAAGGCGCCAGCGTCACGTTCTCCAGCGACAACAATTCTTTCAACTCAGACTCTCGCCCGTCAGAAAACACCTTCACCGCAACCGGTCTTCCGATCATCCGCCTGATGTTGTTGATGCAGTTCACAAACCATTGAAGCGGCAGTCGGCTTGCCGAGTTGGGGACGGGAAACGGCTTTCCGTATTCCAGCGGCGCCTTGTCGCCGCAGCGCGCATGCACACCGATGTATCCATCGGACTCCTGTGCTTGCAGCAATTCCTTGCAGCGCGGCGAGAGGATCTCGCGCAACCGGGCTGCAACGAATTCTCGATGAGCGTAAAGCGGCTCGTAGTCGCCTTGCATTCCTGTGAATGTGACCAAGGTTATGCCGGCTGTCGGCTGATCGTGGAATTCGCCTTCTTCCACCCGCCGGGCCCGCAGCTTGACCAGCAGCTTGCCCAGGCCGCGACGATATCCGCGGCTGCTGAACAGTCCCGTGTAATAGCGCAGATCGCGTTCGCGCCGAAGCATGGGGCCGATTTTGGGTTGCATCCACTGCGGCGCAAGCATCGGACAGCGGTGCTCCTTCGCGAAGATTTCCGCGCGCGCCCAGGGGAAAAGCATGTTTCCCAACCCAGCCCTGCCAACGTTTGCCTCGACAAACAGCCGATGATTTTCTTCCATGAACCGTCCGCTCGCGCGTTGCTTGATCGAAATTTCACATTACCGGACCATTGTACCCAATTGTGCCGCGACGCTAACCATATGGCAGAATAGAACCTGATTCTTTGGCGCCTCGTACAGCGAATTGCAGCAATGGATCTCCTCACCTATCACTTTAGCGGCCTGTTGGAGCTGATGCGCGGCCCGCATGGGATCGTGGCCCTCGTCCTTCTGCTTTTGCTCCCGTTGGCGCTCTTCGTGTTCGATCGCATCAAGTGGGTCGTGTTGGCCCTGGTTGTATATATCGCCGGTCTGGGCCGGCCGCACGAAATTCACTTTCCGGACCTAGTCGGCGTCTTGCAGTCATTGGACAGCGCAAGCCGATCGCTTATCACCTTTTTTCTCTTTCTGCTGATTATACCGACGATCTGGACCAAGGGCGGAAGCTGGCGCAAACGGCTTTGGTTTGGCGGGACACTTGTCTTTTGCGTCTGTGAATTTGCCGTCTCACTTCGGGATATTTTTGGCGGCGGCACCGACCGCGGCGTGCTTGAGTTCGTTGACTATGCCCTGATTTTCCTGGTCATGGTTGTGGGTGTCTCGCGCTGGTTGCAAAGCGTTTCCGACGCCGACGCGGCAATCAAATGCTTGTGCGCCGCCTCGGTCCTGTTTGTCGTGGGAACGGCCGCACAAATTGCATCGGGAAGCGGATTCATCATGGCGTCGCGCCTGACGGCAACGGCTGCCAATCCAAACTTCGCTGCCGAGGCGATCACCGCCGGCCTGCCCGCCACCCTTTACCTGGTCGTCCGCAAGGAGCGATCACCGCTCTGGAGAATCGTTGCGGCGGCTACAGCGGGTCTTCTGCTGGTCATGCTGGTCTGGTCCGGCTCGCGCGGCGGCGCACTCAGATGCCTGATCATTCTCTTCGTGATGTTTCGCCGCCGAATGGGATCATTTCTCGTCACCGGCACGGTGATTGGGCTGGTCGTTTATGGTGGCTTGGTTCTTTACGGATCAAAGATCGAATTCATCGGGCGGGCGTTCACGCTCACAGACAATCGCACCGCCATCTGGATCACCTTGCTTCGCGGATTCCTCGAAAATCCCGCCTTCGGAATTGGCAGCGCCAGCGTCGGATCAGAGAACTCTTACCTCGTCGCGGCGTCTCACGCGGGTTTGATGGCGCTTTTGCCGCTTGTGCTCGGCGTTGGGATGATCGTGCATAGCCTGGCTACCCTGCGTTCGCGGCGAAACGAACTCGGCGATGACAAGCTGTTATTCGACATGGCTGCGGCTGCGGTCATTGCGACACTCGCCGGTGCATTCTTTGACGGATACCTGATCGCGAATTTTTCCACGCTGCTTTTCTCATTCTTTATCTACCTGGCGCTTCTCGCCTTCGTCCGAGATGGGCTGGATCACTTCAGTGGAACAGAGCCGCAAAATGTTGCGGATCATGAGACACCAGACGGGCTCATTCCAGCTCATGAGGTCGATCAAGAGCCGGTCTACGGGTGAGACGGGATCGCGAGGCCATCTCGCTAGGATTGTCGTCGGGCGGCCGCATAAAACATGGCCGCCCATCTTTTTGCCCACATCTGTGCGGAATAAGCGGCGGCGATTCCCTGCCCGCGCTGGCCCATCGTCGGTAGTTCCTCGTAATGCACATGCATCCACTGCAGCGCGGCAGCCAGCGCTGCCACATCTGATGTCGGAACCACCAGGCCGTTGTAATACGATTTCACGACTTCCGGCGAAGCGCCGCAGGCTTCGGTGCAAATGACCGGCATGCCCGCGGCGGCCGCCTCCACCAGCACCTGTCCCCACGGCTCGTAAGTGCTTGGCAGAACCAGCACGCCAAAGCGCCTCATCGCATCGGGTTGTTCCGACGGCTGAAGAAATCCGCCGTTGATGATGCCCGCGCCATTCAAAAGATTCGCCAGCGGACCATTCCCGTGACACGTCAGCGGCCAGGGGTTATCGACGTTGGACCGATACTGGGCGTACGCGTCAGCCAGCACGTCCAATCCCTTGACCTGCGCGAATCGGCCCATGTAGAGGAAATGGCGCGGCCAGCCGGTCGCATCGCTCATACGCTTTGGCATCGCCGACGCAAAGGCGTCGTAATCGATCCCGTTCATTCCGCGATGAAGCTTCTGCTCCGGGACTTTGAGGAGCCTTCGCGCGAATTGCCAGCTCCGCTCGCCGGCTACCATTACAGCATCCATTCGATCGATGTAATTTCCGTGCTTCAAGCGACCGAGCTTCTGCCGCAGCGTGTTCTTGAACGGCGTGTCCATGAACATGACAAAGCGCCGATCGGAAAGACCGTTCGCGACAATGAGCTGGCGGTAGGCTGCGATGCCCCAGCCGGGCAACACAATGACGTCCGGGTTTCTTTCGATCACGAGCTCCGCGATCAGCTTCGCGTCGAGGCGCTCCTTCACGTCCAATAACCGGCAAGGCAGCGACGCCACCACATTCTGGTTGAAGGCCGACAAAGAACCGCTGACGCCGGATTGATGCGCAATGATCGATATCTCCAGCCCCGGCACCGCCATCAAAGCCCGCCAGCAGGCCGCGATATAGCCGGAAACCTCCGGCCAGCAGAAGACGACCCGGAGCTTACGGGACTGGGTATCCTCGGCGGCGAAAGCCTGCGTTATCGTCAAAGAGTTCGGTGAACTGGCCGATGTCACTTAGTCGCTCCGGTCGATAAACAATCAAGGGCGCTGGTTCGCCCTGAACCAGCAGCCAAACTATACTTCGGTTGTCGCGGGTTGAGGAGAATCGTGAATCAGATCGGAAATGACTGGCCTCCACGCACGATCCCGCGCGAGCCTTTGATCGGTTTTTTTCGTCGGAGAGCGGGTCAATGAACACCGACGCGGCTCAATCAATTGCCGGCGATCCGCCGAGCGTCGTCATTCTGACGTTCAATGAAGAGCCCAACATCGCTTCCTGTCTCGAATCCTGCTCGCGCCTCAGCGACGACCTGGTGGTTCTGGACAGCGGCTCGACGGACCGAACCGTGGACATCGCCAGGAAATTTCCAAATGTCCGCGTATTTCATCGTCCTTTTGACACCGAATACAAGCAACGAAACTACGGCGTGCGCGAGATTGAATATCGCCATCCGTGGCTCTACATCTGCGACGCTGACGAGCGGCTTCCGCAACCTCTGATTCAAGAGATCATTCAAAAGACCAGCGATCCGGCGAATCCGTTCGTTGCGTATCGAACGCGATATCGCAACATCTTTCGCGGGAAATGGATCAAGCATGCCTCCAGCTATCCGAGCTGGATTATTCGTCTGGTACGGCCCGGAAGCGTCACGTACGAGGTTCGCGAAACCAACATCCACCCGGTTGTCGATGGGCCGATCGGCGAGCTTCAGGAACACTTCGAGCATTACAGCTTTAACAGCGGCCTGGTGCGCTGGTTCAGCAAACACAACTACTACAGCAGCCGCGAAGCGCAGGAGGGCGCGAAGGTGCGCCGCCAGGGCTTGCCTCCGGTGAGCGCCTTGCTCAACCGCGATCCGATGAAACGCCGCCGCGCGCTAAAGAACGTGAGCTATTTCCTCAAGGGTCGCGGCGTCTGGCGGTTTTTGCATTCATACTTTCTTTCCGGAGGGTGGCTCGACGGATCAGCCGGATTTCACTACTGCGCGATGGTGGCGATGTACGAATATTGGATCGATCTGAAAATGCGGGAATTCGAGCGGCCCTGGACCCAGAAAAACGAAGCCGCCACGCAACGGCTGCTGCTTGAGGTGAACGCATGACTCAAGCAGCAACAGCCGATCCAGTCCTCATCGAAGTGATGATCCCCACCTTCAACGAGATGGAGCACATCACGGAAGTGGTGGCCAACGCTCGTGAGCTGGGGCCGGTCTTCGTTCTGGATTCGTGCAGCAAAGACGGCACGCAGGATTTGGCGCGCCAGGCCGGTGCTACGGTTGTCGAGCACCCATTCGTTGACTACGCCGACCAGAAGAACTGGGGCCTGGCGAATCTTCCGTTTCGCGGGCAATGGATTTTGATCCTCGACGCCGACGAGCGCATCACGCCGCAACTCTGCCGCGAAATACAAGCCAAGATCCGCGGCAATTCCGCCGCCGCCGGGTATTACATCAACCGCGTCCTTCTCTTCATGGGCCGAGCGGTGCGGCACGGCGGGTTGTATCCGTCGTGGAACCTGCGCCTCTTTCGCCGCGGCGCTGCCCGCTACGAAAATCGCTCGGTTCACGAGCACGTCATCTGCGACGGCCCAACCGAGTATTTGCGCGGCGAGCTGCTTCACATTCGTCGCGAAAACATCTGGCAATACCTCGAAAAGCACATTCGCTATGCCGATATGGAGAGCAGCGAGTGGATCAAGGCGCGCACGGGGCAGGGCGGCGGCGCGCCGTCGCGCAGTCTCTTTCGCGACGCGCTGCGTTATCGCCAGTGGCTTCGCCGCAAAGTCTGGCCGCGATTGCCGTTTCGGCCCCTTTGGCGATGGGCGTACATGTACATCTTTCGTCTGGGATTCCTCGATGGCCGCGCGGGATGGCACCTGGCGCGGCTGATGGCCTGCTATGAATACATGATCAGCCTGCTCTATAACGAAAAGCTTGGGCGCATTCGCGAACCGGAATTGCCCGCGCAACAACGCGCGGCCAGCCGGTCGTCCGGGCCCGCCAATAATCTCGATGCGGATGCCGCATGAGCTCTGTCCCTGATCCACCCATCTTCCAGCGCTGCGACCAAACCGCCCCCTTTCCGTATCGCACCAGCGAATATTTACGCCGCGCGATCTGGGAGATCGTGCAGGCGATGCTCTTCCGCTTCAGCCCGCGCCGCCTGCCGGCCTGGAGGCGGATGCTGCTGCGATGCTTCGGCGCAAAAATCAGCGCGACCGCCAACATCCGCCCGACGGTTAAGGTGTTTCACCCGTGGCTTCTGTCGATCGGCGAATGGACGGCGTTGGGTGACGACGTCATCGTTTACAATCTTGGGCCGGTGGAGATTGGCGCTCACTCGGTCGTGAGCCACGGTGCCTACCTGTGCGCAGGCACGCATGATTACACGCAGCCCAATCTCCCGCTGCAGCGTCCGCTGATCAAAGTCGGCAGCGGCGTCTGGATTTGCGCGCAGGCGTTCATCGGCCCCGGCGTTGCCATCGGAAATAACAGCGTCGTTGGCGCGCGATCCGTTGTGATGAAAGATGTGCCTGACGCGGTCGTCGTGGCCGGCAATCCGGCGCGCGTGATCAAGGCGCGCGAGATGAAGCCGATCTAGTCCGATCTGCGCGCCACGATGCTCATGTGATTCCCGAGGGGAAATCGTGTCATGGGAAACTCGCCGCGCCGCAGCCGGCCCACTTCCGCGCAAGCCCGCAAGCTCGCGGCTAAAAATGCGCCGCGGACAATGCGAATCAGTTTGCGCAATCGGGTCCGCTCGAAACAGGCATCCGTGTCCTCAATCTGAAATCCCGCCGCCGAAAGCGAACGTTGCAAACCATCCAGCGAGAAAACAAACAGATGCTGCGGGGGATCGTACCATTGCGTCACTCCGGGCAGCAGCCGATCAAGCCAGTCGGCGCCGACTCCAGTACTAAGAAAAATTCTCCCACCGGGCTTGAGAACATCCCGGACGTGCCGCAGCATTCCGATCGGATCAGCCAGGTGCTCAATCGTCGCCCAGAAAGTAACGGTATCAAATATCCCCAGTTGCGGCTTCAACGAGGCCAGGTCACCGGCGATCGCTTTCACGCCCAAAACTTCCGTTGCGTGCCTGACCCCGCTGACCGATAAATCGATCCCTTCGGCGTGGATGCCCCGATCTATGCAAGCCTTCACGAAAAATCCTTTGCCGCAGCCCACATCCAGCAGGCGACCCGGATTCCCTCCGGAAAGTCCAATGATGCGGGCGATCTTCGCGGGGAAGTCCGCCTGCATCCGGTCTTCAATTTCGTCGTAGAAACCGCCCGCCTCGCTGCTGAGGTGGAACCGATCATAAAATCTGGAAATCTCCGCCGAGGATGGAAAGGGAAAAACAAACGCGGTTTGACACCCATCGCAACGGTACATGCGATGCTCGCCAGCCGCGAACGCGGGAGTCGAGGGACTTGTGCAGATCGGACAGGTTGGCTTCATCCGCAAATCCCTCGCCAGTCTTCAATGCTCCGATCCGCGCGGATAGCTCCAGAGCACGACTTAAAGCTAACATCTTTTCGACAATTGCAAACAGTTGACCCGCACCGCGGTTTGCCGCAAAGTTGGAATTATCCGTGATCTCATCTTCACCGAAGCAAACAAACGAATTTCACGCCGAGCCTCAACCGGCAGAGGGGCGTCCACTGGCGGTGGCGGCGATTCTAACAATCGGCTTCCTCGCGGCATTGTGTGCCGTGCTGGCGCTCGATGTTGGCCGCTCGAGCCGCGGGGCGGCGGATCAAAACGATTGGCATCTCCCCGTCATCCGCGCCTTCGTCGCGCAATGGCCGCACCCCGATCTGAGCGATTACCGCTCTTCGACAACGCCTGGGTATCACCTGTTTGTCGCATGGATCGGGCGGCTCACCTCTACAGACACACGATCGCTTCGGATCATCGGATCGCTCTTCACCGCCGGACTGCTGATCACAATGGGCCTGTACACCGGCCGAAGGATCGAAACAGTTTCGGCACTCGCTCTTTGCCTGCCGATTGTTTGTTCGATCTACGTCTTTAGTTCCGGCGTCTTTCTGTTGCCCGATAACGCCGGGTGGTGGGGCGTCGCCGCCGCGATGCTGATTGCACTGCGGCCGAAGGTCGATGTCTGGACTTATCTGCTCGGCGGCATCGTCCTCCTGGCAACGGTGCTGATGCGGCAGATTCACCTGTGGATCGCGGCGCCGTTGCTGGTGTCGGCGATTTTTGGGGCGGCGCGCGAACGAGATTCACAGCGCGCAATCTCGCGCGGCGCGATGATGTCGCTGGCGATCCTTCCGGCGATCCTCGTCCTACTCTGGTTCCGGCATTTGTGGCATGGACATCTGGTCCCGCCGAATCAGATCTCCTACACCAGCGGCGGCAACCTCGCCGCGCCGGCGATGGTGCTGGCGGTGATGGGATTCCTCGGACTTTTCTACTGCGGATTCCTCGTCGGCGGGGGGCTGAAGTGGCGAGCGACGATCATGGGCGCGCTCATTGGCGCTGTCGTTGGAATTATTCCAAATACCACCTACGACACCTCCGCGCGGCGATTCTCCGGACTTTGGAACGCCGCCAAGGCTCTGCATGATGCGGGCCATGTACCGTACATTCTCAATCGCTCGATCTTGATGATCGCGCTGGCCGCGCTCGGCGGCGCGGTAATCGCCGCCTGGCTCGCGGCACTGCCGGTGCGCGAGCGATGGATATGGGCAGCCGCTGTCATCGCGTTCATCGCCGCCAGCGCCGCCGCCGCCAATCCGTGGCAGCGGTATTACGAGCCGTTCGTCCTGATCGCCGCGGCGATCTCCATTCCGAGCATCATCGGCCAGTCGCGAGATAAGGTTCCGGTGTGGGCGCGGATCGGGCCATTATTGCTGGCGCTCGTTTGTGCCGTAGTGACCATGCACGGGCTAACGTAGAACTCTTCGAACGCACAGAGCGTCATTCTGAGTCGTCACGTGCTTGGCCACACCATAAAGCACAAAAGGCCCACGGGCACGCTGTCGCGAGCCCATGCCACCCGATTTTGCTCTAGCACTCAAATTGGGTGGCATGGGCTTGCGTTAGCATGCCCGTGGCGGCCGCACACAACCGCCAAGTCTTCGGTGCCGTTTTGTAGGGTGGGTGTACTCGCCCACCACGAGCGGCAGATGATGGGCGACTACACCCACCGCGCAGGAGTCTCACAACTTCATCCGCTTGAAAATGAACTCAGGGATCGACCGAATAATCAGCATGATGTACCGCCAAAAGAACGGCGTATAAAGAACCGACCTTTTCCGCCTCACCGCATTCCACGTATCGGTCGCTACCTTCTTGGGTGTCGCGACCAGAAACATTCCGGGCATTCCCCAGGTCATCGCGGTATCGACGAACCCGGGTTTGACCGTGATCACGCTCACGCCGTTCTTGAACAGCCGATTGCGCAGGCCTTGAAGATACGCACTGAATGCCGCCTTCGACGATCCGTAGTAATAGTTGCTCTGGCGGCCACGATCTCCGGCGACGGATGAGAAGCCGCAGATGTAGCCGCGCCTACGGGATTCAAATTCCTTCCCGGCCAGATTCAGGATCAAGACGGCAGACGTGTAGTTCACCTCAATCGTTTTCCGCACGAGTTCTGCATCGCGATCCGCCTCGTCGCGCGGGCACATGTAGCCGTAGACGAGGATCACGCCTTGCAGATTCCCCTGCGTCTGGGCGACGCATTCTTTCCAAAACGCCTCGTGCTCAGCGAAGGCAAGCGCATCAAACGCAATCGGTTTCGCGCTGATGCCAAATCGGATCGCCAGATCGGCGGCCAGACGATTGTTCTCGTCCGTATCGCGCGCCGCCAGCAGCAGGTTCACGCCATTCGCGGCCCACTTGCGTGCGATGGCCTTGCCGATGCCTGATGTTGAGCCGAGAAGGAGAACCCAATTTTCCGAGGCGATGGGAGTGCTCACGCCGGCCCTCCAATACCCAGGCGGCGGGATTGCGAGGAGGCAAATCGCCCCTGCGGATCGAGCCTCGCTCGCACTTGCTCAAATTCCTTGAGGCGCGGATACATCACGCGAAATGACTCCGGCATCATGCAGGCGTCCTTCGCCAGATAAACCCGCCCCCCAAATTTCAGCACGATCTGATCCAGCTCGCGCAGGAATGCCGTCGTCTGTGGCCCATCGTTTGGAAGATCCAGCGCCAGCGTCTGCCCCGGCATCGGAAACGAAAGCATTCCGCCGCTGGTTTTGCCCATCGCCTTGAGCACGGCCAGAAACGATGCACGCTTCGACGCCGAAAGTCGGCCAAGCAATTCGACAAGGCATTCGCGCGCGCTGCTCGCGGGAAAAACCGCTTGATACTGGAAAAAGCCGCGCTTGCCGTACACGCGATTCCAGTTCAGCACGGAATCGAGCGGATAGAAAAACGTATCGTAATCGACGATGTGCGGGCCAACGCGCGATCGCTTGTAGTAGCGATTGTTGAACAGCCGCAGGGTGAGCGGAGACAGCGCAAACGACGGGAAGTTAAAGGGCACCGACTTCTTGCGCTTTGGCTTGAGAACGAGCGGCTTCTGTCGTTGGCGCGGGCCAAGCTCGCCGACGGTTGCATGATTCCCGCGCATCAATATCGAGCGGCCCATCGATTCGCCGCTCGCCAGGCAATCGATCCATGCCACCGAATACGCGTACCGCTGATCATCCTTCGCGAACATCGCCAGCGCCTCATCCAGATTGGCGGCACGCTGATAATCGGCGCTGATGTAGGCAGTTTCGATGCGCCTCAGCCGCAGCCGCGCCGTGCGGATAATGCCGGTCAATCCCATGCCGCCCAGCGTGGCCCAAAAAGCTTCCGTATTCTCTTCGCGCGAGCAGCGGAGCACCTCACCCGCCGCCGTCATCAGCTCAAAGCTTTCGACAAACTCGGCGATCGATCCATCGCGGTGATGATTCTTCCCATGCACATCCGCCGCGATCATTCCGCCGACGGTCACGAATTTCGTCCCCGGTGTCACCGGCGGAAAAAACCCGCGCGACACAAAAACGTCCAGCAGATCCGCAAGCGAAACCCCCGCCTCGCATTCCAGCAAACCGCTCTGCGGATCAAAAGAGAGAATGCGATCCAGATGCGTCTGAAGAACGACCCCGCCGCCATCATTGAGCGCGGCATCTCCGTAACTGCGCCCCAACCCGCGCGCCACCAGCGAAGACGAAGGCGCCTGCCCCACAATCGACTTGAGCTCCGCCCATTTCTCCGGCCGGAAAACATTGGCCGGCTGCCGCGGCACATTTCCCCAGCCTGAAAGGTGCATCAGGCAACAATTGGGCATCGAATCTCCTCAAGTAGGGGCGAACCTTGTGTTCGCCCTCCGCTCCCGCGCGAGCGACGCAGGGTGAACACGAGGTTCACCCCTACACAATTCGCCCGTAGGGGCGAACCTCGTGTTCGCCCTCTTCTTCCGTCGAGCGACGCCGGGCGAACACAAGGTTCGCCCCTACTGCCCCAGGAAAGGCAATGCATGACTCCACGACGCCGCCAGCACGATCAATACCGCCAGCAGGCCGCAGAAATAACTGCGATTGTCGCGAATCGCAAAGACGATCGGATCCTGATCCAATTCCCCGCGGCGGGCGATGAACCAAATCCGCGTGATCCAGTACAAAATGATCGGCGCCACCAGCCAAAGCAAATGCGGATGCGGATAGAGCCGACCGACGTTCGAGCTGGCGCTGTCCAGATAATTGCAAAAAACCATCACCGCAAGGTATCCGCTGGCCGGCCCGACGCTTTCGATGATTCGCAGATCAGTCACACGATAGGCGCGCCCCTTCGCGTCCACTTCGCCCGCCTCCTCAATCTCAATTAGCTCCGCATACCGCTTGGCAAAGGCGATGCTCACAAAAAGAAACATCGAAAACGCCAGCAGCCACATTGTCAGCTCAACCGCCGCCGCATCAGCGCCAGCAATAATCCGCAAGGTATATAACGCCGCGAGAATAATCACATCCACCAGCAGCAGTCGCTTCAGCCAGAACGAGTATGCGATCGTCACCACCAGATAAAGAATCAGATCGCGCAGAAATGCGCGCGAATCTGCGGCGCCGATGGCAAGCGCGCAGACGAGGAGAATCAGCGAAAGCACAAAGCCGGCCGGTATGCCCAATGTTCCCGCCGCGAACGGGCGAAATCGCTTCCTGGAATGCCGCCGGTCGGCTTCGATGTCGAGCAAATCGTTGATCAAATAGATCGCCGACGCGCAGGCACTGAACGACCAAAACGCATAGAGCACCGCCCTGATGCGATTCAGATCATGAAGCTGATGTGCCAGCAGAAGCGGCACAAAGATCAGCAGGTTTTTCACCCACTGATGCGGCCGCATCGCCCGTAGAGCCGCCCGCCAGCCGGTTTGCGGATATTCGAAGATTCGTGTCGGCTGGCAAACCGCCCGCGCCTCTTTCAGCACGCTTGGGCTGGCCGCCACAACGTATGAACATCGCGCCCCTTTCCAGAGGACGATGTCCTGAGCTGAGTTGCCAATGTAATCAAACCCGCGCGGCCCAAATCGCCGCTCCAGCTCCGCCAGCTTATGGCCGCGGGTCATGTTGGTGACGCCGTCGCTGGCGATGTATTCGTCGAAGATGCCCAGATGATCGGCCACCGCCGCCGCCATCCGCCGATCAGATCCCGTCGCCAGCACGAGGCGAACGCCCTCGTTCTTCATCGCCCGCAACATCTGGAGCAAATCCTGCCGGTAGGGGAAGTGAGCCGCGTCCGGCATCACGCGCTGAAAGATCTGATCCTTGAGATACCCGCGTCCCTTGGAAAGCCATCCCGGAACGCGAAATAAATCGAGCGGCCGATGCTTGGCCAGCAGCAGAAACGCTTCCCACGACGTATCGCCCGCCGTAAGCGTGCCGTCCAGATCAACGCAAAGCGGCACCGCCGCCTGCGCATCAGGCGTCGATTTGGCAAACGAACCCGCGGCGGCATCGCTTGGCATCATAGACACGATCGATCATACGGCATTGGTGGCGATGGAGAAAAGCCGCGGTGAGACGACACTATGATCGGCATTCATGTGGCACGGGTTTGCAACCCGTGTGTCCCGGTACTCTGGGACGTTGGTCGGTACTCCGACCAAATCAGCACGGAGCGAAGCGAAAGTCCGATCAAATGCCGCGGAGTACCGCGGACACGGGTTACAAACGTTACAAACCCGTGCCACAATAAATCCGCCTATGCCGCGGACATTCACGCCCTCGCCCGCGCCTTGGCACGAATCGCCTCGCGCCGCGCCAGGTCCGTCACAAGCTCGTCAATAGTTTGGCGAATCTCCGGCTTAAGCTTCGCCGGATCGTCCTCAAACCGCACGCCGAATTTGAAAGTGTTATTCCCGACCACCGCCGCGTTTTCGGTGAAGAACGCGGGAATCTCGATCTCGCGTCCAAGCTGATTAATCTCGATGCGGATCGGCTCGCCGGCGCGCACGCCGCGAAGCTCGTGGCGCAGCGGGGCGATAAACCCCGCGCCGCCGAGGCTCATATCGCGCAGGCGGGCGGGAATCTCCACGCCAAATGCGCCGCCGCCCGTCACCCACACCTTGGCGAAAACGCGGCTGTCATCGGTCGAGGCGTAGCGCGGATGCCGTCGGCGTTCTCCGTCCAAAATCTGCTGCGGCCATTGCAGCATCACCGCTTCAAGCATGATCTGCTCATTGAGCCAGAAATGCTTGTCGTGCTTCAGCAAAACCGACTGAAAGCACGTTCGCGTATGGCCAAGATGAAACGCGACCTCAATCTCCGCGCCAGTCTCCGGCGGATTGCTCTTCGTGTAATTCGCCGCCGTCGGCTGCGCCCAGATTCCCTGCTCGTGTCCCTCCGCCCGCAACAGGCGCACCTTCCACTCTCGCCGCTGGTCGTCGCGCCGGATGGCGATCGTCGCCATCAAACGCCCGGCCAGCGCCTGCTCGAGCACATCGGGTGAGGTCGCTACAGCAGACATACAAATTGGTGTCCCGTCCCATTACTCATCGGCATAGCCCGCGCCTCCCTTGTGTTGACCTGTTCGGGTCATGTCGATGGGGCAACATCGCGCGGCCGAATCCGCATCGCAATCCGCTGAATTATTGGCCCGCCAGTCCCAGGTCTTGGTAAACCGCACTTAATATTTCGCGCAATCGCTTTTCATGGGCGAGATCACCGGGCGTCCCATTGGGAATGATCACCACCACAAGCTCATGCCGCGGGTCGGCAAACGCGCTGGTCGATTGAAACCCGTTGTGGCCAAACGCCTCATCCGATGCAAAAGGCCCAAACCCATACGGCACCGTATCCGCCCCGTAGCGATTGGAATTCACGATAAATCCAAATCCGAAATCGACGACATGCTTGAAACTCAAATCAAACAGCCCAACGCGCTGGCGTGAAGTGAAATGCCGAACGGTGTCGGCACCAAGAATTCGCACCCCCTCCAGCTCGCCACCATTGAGCAACATTTGATAAAATCGCCCCAACTGCGCCGCCGGCCCGCATCCGTTGGCCGCCGGCCGGCAATGCGTGAACGATTCCTCTCGATCCCAGGGCGGTAGCGTCCGCGGCGGGCCCTTGTCCATCTGCTGCACGATTTCCATCCGCGATCCGTAGCCGACATAACGCTCCGCCGGCATTCCGATCCAGCAATCATCCATCCCCAGCGGCTCAAAAATCTCATCGCGCACATACTGCTCATAAGGCCGCCCATCGAGCCGCCGAACGATCTCGCCGACGATGAACCAGCTTGTATTGGGGTGATACCCCGCCGTCTGCCCGATCACCCAATTCCGCTCCAGCGGAATATCGCACACCCGCGCGATGATCTGCTCCCAATCGGCGGCCGGCCACCCCGTCTCCCCAAAACGAAAACCGCAGGTGTGAGTGAGAATATGCCGAACTGTGATCTGCTCCTTCCCAAACTTGCCGAATTCCGGAATGACATCAGCCACCCGAGAATCCAAAGCCAGAACCCCGCGCTCGATCAGCTGCCCAATCGCGACAGCCCCGATTGGCTTACTCGCCGACAGCCAGAGCATCAGAGTGTCAGGCGTCATCTCCACGCCCGGCCGCGATTGGCCGATGTCAAGATTCGCGATCGTCTGCCCGCGCAGCGAAACGAAAACCTGCGCGCCGATATGCCACCCGCGCGCGATGCCATCGTTGAGTGCCTGCAGTGTTCGTGGGAGAGCGGTGGGGGACAAGCGTGCCACTTCCTAGGCCGTGAAACTGCTGCTTTCTCCCTCTCCCCTGTACTCAGGGGAGAGGGCCGGGGTGGGGACGAACGCCTCGACTTGCGAACCGCGCTATATCGCGACCCGCTGTCCCCTCACCCTGCCCTCTCCCCTGCGTACAGGGGAGAGGGTTCAAAACGCGGCGTCAAATCTTCACAAAAATCTTACTCCGATACATCCACCAGCACGCCAGCCAGCAGAAGATCAGAAACAATCCCGTATCCACCATCGGCGACCATGTCGCCCCAAACATGTTGAACAAATTCCCGCCGAAATGGCGTCTGGCCGTGTCGCGAAACCAGGGATGCAGCATCTGCGACATCGTGTACACCGCGATCGAATTCGCCCCGACCACCACCAGCGGCATCGCCCACAGCCGCACCTTCGCGATGTCCATCACGAAATAGAAAAGCCCGAGCAGCACCAATGCCCATCCGGCACTGAAGATCACCCACGACGGCGTCCAGATTCGCTTCACCAGCGGACAAACGCCAAGCTCATTGAGCGTCCATCCAATCGCCAAGCCCGCAACCCCGGCAGCGAGCATCACCCCGAGCTTAAACCACGAGCCGCGCCGACTGCGCAGCAATTCACCGGTGAGCAATCCGAGCAGCATCGTCGCCAGCGAGGGGACGAAATTCAGCGTCGTATAGCCGCCGACGTTGAAGGCAAACAGCTTGTCCTTCCCGCGCGGAAAGAGATTGAGGAACCATCGATCAAAGTTATGCGCGAAGCTGGTGTTCTTCTCCCAGTGCGCCGAAAAGCCGTGCATTTTCTGCCAGCTCGACGGCACGCCGACCACCGCCGTATCAAGGTTCGCCGGCGGCGTGGGAAAGATCGCGAACATGCTCCAATGCAGCACGAGGATCCCGATCACCGCCGCGATCTGCCGGCTCGGCGGCACACACGCCAGCAAAAATAAAAACGTATATCCCAATCCGATCTGCGCCAAAACATTCGTGAAAATCCAGTTGGTATGATCCTGCCTGCTCTCCGTGGAAAACAGAACGGCCAGCCCGATCAAAACCGCCGATCGCACGATCGCATGAATGAGCATGCGCAAAAACGATTGCCCTTTGGCGCGTCGGCTGGCCAGCGAAAACGCCATCGCCGCCCCGACCATGAACATGAATGACGGCTGAATGATGTCCCACAGCGAGCAGCCGACCCACGCCGTGTGGTCCGTCTCATACGCCAGGAATTTCCAGACCCGCGCGCTCCGCTCGCTCAGATGCCCCTCCTTAGCCAGCGCACTGTAGACGCGGGGAATCCCCAACCCCGCCGACACCATCAGCACCATGACAAAGCCGCGGTAGGCATCCAACGAAACCAGCCGCTGCTTCGCCGGCGCGGCAGGCGCCGCCGTCGTCGCGTCCGCATGCTCAATCGCCCGCGGCCGCTCCGCAACCGCAGACTCCTTCGAAAGCGCAATAACCGATGGAGAAGTGATGGCTGACATGCTCGTCCTCACCAGTAAAGAGGCACGCGTCGATAGCGGCAACATGATACGATGCGGCCAACCGTCAAGCGAGAGGAATCGGCAGCCACAAATGTAGCATGGGTTTCCAACCCATGGCTTGT
>DATBDZ010000069.1:0-3940 GCA_036276235.1 Humisphaera sp. | reverse complement strand
TCGCTCTCATCGAACGCCGGCACGGGGATGTTGATGATTCGCAATTTGCCGACGGCGCGATGGCGGCAGCCGGGCTTGATCATGACCGCCGTCAGCGGCTTGACGGGAATCAATTCGCCATCGAGTTCGAGGTGTCCGGTTCCTTCCAGGATCAGGTAAATCTCCGTCAGCTTCTTGTGATAGTGCGACTGCGCATCCTGCTGAATATCCACCAGATGAATGGTGGCGACGGAATTGTCGGGGTCGGCAAATGCCCGCCGCGCGAAGCCACAGGGGCAGCGAACGGAGGGAAGCTCATCGAGTTGGGCGAGTTTGTAGTTGGGCACCACTGGGCATTTTCCGGCGAGGGAGCGCGGGCCGCAATGCTGCGAATGAAAAATGTAAAGTGAAAAATGAGAAATGGAAATGGTGGTTGATCTTTGAGCAGCAAGTCCGGGCCACTGAACGTTCATTGCGTGTCGAGCGCTATATGCGTGGAGATGATGGACTTCACGAGCGAAAGGAGCTTTCATGCGGTTGGCGGCAGTGGTCACGTGCTGGATAGCGTTTTGCATCTCGGCTGGCGGATGTGGGGCGCAAGGGACCAGCGATTCGCCTGGCGAGACGCTATTGGCCAAAACCAGCAGCGATGAGGCGCCGGCTGCGTCGCTCTTTAAGGCTGATCAGGCGGTGCTGAGCAACGAAGACATCGAAAAGATTCTGTCGGCAAAGGTTTATCCGCCGATGCAGGGGCGCGTTGCGATGATTCGCATCGGCGGGAAGTACGGAACGCGCTGGGGCGAGTGGTCGGAGCAGGTTGCGCAGCTGGATCAGCAGACGACCGCCGACCTGCTGGGCAAGGTGCGATCGAGCAAGCGCGTCAGCGATGCGCTGCTGTTGCCGACGCTGTTGCAGCCCGCCAGGACGACGATCCCCTATCTCCGCGAGGCGGCGGCGCGCGTGCAGGGAGACACGCTCCTGATTTATCGCACCTTCAGCCAGACGTATCAGGTGCAGCGCGTTTTCGGCAACGACGATGTGCGCGCCTATTGCACCGCCGAGGCGGTGTTGCTGGATACGCGCACGGGGATCGTAACGTACACATCGGTGGCGAGCGAACCCTTCTCGGCACACAAAACCGGCAAGGAGATCAGCTTCGAAGAGACGGTAGCGCTGGCCGAGCAGCAGGCCGCCGCTCGGGCGCTGCGGAAGGTTGGGGATGATGTGTTGAAGTTTCTCAACGAAGCACCAGCGCCAGCGGCGCGCAGTACAACAGAAGGCCGAATAACAAGCCCGGTATCTCCGCAGACGACACAGCCATAGAATGACCGAATGGATAGCACCGATTTGAAAATCGCCGTTACCGCGTCGGCTCTCACTGACAATGTCCGTGAAGCGCCGCGCATCGCTCGGCGGCTTGGGTTTGCGGGGTTGCAGTTTGAGGCGTTTTCCACCGCATTGAATCTGACTGATCTCTCGGCCTCCGGTCGGCGCGAGTTTCGGCAGATGATTGGCACGGAGAGTCAGCAGATCGCCAGCCTGCTGGTCGATCTGGGTGGGAAGGGTTTGGGCGCGGGGGCGGATGTGGATCGGGCGATCGATCTGCTCGATCGCGCGATGGAATCGGCGGCGGGGTTGATGTCGCCGCTGGTTTGCGTCGAGTTGGGGCCGCTGCCGGAGGTGCCGGCTGCGCCCCGGCCCAAGGCGCAGGTTTCGCCGGAATTGGCGGGGCTGATCATCATTCCATCAACGGCCGAAGAGCAGCCGACGCCGCAGCCTCAGATTCCCGCGCCGGATCCGCGTGTCGTCTCACAAGTTGATGCGGCATTGGTTGAAATCGGCCGCCGCGCCGATCGGTATGGTGTAATGCTTGCCCTTCGCGCCGAGCTGGCAACGCTGGGCGCATTAGAGCGCGCCCTGCGCCAGGCGGCCTGCCCGTGGTTCGGTGTCGATCTGGATCCGGTGGGAATTCTCCGCGACTCCTGGGGCATCGACGAAGTCTTCGCGCAATTCGGATCGCTGATCCCCCACGTGCGCGGGCGCGACGCGGTCGGCGGCGCCGCTGGCCGCACCAAGGCGGCAGTCGTCGGCCGCGGCGATGTGGATTGGCCGCATCTGCTGAGCAATCTTCAGGCGGCGGATTATCAGGGGTGGATTACGGTAGATCCGGTTGATTTGCCGAATCGAAACGCGTGCGCGCAGGCGGCGTTGCAGAGGCTTCAGCATGCTGGCAAATGAGTTTCACCCGCCCGCTTCCCATTCCCCTTTGAGCATGCTGTACACTTCGTGATCGACGAAATGATCGTAGAGCCATTCGGCCTGGCGGATGACGCCTTCCAACTTGAACGCGAGGCGATGGGGAATGGCGCGGCTGCGGTGATTCTCCGTGGCGCAGCGGATTTCGATTCGATTCAAATCCAGCGACTTGAAGTTGTAATCGACCACCGCGCGGCAGGCGGCGGTCATAATGCCGCGGCCTTCGGCGGATTTGGAAAGCCAATAACCGATCGACGTTCGGCGGTTGGACCAATCGATCCAATGATGCCCGATCACGCCCACGATGTTGCCGTCCTTCCAGACGCCGGCGTGAAACCCGTTGTTGGCGGCGGACTGCCGCACCGCGTCGCGGCAAAACGCGCGGGAATCCTCCGCCGATTGCGTCCCATCGACCCAGGGGAGCCATCGCCGCAGGTGTTCGCGGTCGCGATCGACCACGACAAACATGGGCTCGGCATCGCGCTCGGAGATCGGCCGCAACTCAAGAGTCTGGTTGATGCGAAAGCTGAACATGCCTCACGCTCGCCGCAAGTGATGTGTTCGCGCCCATCTTCACGCGCCTGCCCGCAAACGGCAATGATAAATGTACGAAGTATGCCATCCAGCAAGCGGCGCTGATTCGATGCGAGCTCAGCGAATCGGAAAAATTCCGCGTGAGATTGCGGGATTTGACGTTGGCTGCGGCACGATACATGCATACGATTTGTTTTGAATGTATCCGGGGTTTCCCCGGGTTTCCCCAGGAACCGCCGAATGGTTGAAGAATCCAGAGATCTGATCCCTGCTGCGCCGCCGCGCACTGTCACTGATGCACGCACTTCCAAGGATGGGTTAAGCGATTTATCGGCCGACCCAGGTGTAATCCGCGCGCGGCTCGCCGCCATCGTCGAGTCGTCGGATGATGCAATCGTCAGCAAAACACTGGACGGCATTATCACCTCCTGGAACAAGGGCGCGGAGCATCTGTTTGGATATCCGGCCGAGGAGGCGATCGGCCAATCAATCCTGCTGATCGTTCCCAACGATCGCCACGACGAAGAAGCGGAGATCATCCGCCGGCTGCGCATTGGCGAGAAAATTGATCATTTCGAGACATGTCGCCGCCGCCGCGATGGGCATTTGGTGGATATCTCGCTGACAGTTTCGCCGATTCGTGATTCCACCGGGAAAATTGTTGGTGCGTCCAAGATCGCCCGCAATATTGGCGAGCGCAAACAGTTCCAGCGTGAGCAGGAGCGCATTCTGGAGGCGGAGCGTCATGCTCGCGAAGAGGCGCAGCGACTCAATCGTGTGAAGGACGAATTTCTGGCGACGCTCTCGCACGAGCTGCGCACGCCGCTCAATGCGGTGATGGGCTGGGCGCAATTGATTGCCGCCGGCCACATGAGCGCCGAGGATATGGTCGAAGCGGGCCGCGTGATCGAGCGCAACGCGCGCACGCAAAAGCAATTGATCGACGATTTGCTGGATATGAGCCGCATCATCTCCGGGAAGCTGCGCGTCGAGCTGCAGCGCGTCGAACCGGTGGCGATCATCGAGACGGCAATCGAGACCGTGCAGCCCACCGCCGACGCCAAGGATATTTGCATCGAAAAGATGCTCGACTGGTATACCGGCCCGATCCTGGCCGACCCGGCGCGGCTGCAGCAGATAATCTGGAATCTGCTTACGAATGCAATCAAGT
>DATBDZ010000068.1:0-6956 GCA_036276235.1 Humisphaera sp. | reverse complement strand
AAAGATCCAGGTTGAAATCCACGTTCTCGCCGGACCAGTTCCGAACTTCGACGATGTATTCCTGAAGCGCCAGCAATGGGCGCAGCGACTCGATGGAATCGGCGTCGAGCCGCGTTCTCGAGCGCAGCTTCTGCGGCTGCTTGACCAACGGCTCAGATTCGCCGCCGGCCGGGTCCAGATACAGGATGCCGCCGCCGAGCGCGCGAATCGTCGGCAGCGCAAAGATGATCTCACTGAGATTTCCCGAGTGCTTGAAAGTCTTCGTCACGATTACGCTTCGCTCCCCTCAAACATACCGGGCACCCGGTCGTGGAAAAACGACGTTGGGAAGAAGGCGATAAACCTCGAGCGTTTTGTTCTTCTTCATCCCCTCGGCAATCGCATGCGCAAGGCTGGGATTGCCGGCAAATTCCTCGCCGCCGGCAATGACACGCGCCAGGTCAAGAATGGTCGGCGTTGGCATATAGCGAATCGGAAACCCAAACGTGAATTCAAAGAACTCATGCTCCTTGGGAAACCCAACAAATAAAGCCTCCCGGTAATACGTCGGCAGAAAGTCTTCCCAAAACTCATGATTGCAGGCGAAGCGAACCGTTCGATTGATGACAATCGGAAACCCTGCCTGCGGGAGCGGCACGTCAACCCGCAGCCACGCCGAATCGCGATGCGACGTCGGCAGCCCAAACGCGCGAAGATGTGAGTCGGCAAGATTCGGCGCGGAAATATGGGCGCGAAACTGATCGAGGTTGATATCAACTTTCTCACCCGACCACACGCGCACGTCGGCGACATATTCCTGCAAAAGCAGCAGCGGCCGCACCGACTCAATCGTAGCCGCCGTCAACTTGGTGCGTCCCTCGGTCGGCAAACAAAGCCGAACCAGCGGCTCGGATTCTCCTCCCGCCGGATCCAGATAAAGGATTCCGCCGCCCAGCGCCCGCATGGCAGGCAGCGCGAAGATGATGTCACCCAGATCGCCTGAGTGCTTGAACGTGCGCATCAAGTGAAAATGCTAGCAATATTGGGCGGCGCGCGAAAGCAGAAGTGACGACGGCCCTTGTAGATGGGGGGTGCGTGACAAGATCGGCGCAGAGTCTTGTTCCCTCCTTCGGTACTCCCAACATTTTGCATCTGCGCCCTAACTCCTTATTTTTTGGGGGAGACTGCGATTGCTGGATTTCAGTCCACTGCCTTCGCACACTGTCATGCTGAGGTACTCCGAAGCATCTGGCCGGCTCGCGCAAGTGGGCCAGATGCTTCGGAGTACCTCAGCATGACAGTTGTCTCGAGTTCTGAGCTGGAATTGCAGAGGGCAACGTGAGTTACGCTGCTCATGCAAAATGTTGGGTACTCCGGGGGAGGGCCAAGATGGGGGTTTCTGCTCTTGAAACCTGAAGCTCGAAACCTGAACCACCTCCGTTGGCCCCTTCGATCATGTAAATAATGCATGGTTTTGTTTGAATCGCATGGAGACTGGCCGCAGAGATCGTGGCATTGTTGCACCTCCTTCTCTGAATTCTTGGCGCAATGAATCGGCGGCTTTCAGGGTTCGCGTTTGGCGCGGCGGATCACGGCGGGGACAGTCAGGCCCTGCACGAAAATGGAAAACACCACCACCGAATACGTGATGACGAGAATGAAATCGCGCAGCAGGTGTACGTCGTGGCCCTGGACGGCTTCGGGCAGGGCCAGGGCCATCGCGACCGAAAGGCCGCCGCGCAGGCCGCCCCAGGTGAGGATTCTGATCGTGCCGCGCTCGAAACTGCGGGCTTTTTTCAGCAGGGAGATCAAGCCGTATACGTTGATCCATCGGGCAAACAGCACGATTGCCACGGCGGCAGCGCCGGCAACGCCGAAGCGCCAGGTGAACGGCAATACCAGAAGTTCCAATCCAATCAGCAGGAACAGAATGACGTTCAAGACTTCATCGAGCAACTCCCAGAACATATCCAGATTTTGCCGCGTGGTTTCGGACATGGCGAACGCGCGGCCGTGGTTACCGATGAGCAGACCGGCGACGACGATCGCGATCGGCGCCGAAACATGCAGCGCCTCGGCGGCCACCCAGCCGCCGGCGGCGAGCGCAAGCGTCAGCAGCACTTCGACCTGGTAGTTGTCCACGCTGCTCAGAAGCCGATCGATGAAGAGGCCGCAGACCAGGCCGACCACCAGGCCGCCGCCGATTTCCTGGAGAAGCAGCCGCACCAGGCCTTGCCACGTCGGCGAATGTTCGCCGGTGGCGACGCTGAGCATGGACAGGAAGATCACGACGGCGAATCCGTCGTTGAAAAGCGATTCGCCCGCCAATTGTGTTTCCAGCGCCTTGGGAGCGCCGACTTTACGCATGATCCCAAGCACCGCGATCGGATCGGTCGGCGAGATCAGGGCGCCAAACAGCAGGCACCAGATCAGTGGAACATTCACCCCGACGGCGGCGAAGAGCATGTACGAGGCGAAGCCGATCAGGAATGTCGAGACTGGAGTGCCGACCAGCGCGAGCAGGCCGATCACGCCGCTCTCTTTGCGCAGGTCCTTGAGATCCAGGTGCAGAGAGCCGGCGAAGAGCAGAAACGCCAGCATGCCATGAAACACCGCCTTGTTGAAATCGATGTCGGCGACGATGCCCGTCATCCGCGCGCCGATCGGAACGCCCATCGCTCCGAGCAACAAAACGATCAGCGATGCGCCAAGCGAAATCAGCATCACGCCGATCGTCGTCGGCAGATGCAGATATTTGAAATTCACATAACTGAACAAGGCGGCGAGCGTGAGCAGGATGCTGATGGTTTCGAAGAAGCCCATGGGACGCACTTTGTCGATTCACGCACGATCCGCAAGGCTGCCCGATGTCACGGCCCCGTCACCTTTTGCAGCCCCTCCTTCGCCGGAGCGAACGTCGGATCGATCTGCAGCGCGCGGCGGAATTCCGCCGACGCCCCCGCAAAATCCTTTTGCTCCAGCGAAAGCCGGCCGAGATCGACGTAGAACGCCGCGTCATCCGGCTTCAATCGCACCGCTTGTTCAAACTGCGCCCGCGCCTCCGGATACAACTTTTGCTTTGCGAGCGCGACGCCAAGATTCACATGCAAGCCGGGATCGTCGGGAAATGCCTGCAAACCCGCTCGGAACTGCTCGGCGGCTTCGGCATTGCGATCGAGCTTCAGCAAGAGATTCCCAAACGCTTCTCGCGCGTCTCGATCGCTCGGCGCGATGGCAACCGCCTGCTGATAATGTTCCATGGCGTCGGCGTCAAAACCGCGGTCGGCATAGAGCCGCGCCAAATGCAAATGCCCCAGCCGGCTGTGCGGCGTGACATCAACGATGTGCCCCGTGAGCTCAAAATCGCTCTTCCAATATCCCGCCTGCATGAAGCTTAATACGCAAAGCGCGCCAACGACGACAGCGCTGCCCCATCGCATCAGCCGTTTTGAGTGGAATCGCTCGAAGATAACCGCCGCCGCAAGCGCGGGCCCGAGCATGGCAACGTAGACATAGTGATCTGACACCGTCGAGAAGAATTGATAAACAAACTTCACCAACCCCAGAACTGGCAGCGGCGCCGCAAAGAAAAGCAGAACCGCCAGCAACAAAGCCGGCCAGCGCTTGCGGTACCAGACCGCAAGTCCGAGCACTGCACAAGGCACGATCCATGTCCAGTAAATCGCGCCGCTCTGCATGATCGAGCTAGGAGTTCGGGCATAATCCGCGGCAAGAGATGCCGGGGCCACGAGTTTCCAAAGATAGAAGCAAAGCGCATCCGCGGCGACGATTGGCCGCGCCCAGAGCGCAACATCGGGCACGATCGTCGCGGGCTGGACGCGCCGCCCTTCGAGCATGATCGGAATCGTCATCGCGAACCAGGGCAACAGCGGCAGAAAAATGTTCGGGAGGACCGGTTTCCAATGGTGACGGCTTGCGACAGTTTTTTTGTCACGCGATTCAAGGACGATCGCGCCGAGGCACAGGATGATCGCCAAGAGCGGCGTAATGACCGCCGCCGGTTTGGCGAGCATCGCCAAAGCAAATGCGACGGTTGCGAGCGCATACCATCGCCAGCGCGCCGGGGCCGCGACATGATCATCCGCGCGCCGAGGGAGGGTCGCCTCCACATATCTTAGGTACGCATAGAGCGAGAGCAGCACCAGCGCCCCGCTGAAAACGTCCTTCAGCCCCGACACCCACCCCACCGCTTCAACCTGCAGCGGATGAACCAAAAAGACCGCCGCCCCGAGGGCCGCCGCAGTGGGGCTCTTTACCAGCCTTCGAATCAGCGCGAAGACCAGCTGTCCGGTAAATAAATGAATCACGATGTTCGCGACATGGAACGGCAACGGATCCAGTGGACCTGACAGACGTGTTGAATTGCGTCGGGCGATTTGTGCAAGGCCATACCAAAGCGTCTGCGTCGCTGGAATGTAAATATCGCCGACTGGCTTGCGTAAGTTGGTCCAAAAACTCCCGACCTCAGCGATCGGCCCAACCATCGCCGGATTCCGGGCGACCGTATGCTCATCATCGCGCGACGTAAAATCCGCCTCAAACAATGGCGAGTAAACGACCAAGGCCAACGCCATCAATCCCAGCGCCAGCCATAAACCCGGCCTCATCCACCACTCGACGGCAGCCGCCGACCGGGATTGGTATTGAATCGAGCGCGAAGCCGCCATGAACAATCGATGTTAAATCCGCCGGAGAACGCCGTCCAACGGACATCGAAGCAAACCCGTCCGCCCATCTGGCCAACGGCGGTCTGACGGTGTAGAATCCCCGCCCTCGCTTATCCGATGATAAGCGCGACGATTTGGGGAATGGTGTAACGGTAGCACAGCAGACTCTGGATCTGCTTGTCTAGGTTCGAATCCTAGTTCCCCAGTTGCCTTTTCCCGCCTTTTTGGTCATGGTCCCACCCTTCAGCAACGCCGGGCTTATCTGCTCGGCCTGGCAACGCATCGCTCGGCACAGAATTTGCCCACAGAATTGCGGCAACGCTGGTTCGCTCCAATATGCAAGGGTCCGTCGTCAGCTTCTGCGATTGCTGCGTGAAGTGAATGACGTGCGGCGAGTGGCGGGGCTTGTGTTGGCGCCACAAACCGTTCTTTCCTTCCGGCGTGTGCCCGTGAAAGTATTTGCAGAGGAAGCGGACGACTCCGAGGCAAACGCGGCATGAATCGGATCGATGCTGGTCAACCTCCACCATCCAAATGAATAGCCGGAAATCGTATGACTTCGCACCAAACCGCTGTAGAAGAGACCCGATGCGGGGTTCCCAATGCCCGACTGGGATTTACATTGTGCGGAATAACTGCCTCAGTCATCCGTCTTCCAGAGTGTTGCGCAATTACGTTCTCCCACGGGCGCGCGCAAATCATCGTTTTTCGCCGAAAATAGGCGTTTATTACCATGCTTAGATGAAAATCTTTGCGCAACCTCCAGCAACCTTCCTTCCCCTTGGAGTGACCCACCGCGTCCGATTTTATTGTACGTTTAGTTGTGACCAAGCCGCTGGATGAACCGGTAGCTCGCTCGCCCTTAAGGGGCCGCGACTACACAGAACCGAGGCGTTAGTATGGCCAAGGTGAGGGTTAAGATCGATCTGTCGCTTCTTCAGGAACACTTGTCCGAGGCGGACAAGCGCCCGACGACTGAAGCCGAGGTCCGCCAGTTCCTTCTGGACTCGGGATTCATGCCCCTGCACGACTCCTGGGTTGTGGAAGAGAAGGACCTTGGGCAACTGGATCCGTCTGAAGTGCTGGAGGTAGAGGCCCTGGATTAGTCTAGCGGGTCAGAGCGGCTCGAGTTCTGCACCGTCTACCTCCAGGCTCATCGCGCGGCCTAAGAGTTCGATCTGCAGGACAAGACGGTCGGTCGCCAATCGGTGCTCGATCAAGCCTTGGAGCCCGCGCAATGGACCCGAGCGGACTTCGACACGCAAGCCCTTCTTGAGAAAAGGGAACGGATCGAGCGAGACGTCAGTACTCAAAGCCATACTCAAATTAGCCAATTCCCATTGCAAATGTGCTTGATCCACTACTTCGATGATTCGCGCAACGCGGGTTCGACTGGCCTGGTAGGCGTCTTCGATGCTTCCGCGAAGAAACACATAGCCCGGAAAAAGCGGAAGCTCCACCTTGAATTTTCGTTTTCCGTACAGACGATTCTGTGTTATCAGCGGCAAGAAATGGTCGATCCCCATACGCTGAAGCTCATCCGCCAGCAACTTTTCCTGACGGCTTTTTGTATGCAACAGGTGCCATCTGCCGCAATCAGGCAATCGTATCTTCGACTCCGATCCTGTCGCCCGCAGATACGGAGTTGAACTATTAACTGGCATGTCGTCTTCCCCGGTGAAATCGCTCCAATGCATCCCGCTGCAACGGCTGGCTTGTACACGCACAGCCGCCGATGGTTCCTCGAAATGTCCCGATCGTCCGAATAGGCCGTCGAAGCCATGGCTCCCGTCAGCTGAGAAATGGTCCCACTCTCAATTCGTTTTCGCCCCAAGACAAAGTCAGGCGAAACCGCGCGCTCAGCTCATGTAATCAGTGTTACATCCACGATCGATGTATTGTCATGGCCACGTGTATTCACTCCTGCATTACCTCCGGCTCGACGCGGACACTGACCGCCATCGCAGCAAATTGCGCATAATGGAAAGATCCACGTCGTGTTGCAAGCGCAACCTGTTACATATTTCACCACGGGGAAGTCGTACCCCGCGAAATGGTAAAATGCTTGGTTGCCGGAGGGCTCGCGTTGAGACTCAAATAAATTGCCCGAGATGCAAACCCAAACCCAATAGCGCGGCGCAGTCTAGCCCTTAAACAAGCGTATCTCTCGGCGGCCTGAGGCCGGCGGCAATGGGCGCACCACCACCGTGGCTTCGGGTCAGAATCTTGTTGTGATTGTGTATCGTCTGGCCTCCGCCACAAGTCCATCGCGAACCGGAGCGTCCTGAC
>DATBDZ010000067.1:0-13757 GCA_036276235.1 Humisphaera sp. | reverse complement strand
AAGTCGGATCACGCTGAGCAGCGATGCGGTGGATGTGTTGCTGGGGGGCGTGGATGCGCTGCAGCGAATTTGCACGCCGCTCTCGGAAGCGCCGGTGACCGAAGTTGCTCTGGATGAGCTGCTGAGTCACCTCGTGAAACTGAAGAGCGGCGAAGTGCCGGCGCGGCGGACGGCTCCCGTGGCGCCGTTGTCCGAAGCGCCTGTGCCGATCGCGGCGACTCTTCAACCCGAAGAGCCAACCGTCGCGCTGCCTGCGAGTATCAGTGACGAATCGTGCGATGCGTTTCGCCGAGAGCTGCTTGATGCTCTGGCGCGAGCACCTCAACGGATCAAGCTTGATTTCGGGCGGGTCGGCGAGCTCACCGCAGCCGCGTTGGCGCTGCTGGCCGTCTTCGCGCGCGAGGCTGCACGCATGCAGCCGGCGCCGATGGTCGAATTGCTCCGCATGGGCCCCGCGGCGCGAACAGTCCTTCGTGTCGCAGGATTGGAGAAGGCTTTCGGAACCGGGCGGTGACCCGAGCAACATGGCAAACGAAAGCGGCGACAATGACCGATTTATCGTCGAGGCCCGCGAACATCTTGGCGCGATGTCCGCGGCGATGATCGCATTGGAGCGCAACGAAGGAAACGCGCCTTCGCAGATTGAGCAACTGCTGCGAGCCGCGCACAGCATCAAAGGCGGCGCGGGTTTCATCGGCCGGCGGAATATTGAGCGCCTGGCCCACGCCTTCGAAGAAGTTGTCGAGAATATTCGCGATGGCCGCGTCGCGCGGAATGCCGAAGTGGTCGATGCGCTGCTGGCGGTGCTCGATCGAATCACGGCGCTGGTTGACGACGCGAGTCACAGCGATGAGGCGGACATCTCCGAGCCGCTGGCGCGACTGACGCCGCTCGCCGGCGTCGCGACCGCACTGGCCACGACGACTTCAGCCCATGACTTTGAAATCACCGAGCGGCTGCGCCAGGCCTGGCCGGCGGAGAACGCTTTCCTCTACGGCGTGAAGCTCGACTGGTCAGAGTGCGAGCAACGGCTCGGACTGTCGCCGCTGGCGGTGGCGGAGCAGATCGAGCGCGCCGGGCATCTGCTGGATTCCAGGACGCAAATCTCCGGAGCAGAATTGGCCGGCGGATTGCCGCGGCCGCCCTTCTGGTGGCTGGGCATTGTCTCATCTTCCGCCGCGATCGACGACTTTATCAAAGCCCTGAATATCCCCTGCGCGATGGTCGTGCAGTTGGGGCAGAAGTCCGCGCCGGTCGAGACGAAGCCGCCGGCGCCTGCTGATGCGCCGCGCGCCGCGTCGCCGGCATCGCTTCGCGTATCCGTCTCGCTGGTCGATCGGATGATGGCGCTGGCGGGCGAGCTGGTGCTGGTTCGCAATCAAGCGATGCGGCAGGCCGGTCCGGTGAATTCTCCGCAACGGCGGCTGCTGCGCCGGCTCGATTCGATCACCGATGAGCTGCAAGACGCGGCGTTGCGCATGCGCGCGCAACCCGTCGGAGCCCTATTCGACCGCTTCCCGCGCGTCGTGCGCGATCTGGCCCGCCAACTGGGCAAACAGATCGACGTGCGCATCAGTGGCTCCGAGGTCGAGTTGGATAAGACGATCGTCGAGCTGCTGGCTGACCCGCTCACACACCTGATTCGAAATTGCTGCGATCACGGAATCGAAATGCCCGAGCAGCGCGTTGCCGCCGGCAAGACGCCGGGTGGAACGATCAATCTATCGGCGCGGCAGGAGCGCGGGCAGATGGTCATCGAAATCCGCGACGACGGGCGCGGCATCGATATTCAAGCCGTCAAACGCAAAGCGATTGAGCAGGGAGTGAAACGCGCCGACGAGCTGGAGCACATGGGAGATCGCCAAATCTTCGCGCTCATCCTGCTTTCCGGATTCTCCACCGCCAAGCAGGTGACCGATCTCTCCGGCCGCGGCGTCGGGATGGATGTCGTCAAGACGAACCTGGACCAGATCGGCGGCGTTGTGGAGATCGACTCGCAGCCGCAACGGGGGAGTATCTTCACGCTCAGGCTTCCGCTGACGCTGGCGATCATGCCCTGCCTGCTGCTGGGCAGCGACGGACAATGCTACGGCGTTCCACAGCGCGATGTGGAGGAACTCGTGCTGTTGGGCGATGCTCATGCGCGCCGGCGGATCGAACGCAATCATGAGGGCGAAGTGCTGCGCTGGCGCGGACGGCTGTTGCCGGTGATTCGGGTACGTGAGGCGCTGGCGCGGCGTGAGCCGTTCGACGCCGCCGCGCTGGCGGAAGTTGCCGGGCGATATCACGCCGAGGGCGCCAGCGCATCGCAGGGATACGCGGCGATCATCCGCCTCGGATCGCGCCGCTTTGCGATGGCGTTTGATGAAGTGCTCGGCAGCGAGAACATCGTCGTCAAGCCGTTGCATCCGCTGCTGCGGCCACTCGGGATTTATGCCGCCACAACGATCCTCGGCGATGGAAGCGTCGCGCTGATCTTCAGCGGCGAAGGGATTGCGCGCCATAGCGGCATCCTTAATCGCGCGATCGCCGAGACGGCGCCAGCAGTGCCGACAGGTAGCGAGGCCCAGCCGGAGGCGGTGCTGTTGTTCCGCTGCGGACGCGACGAGCTTCTGGCCGTTCGCATGAATTCCGTGCGGCGTGTCGTCGCCATCACGACAGACCGCATCGAGCAGATCGGCGGGCGAGAGATGGTCAATGTGGACGGCGCCGCGACGAATGTCGTGCGGCTTGATCGATTGCTGAAGCTGTCGCCCTATCCCGACGCCGCGCGGCTATTCCTGCTGCTTCCTCGCAATGCGGGAATGCCGATTGGGCTGCTCGTCTGCGAGATTGTAGACACGCCGAAGCTGCAGCTTCAGATCGAATCGCGCGCTTACAAGGCCGAAGGTGTGCTGGGCACGATGATGATCCGCGGCGAAATTGCGCTGTTCATCGATCTCGATCAAATCGCCCGCATGTGGGAGAAAAACGCCGGCTCACTGCCCAAAGCGCTGGCGCACCGGCGTGGCGCGCGAATCCTGGTGGTCGACGACACACAGTTCTTCCAGAAGCTCGTGGCGGAACATCTTCGACAGGACGGGTACGAAGTGACGGTGGCGGACAATGGAAGCGCCGCGTTAGCCATGCTTCGCGAGCAAACGTTTGATATCGTGGTATCCGACATTGAGATGCCTGTGATGGATGGGCACGCATTTGCCCAGGCAGTGCGCGCCGATCCGGCCTTGGCACACATACCGTTGGTTGCGCTAACGACATTGAACACGCCCGCCAGTCGCGCTACGGCGGCGGAGAGCGGGTTTGATGCCTACGAAGTGAAGCTCGATCGCCAAACGCTTCTGGAAACTGTCGCCATGTTGTTGGCACAGTCGCGTCGGCAAACTGATGCCGCCGGAACGGAGCAACATGCCTGATCTGGCCACCACAGATTCGCCGACGCAATCGTTCTGCACATTTCGCGCCGATGGCCGGCTCTATGGGATCGATCTGCTGAGCCTGCGCGAGATCAGCACGAGCATGGCGATTACGCCGGTGCCCCCCGCCGCGTCGGCGGTGCGCGGGTTGGCGAATCTTCGCAGCAGAATCCTGCTCGTGCTGGACTTGCGTCCGCTGCTCGGACTGCCGCCGTTGCCTTGCACTGAAGAGAGCCGCCTGCTCATTTTCAAGCCGGCGGTCGTGCAAGACGCCGGTCTGCTGGTGGACGGCGGCGGCGATATCATTGCGGTCCCGCGGGATCGAATTGAAGCAATTGAGGACAACGTGCCCGAATCAAAGCGCACCAATCCTAACCAGCCGCTTTCGCTCGTCGTGGGAGTGTGCAAGCTTGAGCAGGAATTGATGATGATCATCGACGCCGCGCGGCTCAGCGGCGCCGTCGCCCGATTGCTGACCTAACGCGCACCAATGCGCAAAGAATGGGAGATGCGGTCCTGTGAAAAATCTGAAGCTATCGGTCAAGGTGGCAATACTTGTTGCCGTCCTCTTGATCACAGTTGCGGTGGTGGCGGTGGTTGGCGTCGTGCAGTTGACGCGCCTGGATGCGCGGTTTGATCAGATGGCCAATACCACCAGCCGCGCCGTCTGGCTGAGCGGAGACGCGCGCATCGAGTTGCTCACGGTCGTTCGCAACGAGAAGAACGCCATCCTGACCACCGACAAAATCAAGGCGACAGAATTTGCCGAACAGGCGCGGCAAGGCATCGCGCGCCTTAAGGAGATCAGCAACCAGATGGAATCACTGGTCGGCTCCAACACCGGCTCGCCCGAGGGCAGGGCGATCTCTGAACTTGGCCGCGCTAATGATGATTTTGAGAAGAACGATGTTGAGCTGCTTGCGCTGGCCGTGCTGAAATCCAACGTTCAGGCCACCCATATCATTTTCGATGAGCTCTATCCGCGAGCCAAGGATCTGGAAGAGTTTTTGACCGGCCTCTCAGGCCGGTCGGATGAGAAGACTTCGCCGACGACAGTTGAGGCAGGAAACGCGCGACTGGCCGCGGGCAGGCATGCGCTCGACCGTTTCTACGAGCTGCTTTTTCTGCTCACGCTTCATGTCAATGCCACCAACGAACAGGATATGACTCACTTGGAAGTGGAGATTCGCCAGAGCACCGCGGCCATGCAGGATGCGATGCGCCACTTTTCAATGGCGCTCAGTGAGTCAGAGCGATTCGAGGCCACATCCCTCCTCGGATCGATCGAGCAGGTCAAGCTGCGTGCGGCGCAAGTTCAGCAGCTTTCGCGAACAAATTCCGACAATCTGGCTCGCGATATGTCCATCACGCGCGGCGTCGCGGTGGGCAATCGATCCACCGCGCTGTTTGATGATGTCCGCAAAGCGTTGAAGGAACGCGTTGCTGATGAAGCGCGCAGCGTGACATCGGCGGCGCAGGTCGGCAAAGAAGTTGTCATCACCACCGGCGTCATCGGCGCGTTGATTTCGCTCGCCTTGGCGCTGCTGACCATTCGCTCCATCACCGGGCCGATCGGCGAGGGCGTGAAGGTATTCGAGGCGATGGCCGGAGGCGATCTCACGCGTCGAATGAGCCTCGATCGTCATGATGAAATCGGCCGGCTGAGCGCTGCTTCCGATCGCATGGCAGCCGCGCTCTGCGGGGTGGTGACGCAGATTCGTTCGGTCGCCGGACAGTTGGGGGCGTCGGCCCGAGAGCTCGCCAGCGTTTCCACCGATCTGGTTTCGCGGAGCCACGAGATGAGCACGCAGGCGGAATCGGTGGCGGCGGGCACGGAGCAGATGTCCACCAACGTCTCCACGATGGCCGCCGCCGCGGAGCAGATGAGCGTCAACGTCTCGAGCATCAGCTCGGCCAGCGAAGAAGTTTCGGTGAATGTGGGAACGATCGTACACAGCGCCGACGCGACGACTCGCAGTGTCGGCTCGGTCGCCGAATCGATTGCCCGTATTACGACATCGCTGCGAGATGTAGCGCGGGATGCAAAGCACGGCTCACAGATCACCGAACAGGCCAAGGAAATGGCCGCCGCCGCCACGGGGACAATGCGGCAACTCGTTCAAGCCGCCAGCGAAATCACCAAGGTGACGGAGGTCATCAAGTCGATCGCGCTCCAGACGAATCTGCTGGCGCTCAACGCGACCATCGAGGCAACCAGCGCCGGCGAGGCGGGCAAAGGGTTTGCCGTCGTGGCCGGCGAGGTGAAAGAACTCGCCAGCCAGAGCGCGCAATCCGCCGAGGACATCGCGCGAAAAATCGAGACCGTGCAATCCAGCACGCGCGAGGCGGTGAAGGTAATCGAGAACGTGGCGCAGTTTGTCGGGCAGGTGAATGTGTCGGCCGGCCGCATCTCTGATGCGGTGGAGGGACAGACTCAAGCTGTCGGGCAGATCGAAGCCGCCGTCGATCAGGCGCGGCAAGGCGTCGAAAGCATCGCGCGTTCGATCTCGGAAGTCGGCAAGGGCGCGACGGATGTCTCGCGCAATACTTCCGAAGCCGCCGGCGCTGCGACTGACGTTTCGCGCAACGCCTCCGAAGCGGCAAAGGCCGCCGAGACCATCTCTTCCAACATTCAGGGCGTGAGCGAAGCCTCGCGGCTGAGCACCGCCTCCGCGGCGACACTCAACGAAGCCGCCAAGCAGCTCAACGAGCTGGCGGCGCAGCTTCAGCAGATTGTTTCACGTTTTCATGTCGGCGATAGGCAGGTGGCCGCGGCCAATGAATAACAGCGTCTCGCTGCTCATCGTTGACGATTCGCGCCTGTTCCGCTCAGCGCTTGAGGAGGCGCTGCGCGGCCAGCCGGGCATCACCGTGATCGGCTCGGTCTTCAATGGCGCCAAGGCGATTGAGTTTATCCGCAACACGCCGCCCGATTTGGTGACGCTCGATGTCGAGATGCCCGGCATGGATGGGCTGCAAACGCTGGAGCAGATTCAGGCGTTCAACGCCGGGCGGCCGCCGGCGCAAATGGTCGGCGTCATCATGGTCAGCTCGTTCACACGGCGCGGGGAGCAGGTGACGATCAAGGCGCTGCAGGCCGGCGCGTTTGATTTTATCGCAAAGCCCTCGGGAGAGTCGGCTCAAGCCAACCTCGCAACTTTACGCGATGAGCTGCTGGCGAAGATTCGCGCGTTCTCGGCGTCGCGCCGCCGTGCCGTGGGCGGCAGCAACTTTCGCCCCCCGCCGCCGGCGCGGCCGCCGGCGTTCAAGCGGACGCGCGTGCGCGCTGTGGTGATCGGCGCCTCGACCGGCGGGCCGCGCGCTCTTTCGGAAATGCTGCCGGCGCTTTGCCAGGTGGTCGATCTTCCGATCTTGATTGTTCAACACATGCCGCAGGGTTTCACCCGATCGTTGGCCGAATCGCTGGCGCGGCAGACGGGCCGGCAAGTCGTTGAAGCGTCCGATGGAATGGCTTTGGAGAAATCAACCGTATACATCGCGCCTGGGGCAAAACATATGCTTTTGCGTGGAACGGCCGCGCTGCCGATTGTCGCGCTCAACGAGCAGCCTCCGGAGAACGGCTGTCGTCCTTCCGCCGATGTTTTATTTCGATCCGCCGCCGCTGTGTTTGGCGGGGAAGTGATCGCACTGATCCTCACCGGCATGGGCCGCGACGGAACCGCCGGCCTTGGTGCGATTCGCCGCGCGGGCGGCCACGTCGTCGCGCAAGACGAAGCGAGCAGCGTCGTCTGGGGAATGCCCGGCAGCGCCGTTGAGGCGGGCGTCGTCGATGAAGTCCATACGTTGCGGGACATCCCCGCCGCGGTGGCGACCGTCCTCAAACGCCTTGCCCTCAAATAGCCATGCAACTCTCGCCCGAAGCACTTACGAAGTTGATTCAGCTCATCCGCCAATGGACGGGTCTGATGCTCGGGCCCGACAAGGCATATCTCATTCGCCATCGCCTCGCGCCGGTCGTTCGCAGTTGCGGCTTCGCCGGATATGACGAATTATTGCTTCGCCTTCAGGGCGGCGGCGCGACGCGAATTCAGGAGGCCGTTGTCGAGGCGATTACCACCAAGGAAACTTCCTTCTTCCGCGATCCCTGGCTCTTTGATGCGCTGGTGCAGCAGGTTTTGCCGGAGCTGGCCCATCGCCGCAAGGGCGCACAGGGCGCGCTGCGGACCATGCGCATCTGCTCCGCCGGCGCATCGACGGGGCAGGAGGCATATAGCCTGGCTATCGCGGTGCGCGAGTTCCTCGATTCGCCGTCACAGACGTTGACCGCAAACGACTTCAGCATCACCGCCGTGGACATCTCGGCGGCGGCGATCGATGCCGCCAAGATCGGCCTCTACTCCAAACAGGAAGTCGCGCGCGGCCTCTCCGAATCCAGACTACGCCGCTTTTTCAAACCGGAGGGCGACGCCTGGCAGGCGGATGAATCGCTGCGCCGCCTGGTGCAGTTTCGCACATTCAATCTCTTGCGCCCGCTAACGGAGCTTAGCGCTTTCGATCTGATCTTCTGCCGCAATGTGCTGATCTATTTCGACGAGGCCACTCGCACCCATGTCTGTCAGGGGCTTTGCCGCGCCCTTCGCGAAGGCGGGTGGCTGGCGTTGGGATCGGCCGAGAGCCTTCAATGCGCCGGCGTCGAAATGGATTCGATGAAGTTCGGGCGGGCGTTTCTCTACCGCAAATCCGCGGCGAAGGGATGAATCACAAAAAATCGATTCGCATCACGCTGCAATCGTCGCACAGTATTTCATTGCGGCTCAATTCCTTGGCCCGCTCGAGCAGGCGATCGAGCATCGAATCACTTGGACCCATCTCGGCGACAAATGCGTCAAAATGCTCCTGCGTGTGCATCCTGCCCCCCGGCTCGCCCACTTCGACGGCGCCATCGCTGTAAAGCAATAATCGCGCAAACGCAGGAACCTCGACCACCGAGTTCTTAAACGGTATCAGATCGGTAACGCCGATCGGCGGGCCATCGCCGTCCAGTGAAGCGATGCGCGTGTTGGCCTGGTCGCTGCCGCAGAAGAGCACGGGCGGCGGATGCCCTCCGCCGCTGAACGTCAGCGTCCTGTGCTCCAGATCAAACACGCCGTACCAGATCGTAAAAAAATGCCCGCCCTGGCGATCCATCGTGAATACATTATTCAGGCCAGACATCACCGCCATTGGATCGAAGAAATCCGTGTTAGGCAGCGTGCGGTGCGTGAGGACATTCAGCACGCTCACCGCCAGAAGCGCCGCGCCCACGCCGTGCCCGCTGACGTCCAGCAGATAGAGCGCCAGATGCTTTTCGTCCAGCCAGTGATATCCGAACGCGTCGCCGGCAAGCTGCGTCGATGGCACAAACTTCCACTCGATGCGAACCGGCCCCTCCTTCAACGCCGCGGGCAGCAGCGACCGCACATACTTCGCCGCCTCAGCCACTTCATTCGCCAATTGCTGCTCGCTCTCGGCGAGCTTGCGATAAGCCTCGTTGCGTTGCAGTTGCGCGATGTAGCCGCGCGAATGGTGACGGATGCGGGCGATCAGCTCGACTTTGTCCGGCAGCTTTACCAGATAGTCATTAGCGCCCAAGGCAAATGCCTGCGCCTTGGTCGCCGGCTCTTCCTTGCTTGAGAGCACGATCATCGGAATCTCGCGCGTCGCGGTATTGGCGCGGAAGAACTTCAGCAGCGTAAGCCCGTCGATATCGGGCATCACAAGGTCCTGCAAAATGACCGTCGGCGAAAGCTGCCCCGCCAGCTCAACCGCCTTGAGCGGCTCACTGCAAAAATGAAACTTGATGTCCGCCTCACCCTTCAGCATCTCCTTAACCGCATGCCCGACGATCGGCTGATCGTCAATCAACAGCACAACCACGGCGTCGTTTGAAGGATTTTTAACGGCGGCATGTGAGGTGTCGCTGGTGATCATGGCCATAGAACGAACGATGTTAAGGCCGGCGGCGCGTTTCAGCCACGGCACGCTTCTCCCTCTCCCCTGTACTCAGGGGAGAGGGCTGGGGCGAGGGGACGAATCGTGGGTTTGCGAACGGTGCCATATCGCGACACGCCGTCCCCTCACCCTGCCCTCTCCCCTGAGTACAGGGGAGAGGGTTCTGAGCGCGAGCGCCGGCGTGACATTTTAAAGTGGGTGCTCCGCAGCATCTGTTTGGATTCCCTCGAGCGGGCCAGATGCTTCGGAGTACCTCAGCATGACGGGTGCTTGAGATTCGCTGCTTTCCAACTACAAACTCGGCTCGGTCGCTACAACTATCGCATTTACGGTAATCTCCCGACCAGCACGGTTTTCGCGGCTCGCCATCGAAAGCAAAGGCAGAACACGAAATGGAAACATCAACAGTCGGCACGCTCGTCAGTCCCGAGCTCCAATCCCTCATCCGCGAGAAGAAGTGGAGCGAGCTGAAAGAGGCATTGGCGGATCTGCATCCGGCCGACGTGGCGGATGTTTTGATCGAAGTGCCGGATGAAGATGATGCCGCCATCTTTCGGCTGCTTCCCAGCGAGATGGCGTCGGCGGTGTTTTCATATTTGCCGCGCGATCATCAGCAAGGGCTTATCCATACGCTCTCGCATGATCAGATGCGCGGTTTGCTTGCGGGCATGACGCCGGATGACCAGGTGCGCCTGCTCGATGAGCTTCCCGGCAAAGTCACCCGCAAAATCATCGATTCGCTTTCTCCTGACGAGCTGCCGGCGGCCCGCGAGCTTCTGGGTTACCCGGTCGGCACGGCCGGGCGCTACATGACGCCGCAGTATGTGCGCATCAAACCGGAAATGACGGCCCGCGAAGCACTCCAGCACATCCGCAAGTTTGGCCAAGGGAAGGAAACACTCAGCGTCGTCTACATCGTCGATAAAGACGGAAGACTCGTCGAGGATGTGAAGCTTGGGTCGCTTGTGTTAGCTGACGACGAGACGCTCGTGAAGGACATTCAGGATTCGCCGCTGGTATCGGTGAAAGCGACTGACGCACGCGATGATGTGATCGCGACATTTCAGAAGTACGACCGCAACGCCCTGCCCGTCACCGATAAAGACGGGAAGATGATGGGCATCATCACGGCGGACGATGTACTCGACGCCGCCCAACGCCGCGCCACCGAAGACATTCAAAAGATAGGCGGCTCCGAAGCGCTCGACGCGCCATACCTGGACGTCGACTTCTGGCAGATGTGCAAAAAGCGCGGCGGCTGGCTGGCTGCGCTCTTCCTCGGTGAAACACTCACCGCAACCGCGATGGGGCACTTCGAACACGAGATCGAAAAAGCCGCTGTCGTCGCGCTCTTTGTCCCGCTGATCATCAGCTCCGGCGGCAACTCCGGCTCGCAGGCCACCTCAATCATCATCCGCTCACTGGCCCTGCGCGAGATGGGCTTGAATGCCTGGTTCAAAGTGCTCGGCAAGGAACTGGTTTCCGGCCTGGCATTGGGCACATTCCTGGGCTTCGTAGGCTTTTGCCGAATCCTGCTATGGTATTTCCTGGGATGGCATCTCTACGACGGCCATCCCTATCTGATGGGCTTCACCGTCTGGGCCAGCCTGATCGGCGTTGTCATGTTCGGCTCCGTCGTCGGAAGCATGCTCCCATTTCTCTTGCGAAAGATCGGCTTCGACCCGGCCACAGCCTCGGCGCCATTCGTCGCGACGCTCGTGGATGTGACAGGCCTGATCATCTATTTCACCGTGGCGATGCTCATCCTTCGCGGGACGCTGCTTTAACGAGCTGGCTGCATTGGGAGGGTTCAGCCGCCGCTGCAGGCAGGTGAATGCGGATAAGACGTGAGTCATCCAGGAATGGGTTTCACGCTCTTTCGGATGCGCGCTTCAACCTGAAACCCGAAACCCGAAACTTGAAACCCGCTCAGTTCATCCCGCTGGCGACAGTCGCATCTCCGGTCCGGAGTTCCTTGTGAAGGAACCACTGGATCTGCGCGATGCGCTGCTTGTCGAAGTAATCGACGTGATCGGAGCCGTGCGGCAGCGTTAGCGAGGGGTGCGTGCGGGTCAGGAAATCGAGGCGGCCATAATTCAGATCATCGCCGGTCACGTGGTACGCGAGCTGGAAACCCCACTTGGAAAGCGGGCGCATCCAGGTGAGCCATCCTTGGCGCGGGCCGATGTGGCGGGTGACGACGCTATCCACGTCGATCACCGGGTCGGCCAATATGAGCACGCGAATTCCGGCGTCGCGCTGTGAGGCGAGCAGCGCGGCGGTGGCGCCGGTGCCGACGCCGAGCACGCCGATGTGCGTCGAATCGATCTCCGCCTGCGTGCGCAGGTAGTTGCAGGCGGCGACGATGTCGGTCGCTTCGTTGAGGCCGAATGTTTCGCCGGTGGTTTTGCCGGTGCCGATGCCGCGCAGGCCGATGACGAGGACGGCGACGCCTTCCTCATGCAGCGGACCGACCAGCGGCAGCATCTGTTGCGGCGTCTGGCCGAAATCGTGAACCAGTACCACCGCGGGATATTTTGTGTGGAGAATGCGATCGCGTTGCGCCAGCACGCGGGTGGCGTCGATCGCCGGCGTGATCCAGCCCATCAGCGGCGTCCCGTCGTCGCTGGTCATCGAGACCTGCTCGTAGTAAACGCCCTGCGAGCTGGGATCGAGCATGATCGGCGGATGAGTCGGATGAGTACCGATGTAGACGAGCAAAGCCGCCGTGAGCGAGAGGGCCAGCGGTAGAAAGAGCGCCTGCATGGCCGCCGCTCGAATGACCTCGGGCATGAATTTGAAAGCGCGCGCCTGCTGGCCCGGCTGATAAAGCGCAAGCGGGCGGCTTACCAGCGTGCGCACAATCCCGCGCACAACTGCCAGAAAGCAGACCGTCACAAGCCAACGCTTCTTGGGCGTGACGAATGGCTTGACGAACAGAGGGTCCATCAATGGGCGCTGCATGAACTTTACATCGTTCTGATTTGGCACGAACAGTATCTACGATATGAAGTAAGTTGGGGCGAATCGGGTGAAAACTGCCGCGAAAACCGGCCTCGAAGTGTGACTTTAACGATTGAATGGGCAAAGCGGCGGCCAGCTTCACGCGCAACATTTGCGCATGTGTCTACGGCCCAGAGATCATTCCGCGATTTATTGATAGCGCCGCCTTGACCGGCGCGAAAGGCAAACGTAGGTTAGCCACCTGCGTCGTCCAATAGATTATTGGAGTGTGCGCAAAGTCGGGGGCGGACGGGTCGGAGACCCGTGCCGGTTGCTTCAGGCAAGGCTTCAACCGGCCGATGCCTGATAAGAAACGGAGTCAAGGATGGCCAAGGGCAAGAATTCCGCAGCATTATTTGAAGTCATCAATTCCGGCAAGCGCACCGGCGCTGGTCTGCTGCGCACCCCCAAGTGGTGGTTCAAAGGCCGCCCGAGCGGCGCGGCCGACGCAGCGCCGCCGGTGGTTTCCAAGTCAGTCGAGCCAGAGATCGAGACGGATGATGAGCCGCAGGCCGAAGCCGTCTCGACGATCTCGCCGCGAACCTCGCGCGCGAATCTTCGCGTCGATCGCATGCGCAATGAAGTGACGATGCGGATGCGACTGGGGACGATCGTCGTCGTTTCGTTTGCGATCCTCGTCGCGATGGGCTTGGCATATGTGATCGGGCGCCATGTCGCCGGCGGACCGGAATCGGCCAATGCCTCGGACGCCTCGACGGAGCAAATCCGCCAGGCGCCGCCGACGCCGAACACGATGGATGTCGCGCGGCGTTCGACGCCGCGCCAAAACACGCAGGCCAAGACCAACGGTTCGACTCCAACTGGTTCATCCAAGCGCGGCGAAACCGCTCGCGCACACGACACCGGCGCAACGGGAACGAATGCCGGGAATGTCTTTAATGGCGAAGCCAAGCCGCAGGTTTCCGGCCCGCGCGTGTTTGGGAAGAATTACGCGATCCTCAAATCCTCGCCGCCTTCGGGCACGAATCTGTTGCAGCAGGCATGCGACTATCTGAACAAGGCCGGCTTGCCTTGCTCTGTGGAAAAGGCCCCACCGGGCTTCAATCCCGACGGCACCTGGGTGGCGATCATAAGCCGCCAGGGCTTCACCGGCGGCAGCGATGAGGATTTTAAGGCGTTCGTGCGCGAGTTAACCGCCGCTACCAAGAATTTCTCGAAGGTTCGCTTCGAAACCGCGCTGTGTAAGTGGCAATGATGCTGGACGTCATCAAAGCTAACCGAATCGTTTGAGGGGGAGCGCCGTGTTTGTCCTTCGAACTACTTGTCTACAGCACCGTCATGCTGAGGTACCCCGAAGCATCTGGCCCGTTCGCGCAATACAGCCAGATGCTTCGGAGTACCTGCTCTGAAAATGTCGCGAATTCGTGT
>DATBDZ010000066.1:0-5714 GCA_036276235.1 Humisphaera sp. | reverse complement strand
TCACGAATTTTCATTTGGCGATCCTTCACCTGGCACATTTTCCTCATCCGCATCACTAAACCGCGTTTGAAATACGGAGACGCTTCTCCCCTGCTCAGTCAAATAGCGCGCCAATTGCTGCGTATATCCGTGCGTCGCGATGACATGCTCGGCGCCGGTTTCGTCGATCGTCTGCATCAGCGCCGGCCAATCGACATGATCCGACAGGACAAACCCGCGATCGATTCCGCCGCGGCGGCGGAACCCGCGCACCTGCATCCAGCCGGAGGCGACGCCGATCGATGTCGCGCCGAATTTCCGCACCCACGTTCCCCCCACCGCCGAGGGAGGACAAATCACCAAGGCCTTCCCGCGCTGCGCCTTGGCGTTTTCCGGCGAAGCATGTTCCGCCGGCGGCAGCGCAACGCCGCTTTGGCGATACGCCTCCACCATTCCCATCACCGCGCCGTGCAGGAGGATCGGCCCGATCGTCGGATCAACTGACGCCAGCACGCGCTGGGCTTTGCCGAGCGAATACGCTAGCAGAATGCTCGTCCGCCCCGCCGCGGCATTCCCGCGCCACCACTCGTTGATGTCAGCTATGACAGTCGCCGGCTCGCGCCAGCGAAAGATCGGCAGCCCAAACGTGCATTCCGTCACGAGCGTATGACACGGCACAAGCTCAAATGGCCGACATGTCGGATCCGCCTGTCGTTTGTAGTCGCCGGTGATGACCCAGATCTCGCCCTTGTGTTCGATGCGCACCTGTGCCGACCCAAGCAGATGCCCCGCCGGATGCAGCGAGACGCGAACGCCGTTCATGTCCAGGGATTGGCTATATTCAATCGAATCAATCGCGGCGTCATCCCCCATTCGATGCCGAAGCACGTTTACTCCATCCGACGCGGCGAGATACCGCGACGACCCACGCCGCGCGTGATCGGAGTGAGCATGCGTAACAATCGTGCGCGGCACCGCCGCCCACGCATCGACATAAAAATCGCCGGCCGGGCAATAGAGGCCGCGATCGGTGTTCAGGATGAGCGGTGAATCGGGCATGAGGCGATCTTGCGGAGCGCAAAATCGCTTTAATCATAGGAGCGCGGGGCGTTCATTTGGAAGATAGATTGCACCGGCAGATTGCGGTCCCCGGACGCGCCGTGCAAGCACGACGGCTAAACGGTAATGACGCTGCGCGGCGGGTGGAATTAAGCGCGAGTGTTCGAACAATGCGCAGCTTGGATCATCCCAACCATTTCACCTGACCGCCGCGCAGCGTCATTATCGTTTAGCCGTCGTGCTTGCACGGCGCGTCCGGGGACGCTGAAAACGCCAAGGGATTCACTTACCCGATATCATCATTTGCGGTAGGTACAGTTCCGCATTCCGGGCAACGCTCCGGCGTCGCTCGCAAATCGTACCCACAACCGGGACAGTGTCCGCGCTTTCGCCGGGCGAGAACGCGATGCCGTGCCGCAAGCCAGAGTGCGGGCCACACCGAGAACACAATTAGCAATGACCACCAGGGAATCTCAGCCGCGCCATAGTAACCCCGAACGGTGACGGTGACCGGACTGTGTACCGTTATATTGGTAGACTGAACGCGGAACACTCGAAACGCGGCACCTGTAGGATTCAACACGCCGTCGCCGGCATCCTGATCCATATCGATATCAGAAAATTCAGGGTTCTTGAACACCCAGTGCCGAAAGCGAGTTGTATCTACTGCACAGTGCGCCGGCAGTTGCTCGGGCACCATCCGCTGCTCAGAGATAATGAGGTGCTGGCGGTCGAGCCGTGCGAAACAGGAGTGACCAGGATTCCCATAAAAGCGCCACGCCCTGACCTGCCGGTCCTGGACTGCTCCGATCAACCAGCACGTCGAGGTTGCCGCGCAAAGCAGTGCTGACAGAGCCGCCAGCCCGTTCCACATGATTCGGGGAAGTCGTTTCACTTTGGCCCCTTTGGAGTGCTGGCCGGCACCGTCCCGCATTCTGGGCAAACCCCGCTGATGTTGCCGGTGAGGTCGTAGCCGCAATTGGCGCAGCAACCAGCGTTCCAGCGACGGCTTGCTCGTCTTCGGAACACAACTGTGACTAACAGCGCCATTCCCGCTGGAGCCCACAACGGCAAACGAACGGCCCAGCGGTGAGAGGGAACCAGCGGGGTGGGATGGCCGTCATAGTGATAACCAAATCCGAGACGGGTTGGCAGTTCGGCCGGAACGTGCTCCGAGCTCTTACGACCAACGTCCAAAAATGGATGCTTGCGCACATCGTCCACGTCATCCGCCATGCGCTCGGAAAAGCGCAGAAAGGTCCCGAGCTCCACGTCCCGTCTGTTTCTCAGCATCGCCCTCGCATTTCTATTCGTCGTGAGCAGCGGAACCAGCGCGGCAGGAGGGCCAGGCGGCGGAGCTGGGGCTCGTTGCACATCGTCCTCAATTTGTACGGCTCCCCCGCCAAGCGTCACGCGGATGCGCCGTTCCTGACAGTAGGCAAGGTTCTTTTGCAGACCCGCGTGCCGGAAGCTCGCGTAATACCGAAAGCTTGCCAGCCAGATCACGATGCTTGTCACGCACAACACCGCTGATATGCGCGCCAAGCCGCGATACCCGAAAATGCCGCGGAGTGAAGCCCGCGATAAAATCCAGAACGCCGGCAGGATCGCCGTGATGGCGAGTATCGGGAGCGCGGCGAGCGAATGTCCTATCGCCGGAGTGGCGATCATCGCCTGCTCTTGCTCCAGCCGATGCAACTCATCGGCACGTTTGTGCCACCCAGCCGTTCCCCAAGCCTCGTGTACCCCTTGCTGCAGATCGGTGGTCCGCGCCACGAATAGGGCAGTCTCCTCGCGCCGCTGAGGCTCATTATCCAGCCAAAACCGTGCCGACCGGCAAGCTAGTTCCCAGCGCATCCCATGATGCATGAACTCATAGCTGACATCATGATGGTTGTAATTCTCGAACAACGACACGGCGATGATGAGACACAGCACCGCCGACGCTGCTGATGCCCCATTCCACGAGATTCGCCAAAGGCGTTTCATGGGTTGGTCCTCGCGGCAATGCTCACGCCGCACTCCGGGCAGACGCCGCTGGTGTTGCCGGTGAGCGAATAGCCGCAGACGGCGCACAAGCCGGCTGCGTAAATTGGACCACGAATCGCCCGCAATAAAAGCGCCATCAGCAGTAAGCCAAGACTCAGCGCCCAGATCGGCAGGCGGATTTTCTGATGATACGATTTGCCGTCGGGCGCGCTGGTGTACTCCCGACTGAAAGCACGCCAGCTTGTGCCGGGGCGCGGCGTCATTCGGCTGGTAATACGCAGCAATTCAAAGGTTCGCCGCGCGCCATTGTCGGCCTGAACCTGCCGTGCCAGGAAGGTCCGTTGTTCTTGCCACTGGAGCTTTTCCAGCATCACGCGACGGGCGTGCGATCGCTCACCCCGTGGCGATCCGTCGCTCCTGATAACAACAACCGGCCGTGTCATCGTCCCTGCGCGTTCGTCGATCAGCAGCGATCCCCAGGCGATTTCCACCCAGACCTGCCGCGTGTGGATCGCCGTCTCTGTATCCCGGAGAAATTCGTGCTGAATGAGACCGGCATACCAATAGCTTGCGATCCAGATCGCCGCCAGCGCAAAAGCGAGGAGAAGCGGCACTACAGCAATAATATTGAATATGCGTCGCCGCCGGAGTTTCACGCTTCCCCCTTCGCCTCGGCGGCGGGAACTGTCCCACATTCCGGGCATCGGTTTGGCGTGGCTCGAAGGTCATAGCCACACGCCGGACACGCATGCCGGCGGCGACGCACTGCATGGCGCAGGGCCGATCGAATCCAGAGCAGTGGAACGACGAGCGCCGGCAGAATCAAAATCCATATTGAAACGACGACCATCAAAGTGCCCGGAATTGCGCGGACCGTGGGGCCGCCGCGCGATCGCAGAACGCTGGCCGTCGCGCGAGCGCGGCTGGCTCGATCCTCCGATTGCATTCGGTCCTGCCTGGCAGCGGCAATCAGCTCGGCGGTGAGCGGTTGCGGCGAAGATCGATTGGTCGCGGCCTCGATGTCGCGCCGGTTCTTCTCGATCAAGATATTTAAGGCGTGATCCCTTTGCCGCCACAATTCCTCTCTCCCGGGCGCTGCGCTCTGATCGGCCAGGAATTGCGAGATATTCCGCTCATTCGCCAATGCCGCCTGGAGATCGACCAGGGGCTGATGCAGCGGCGGCGGTGCCGACCAGCGGGGAGCCTTGTATTGCGGCAATTTCACGCCCAGGCTCAGCCCCAGGGGATTTCGCGTGGCTACAACAAAGGGTGGCGGTTGATCGCGCCGCGCGCTGCTTCCGTTGACGATTTCCGCGGCGGATGAGTAAAACCTGAAGCCGGAATTAAACCAGTTGCTCCCATCAAGGGCGTAATACACGCTCCACGGCGTCTGGGGCTTGCCCGTGAGCCAATAACCGAGTCGGTAATCTTCCCCGCCATAGGCGCGAGTACCGCTGTAGACCGTTCGCTGTAGAAACTGCACGTGGCCGTTGGACCAGCCGAGCCAACGCAGCGTGCTCCATGTTCCATGCAGCCTGCTCACGCCGGGCGGCGGCTTGGGTGCAGCGGCAGGCCAAGCGCCGAGTTCCCATTCGCCGCCACCCGAATAGCTCCGTTGCCAGAGGATCAGCAACCCCACAATCCAGAGCCCCGAAGCGACCGCCGCGCCGTTGAACGCCCAGCAGCCAACGGACAACCGCACGCGCTCCCTGCGCCGACGAGCGAGCCACAGCATCGGTGAGAGGAGAACGGTCGAAACCGCCGCCAGTCGATCCAACAGACTCACGCGCCAGCGCGCCATCGGCAAAATGTTACCGCAAGAATTGGTCATTCAACAGTAACAGGCGAAGTACCGCATTCCGGGCAGCGGGCCGGTGTCTCTCGGAGATCGTACCCACAGGTAGCGCACAGCGTACGGCCGGCATTTCGAATGATGCGCAATCGGCGGCGCACCCAAAACGTCGGGAGGATCATCCAAATCAGCATGAACACCCAGAGCGGCAGACTGACGAACAGCATTGATCCTTTTGTGGTGACTGTGCCAGTCGGCGATGGGAGCCAGAGGGTGCGCTCGAAGTGGAAGCCCCAAAGTCCCATAGCCGGTCGCGTACGGTATTTCAGGCCCGGCGTTTCAAACAGCAGATCATCCTTCGCCCTGAATACGTTCGTTGCACTGCCAGGATCAAGTAATTCATAACCCTTGCGAGCCGTAAAAATCCTCTCAAACCACCAGAATTGAACGGTGTCCTTGACCGTGCGTAGTTGAACGTCGTTCACTGCCAGCCGTGCGGGCGAACGTATGACGTAAATCAGCTCGTCACTCACCATCAGGCTCCGAATCCAAAGAGCCGACGTCGCGACGAAGAGCATCGCCGAGATAGCGGCAGCCGCCGCCAGTAGATTCAGGCGGCGCGGCCGGCGCAGTTCACCCTTGCCCAGCGGCGGCAGTCGGAGCCGTCGCGGAATTGTGAGAAAGACCCAAACGACCGGCGGGCACGCCAATATGCACAGCAACACTCCGATGGAGATCGAGTGTTCGACCCGCCTCGTGGCGGCAGCCGCCCGTGCGGCCTGCTCGCGCGAGCGGTCTACCCCTTCCGCATCTCGCAGGTGATTGAGATCGTCCAGCGCCTTGCGATAGGCGGGGCTTCCCCACGGCTCGTTATGCAGAATCTTCCGCGCGGCAG
>DATBDZ010000065.1:0-2515 GCA_036276235.1 Humisphaera sp. | reverse complement strand
ACTGCAAGCATCACCGCGCCGCCACCCAACAGCAGATACGCCGAAGCCGAGAGTCCGGTATAGAACAATGCTGAGATTCCGCCGAGCGCGATCACCATGGCAAATACTGCCCGGCGTGGAACTCGGACCTGCGTCAATAGCGGCGTGAACAGTGCAACAAATAGCGGGCACGTAGAAAACAGCACGGCGGTCATCGACGAACTGATGCGGTACTCAGCCCAGAAGAGCAGGCCATAAGGCAAGCCCATCATCGTGAATCCGAGCACGATCAAAGCGCCCCATTGCCTTCTGGTTATGCTTAGCTTCCGATTTCGGTAAAGCGCGATCCCGAGCAGCACAATGGCGGCAAGAAAGAAGCGCACGGCTGCGGCGCGCAACGGCGGGACATCGCGTACGAGCAAACGTATCGCACCCCAGGTGCTGCCCCATATGAGGCAGATGCACGTGTATGCGATGTAGTGCCTTGTTGAGAACTGAGGAAGCATGCAAGGACATGGGTACAGACGGGCATGCCCGTCTTTGCGGAGCCGGCATTAGATGCGGGCTAAATATCGAGCGCAAAAGCAAAGAGACGCGGCATGCCGCGTCTCTACCAATCAGTTTGTTTAATGCCGACCGCCCCCGCCACCGCGGTTGCGATCGCCGCCACCACCGCCACGGCGTCCACCCTGATGACGGCGTCCTCGGCCGCCTCCTGGAGGGCGTCCACCTTCGCGGCGCACCCCTTGCGGGCGATCTCCCTGACCGGCATGCGCGGGCTCGCCTTCGACGCGGTTGAAGTTAGGTTCGTCATCCCCTTCCGGGAAATCCGCTCCACCCTCGATAGTTATGCTTTCTCCACCATTCGGGCTGGCAGCTGCGGCGTGTTGTCCAGCACCATCGCCTGGCTGATCCCCGCCTGCTGCTGGCGCTCCGCCCATTTTGGCGCGCTGCTCCCGCAGAATGGCTTTTCGTGAAAGCTTGATGCGATTGCCTTCAATTGCCAAAACTTTCACCAGAATCTGATCGCCTTCGTGCAATTCGTCGCGAACGTCCTTGATACGGTGCTCGGCAATTTCGCTTATGTGCAGCAGACCATCCGTCCCGGGAAAGATCTCGACGAAGGCGCCGAAGTCGGCCAGGCGCACGACCTTGCCCAAGTAAGTCTTTCCTATTTCGGGACTCGCGGTGATGTCTCCGATAATCTGGAGTGCCTTACTCATCATGGCTTCATCGCTGGAAGCGACATTAACCTTGCCGGAATCCTCCACATCGATCTTCACTCCCGTCTGCTCGACGATTCCGCGGATGACTTTGCCGCCAGGCCCGATGAGGTCACGAATCTTGTCCACGGGAATTTGCAGGGTGTGAATGCGAGGCGCAAACTTTGAGACCGCGGTGCGCGGCTCGGGAAGGGCTTCCTGCATTTTGTCGAGGATGAATAATCGTCCGCGACGCGCTTGCTCGAGCGCCTCGCGCATGATCTGTCCGGTAATGCCGGAAATCTTAATGTCCATTTGCAAGGCGGTGATTCCCTGCCGGGTTCCCGCGACTTTGAAATCCATGTCGCCGTAATGATCCTCGGCGCCAGCGATATCCGAAAGAATGGCGTAATCGTCGCCTTCCTTCACCAAGCCCATAGCCATGCCGGCAACCGGAGCCTTTAGGGGAACGCCCGCATCCATCAGCGACAGCGCCGCGCCGCACACCGAAGCCATCGACGAGGACCCGTTTGACTCGAGGATGTCGGAGACTACGCGCATCGTGTAGGGCCACGCTGTAGCATCCGGCAGAACCGCGGTGATCGCGCGATCGGCCAGGGCCCCGTGCCCGATTTCTCGTCGGCCAACACCGGTCATTCGGCCAGTCTCGCCGACAGAAAACGGCGGGAAATTGTAATGCAGCATGAACGTTTTCTTCTTCTCGCCTTCGAAGTTCTCCAGACGCTGCACATCATCCGAAGTCCCCAACGTGGTCGTAACCAGCGCCTGGGTTTCTCCACGCGTAAAAATCGCAGAGCCATGCGTGCGGGGCAGCACACCAACCTCAATGCTGATTGGCCGGATCTCATCGAACTTGCGGCGATCCGGACGCACGCGATCTTTTGTCACCTGCTCGCGGAACAATCGCTCGCGCATTACTTCGTAGTAGTGCTCGAGTTTGTCGGAGGCCGCTTCGTCGCCCTCAGGCAGCTTCGACTTGAGCTCCTTCTTGATCTCCGCAACTTTGGTATAGCTATCAATCTTCTGGTGCTTTTTCGTATCGAGCGCGTCAGCGAGGCGGTCGCCGATCTTGGACTTCAGATCGCGGAAATATTTCTCGTCAAATTCCTGCGCCGCAACCTGTCGCTTTTGTTTTCCCGCGCGAGACACCAAGTCCGTAATCGTCGCGCAGATTTTCTTGATCTCGCCATGGGCGAACTCGATCGCGTCAACCACGCGATCTTCGCTGACTTCCTTCGCCCCAGATTCGATCATCACAATGCCGTCTTTAGTTCCGACCACCATGATGTTGAGTTGGCTCTGCCGCATCTCCT
>DATBDZ010000064.1:0-2242 GCA_036276235.1 Humisphaera sp. | reverse complement strand
CCCTCCCCGAGATGGGGACGGGGACGAACCAGGGTTTGAATTGAGTTCGAGTTGTGCACAGAGCTTGCGGACCTGGTAGGACTGCAGGCCGGCGTCGGGGCAGAAGGATTCTTTGAAGATGAGCTCGGGTGTTTTTTCGGCGACGTCTTCGATGTTCATGCCACCGGCGCTGCTGGCCATCAAAACGGGGAGGCCGGCGGCGCGGTCGATGACGATGCCGAGGTAGAGCTCGCGGGCGATTTCGCAGCCGGCTTCGACGAGGATGCGATTGACGGTTTGGCCTTCGGGGCCGGTTTGGATGGTTACTAGTCTGTGGTTTAGTAACGCCCCGGCCGCTGAAGCGGCCTCGCCGGCGCTGCGAACTAACTGGACGCCGTGTTGCTTGGGGTTGTCTTTGATGGTGCCTTTGCCGCGGCCGCCGGCGTGGATTTGGGCTTTTACTACGGCGAGGGGGCCGGCCAGTTTCGTGAAGGCGGCGGAGGCTTCTTCGGGCGTTGTGGCAACGATGTTATCTGGCGTGGCGACGCCGGCATCGCGGAGGAGTTGCTTGGCCTGGTATTCGTGGATTTTCATCCGGCTACTCTGGGTCAAATTGTCAGCTTAGAATCGAATTTGTCGAAAACAGTCCAACGCAATCAGCCCTCGGCTCTGCCGGGGGTTGCACGTGGCTTAACGTTTGTTTTGCCGCAAAGCCCCAGGCAGAGCCGGGGGCTGACTGCCAAGTTCCGGGGCGAACATCTTCGGCTTTTCGCAAAAGATTAAGGCCGTCGAGTATAGCGCGGACGCGTAAACAAGGTCAACGGCGATGCGATTTACATTGGTTTTCGTCGTGCTATTTGCGACGCGCGCTGCGATGGCCGAAACGCTGACGCTGCGCGGGGTGGCGCAAGGGACGACGTATCACATTAAGTTTGTGATGCCGGCGAAGAAGGTCGACTCGAAGCAGCTGCAAGCGGAGCTTGATCGATATCTGGCGGAGATCGATAGAGAGATGTCGACGTATCGGACGGATTCGGAAATTAGCGAGTTCAATCGTGCGCCGGCGAATGAGTGGTTCGCGGCTTCGAAGGCGATGGTGGAAGTTGTCGTCGCTGCGCGCGAAGTTAGCGAGAAGTCGTTTGGCGCTGAGGATATCACGGTGAATCCGCTCGTGCGGTTGTGGCATTTTGGAGCGATGTCGGGCGGGGCAGGCAAACCAAGTGCATTCACGCCGCCGAGCGACGAGAGAATTGCGGCGGCGCGGAAACTCGTTGGATATAAGTTGGTAGATTCGCGGCTGGATCCGCCGGCGCTGCGGAAACGAAAAGAGGGGGTGGAGATCGATTTGTCGTCGATTTGCTCCGGTTACACAATCGATCATCTGTCGGAAATTATTATGTCGAATGGCGTGAGTGATTTCGTGGTGGAGCTTGGCGGCGAGTGCCGGGCAGGCGGCAAGCGCGAGGAAGGAACGCCGTGGCGGATTGCGGTCGAGCGGCCGATTTTGGCCGAGCAGCGATTGGAAACGGCGGTGCCGCTGGTGAATGCCGCGCTGGCGACCGCGGGCGGGAATCAGCATTTTTGGGAATATCAGGGGAAGCGCTATTCGCACATCATCGATCCCGCCACGGGGAAGCCGATTGAGCACGCGCTGACATCAGTGACGGTGGCGGCGGACACTTGCCTGGAAGCAGACGGGTGGGACACGCCGCTGGTGGTGCTAGGTCCGCAGCGCGGATTCGACTGTGCGGAAGCGAATGGGTTGGCGGCGCTGTTTATTTCGCACTCGGATGCGGATGCGGCGGGGAAGACGGAGGATGCGGTGCGGGCGACACCGGCGTGGCGGAAGCGATTTGGGGATGCGGCGAGGTAATTGGTGGGCGATTGGGAAGATCTCACGCAAAGGCGCGAAGTCGCAAAGAGATTACAGAACTCAATAGGTTGGATGGACGCCCGGGTCTTTAGGTATGGAAACGGATCGTGACTTACAGATCGATGGCTTGTGGCCGCTATTGGAGCGGTCGTTCGAGGGCGTGGTGTTGCTTGCACCTGCGCCGTGGCAAGTGGCGCGCGCGAACACGGTGGCGGCCGAATGCCTCGGCGCCGCGGAACAGGAGCTTATTGGCAGGCGCGCTGTGGAGCTGTTCGATGACGCATCGCGGAAGGCTGCGATGGAACTGGTACAACGGGCATGGGTTGGGGACAGCGATGTTGAACCGATTCTAGCCACGCTGGTTAGCGACTCCGGCGCATCACAACGTGT
>DATBDZ010000063.1:0-2046 GCA_036276235.1 Humisphaera sp. | reverse complement strand
TCCGCCATCGACAACGGGGATCGGCAGGAAGTTCACGACGGCGAGGTTGGCGCTGATCATCGCCAGGAACCAGATCAGCCAGTCGGTACCTTTGAAGGCGAACTTCATTCCGCCGCGGAAGATGCCGACCGGGCCCATCATGTTGGAGAGGGCGACCGATCCTTCAAACATGCGGCGAATCGTCACATAAAACTGCAGGATGAAATCGCGCGTTTCAATCACGCCCCATCGCACGGCAATGAGGGCATTGGGCGCTTGGCGCTTGATGTCCAATGGCGCCAGCAGCGCCAGATCGTTGTGGTAGCGAATGTTTTGAACGGCCTGCAGGGTTCGGGGATCCAGCTTGAGCGTGGTGCTCAGCGATTGCTCGCCGCGCTGGTAGGCGACTTTGATCTCGGCATCGGGCGCAGCGCTCGCGAGCAGGCGATGAACATCAAACCAGCTGCGCACCGGCTGATCGCCGATTGCCTTGATTCCGTCACCGGCCTGCAGCCCGGCTTTGGCGGCGGCGCTGTCGGCGATCACATTCGCGAGAACCGGGTGCTGCTCATCTGAAGCCAGCGTGACTCCCAGGCCCTTTTGGCCGCGCTGATCGCCGACGGCGGCGGTCGCGTGTAGATCGTTGAAGGTAACCGTTTGGTCGCCGCGGAGGACGGTGATCGAAAATGCATCGCCACTGCCGGCGATCTTTTTGAGCGATTCCATCAACTTGTCGATCGGCGGGTTCGTGAGCGCCGTACCCTTTGCCGGCGTCATCGAGACAACGGCATCGCCGGTCTGGAGCTTGCCTCGCGCCGACGAATCCTCGGTGAGCTGAGAAATCTGAGCGCGCGGCTCCATTCCGGCCAGATTAAATGGACCGCTGAAGAAGGCGGAGAAATGCGGGTACGCGACGCCTTGCTGTTCCTTGCCGTCCGCACCCTTGATCGTCAATTCGATGGGCTGGCCGAAATTCTGCGTCGCGCGATCCAACGCGGCGTAATTGTCTTCCGATACCGACTGTCCATTGATTTTGACAATCACGGCCCGGTCGCTGACGAGCAGTGCGTCGGCGGGGAAGTCGATGCCGGGCTTTGCCCACTCCTGCGGCTCAACGTCTTCCTTGCTGACCGCCCGTAAACTGGAAGGCGCGCCGATGCCGGTTTCGACGAATCCCCGTCCGCTGTCGGGCTTTCGCGGCGTAATTTGCAGGTCGAGAAGATGCGGAACGCCATCGATTGTTCGCCGAACGGTGATGGGAATGGCCGTGTCAGCCTTGGCCAGCGCAACATCCAGCGTGATCTTCGTGAAATCCTGTTCCTCACTGCCATCAAGGCGAACGATGGTATCGCCAACCTTTATCCCGGCCTGCTGGGCCGGCGATTGCGCGACGATCACCCCGACCTGTGGCGGCTGAGCGTTGAGGCCCATGAGAAAAACAACCACGAACATGATCGCCGCCAGGATCACGTTCATGATCACGCCTGCCGAGATCACCAGCATTCGTGCGCTGACGGATTTGCGGTTGTAAGCACGAGGATCATCGGCGGCGGCATCGGGACGAAGATCATCCTGCCCGAGCATCTTCACGTAGCCACCGAGGGGGATCCAGTTGAGGCGATACTCCGTGTCGCCCAGGCCCAGCTCAGCGGCAGCTTGTGAGATCTCGCGATCGCTGTATTCGACAGTGCCGCCGTTGGCGAGCTGCGCCTTTTTTGAGCGGGCCAGATACTGGTCAATCTTCTCTTTGTAATCCCGCTGCGTATTGCCGGGGCGAAAACCGATCCCCTTGCGCCACGAGAAAACCGCCTGACCAAATCCGACAGCAAATTGCTCGACTTTGATGCCCACCCACTTGGCCGCCAGGAAGTGGCCCAGCTCATGCCAGAAGATGACAAAGCCGAACCCTAAAACCAGCAGCGTGCCCATGCCGATGTGCTGGACCGTCGTAGAAAGGGCGAGAATCGATGGATGCATAGGAGTTAGTTGTCAGTTGCCAGTTGTCAGTTGCCAGTGCAAGAACCGCCATCAGCCGCCTGCTGGTGGATAGCGCTGTCAATTCTGATC
>DATBDZ010000062.1:0-12296 GCA_036276235.1 Humisphaera sp. | reverse complement strand
TGTGAACGCGCCGCGGCCGTGCGCTTTGCAGGGCTACGCTTGACACGTCCCTTCACATCCCTTGCACTTACCGGCGCGCATGAGCAGGCGGATCTTCATCACGGTTGCCGAAGTGAGCGGCGACAAACACGCCGCCCAACTGATCCGCAGCTTGCGCGAGCTTGATCCGCAATTGACAATCGAAGGGCATGGTGGCCCGGAAATGGCCGAAGCCGGCGCCAGGATTCATCGCAATACCGTCGCCAAGGCAACCATGGGTTGGCGGGGCGCCCTTCTGGCACTGGATGTCTACAAGCTGCTCCGCTGGACCGATCGCTACTTCGATGAATATCAACCCGATCTTCAGATCGGCGTCGATTCTCCTTCGATGAACTTCCACTTCGCGCGCCTTGCCCGCCGGCGCGGTATTCCCGCGCTTCAATACGTCGCGCCGCAGCTTTGGGCCTGGGCGCCGTGGCGAATGAAAAAGCTGCGCGATTGCGTCGATCAGGTGGCGTGCATTCTCCCGTTCGAGGAATCGTATTTTCGCGCGCACGGCGTCAATGCGACATTCGTGGGCCATCCGCTTTTTGATGAGCTACCCGAGGGCCGCATGCGCGATCGGCCCGGGTTTTCCAACGGTCGGCCGCCGGTGATCGGCCTGCTGCCCGGCTCGCGCAAGACCGAGGCTCAGCATAATTTCCCGCCCATGCTCGCGGTTGCCGAGCGACTGCGCCGGGAATTTCGCGGCGCGAGATTCCTTGTCCCGACGACCGATGCGACCCATCCAATCGTGCGAAAGTTGATGGCTGGGCAACATGGAGATATCGATGTGGCCCTGGACGCGTTCGACCAGATGGTGCCGCGCTGTGATTTGTGCATCACCGTTTCCGGCACGGCCACGCTGCATGTCGCGAGCTTCGGCGTGCCGATGATCGTCGTTTATCGTGTCAGCCCGCTGACCTGGCATGCCGGCGGACGATGGCTGGTGAAGGCGCGCACCTTTGCGCTCGTGAACTTGCTGGCCAAGCAATCAACCGCCGATGCCGTTGCGGCCGCGGGGGGGCACATCGTTCCTGAATACGTTCCGTGGATCGGCTCCCCGGATGAGGTCGCTGAGCTGGCGATCAGACTTCTGCGCAATCCAGATCAACTCCAAGCGCAACGAAACCAACTCGAGCGGCTCATTCGCACGCTCGATCATCCCGGCGCATCCATGCGCGTGGCGCGGCTGGCTTTGGAGATGATCGGATCCAAGCCGGCGAAAAGCATCGCCTAGCGCGGCTGGCCCAGCCAGTTCAGGAAATCTCCCGGCTCCTGCCAGCCTTCGCCGCGCTTGATCACTGTTCCGTTTTCATCGAGCAGGGCGTACCCGGGCAGCCCATGCACCTGGTACTGAATCGCCAGCGGCTGATGCTCATCGACGTCGATCTTCACCGGCACAACATTTTGCATTGCCGACTCGACCCGTTCGTCGCTCCAGGTGGTTTTGCGCATTTGTTCGCAGAACCCGCACCAGCGCGCCGAGAAATAAACCAGCACTGGCTTGTGCGACGCCGACGCTTGGGCTTTGGCGGCAGCAAGATCCTGCTGCCAGGGAATTCGTTCTGTAGCGCCGCCGTTGCGCGAAACGATGGATGCCGCCCCGACGGCGGCCAACGCGCATAAAACGAAGAATGCCGGACGCAATCTTCTAACCATGATGTGACCTCTCCACAGGCCTTATCGGCCGAAATGATGGCTACCGCAACCTGGCCGGCTAACGCGAGCCCGAAGCCTGCCCGACGCGGTGTTCCGTACCCGCACGCAAACGAGAAATGTTACTACGATGCTTATACACGATCAGGGCCGCAACCAGCAGCGCAAAAAACAGAAATGGCAACTGCAGGCCCGTTATCGGCCATCCCATCGCCAGCCCGATCGCAACGTAAGCGAGCGGAAAGCAGATCGCGCCAACGATGGATGCAACACTGACGAATCGTGTCAAACCGAACGCGGCAATAGCGACTGCCGCCGCGGCTACAGCAGGATACGTAAAGTAAGGGAAAATTCCAAGCAAAACTCCGGCGCTTGTCGCAACGCCTTTCCCCCCACGGAACTTGAGGAACAGACTGAACATATGGCCGGCGATCGCAGCGAACCCAACCATAAGCCACAAAACGTAGCCCGATAAATCGATTGACTCGCGAGGCATGAGATACCCGGCCGCGAGCACCGGAAGCATTCCCTTGAGCAGATCCAGCGTGAAAACCAGCGCGAAAAACTTCCCCCCGAGCAAGCGGGCGACATTTGTCGCGCCGATGTTCCCGCTCCCCGACTTGCGGACATCAACGCCTTTGGCCAATCCAACAATCAAGCCAAACGGAATGGACCCCACGGCGTACGCCGCGGGAATTAGCGCAATCAGTGGCCAGCGGCCGTCAGACATGAGGGCCTGTTTGTACCCGATGTGCTGCCGCGGGAAAATACGATGAGGGAGAATAGAAGATTGAGGATGGAAGCAATGGGGCCATCCTCCATCCTCTATTCTCCCTCCTCGCATGCCGGTCTACCGCAGCTTCGTATCGCTATTGCTGATGCCGCGCAGCGCGAGGTTGAGCGCATCGACGTTGGAGGCCAACCGCTTGGCTTCGCTCACGTCGATGATCTGCCGCGTGAAAAGCTCCGTCAGATGTTGGTCGAAGCTTTGGCTGCCGGATTCACGATTGCCGACGCATCCTTTTAGTTTCTCGAATTCACCTTCGAGGATGTATTTCTTAACCAGCGGCGTCGCCATCATGATCTCGACCACCGGCACACGGCCCTTGCCTTCGCGCTTCTTGGCCAGGCGCTGCGTGAGCACCGCGACCAGGTTTAAGCCAAGCTGTGTCTGCTGCAATTCCTTCTGGTCCGGCAGAAAAAGCGATGTCAGGCGTTCGATGGTCATCGGCGCGTTGGTCGCGTGCACTGTCGTATAGACCATGTGGCCCGTGTCGGCGGCACGCAGTGCCGTGCTCAGCGAGAAGCTGTCGCGAATTTCGCCGATCAGGATCACGTCGGGGTCCTGACGCATCATGGCACGAAGCGCGTATTCATAGCTCTCGCTGTCGCTTCCCACCTCGACCTGGCTCACCAGGCTCTTGGCGTTTTCATGCTGGAACTCGATCGGGTCTTCGACAGTGATGAGCCGCTCGGCTCGCGTGCGATTGATCTTGCCGATGATCGCGGCAAGCGTCGTCGATTTGCCCGAGCCGGTCGTCCCCGACACGATGATGATCCCGCGCTGGTGATCGGCCAATCCTTCCACCTGCGGCGGCAGTGCAAGCTCCTCAAAGTTTGGAATCTTCGTCACAATTCGCCGCATGACGATCGCGTAGCGCTCGCGGCTATGAAAGATGTTGACGCGGAATCGGGCGGATTTGTCGGGCATGGGAAACGCCACGTCCACCGCGCCTTTGTGCTCCAGAATCTGCCGCTTCTCCGCCGGCTCCTGCTGCGCCTCCATGATCGTATCGACGTATTCCTTCATCCATTCGTCCGGTGGCGGCGCGGCTTCCAGAAACTTAGGCCGCCCATCGACACGGATCATCGGAACAGAGTTCGCCTGAAGATGCAGGTCAGACCCGTTGATCTTGATGGTGGTACGAAGGAAATCGAGCAGCGACAGCTTGCGCTCTTCAATACGAATCTGCGGCTGGCTGCCCGCGCCGTTCCCATTGCTGCTCGCGGCGGGTGGCGGCGCTGGCTTAGTTGCTTCCTTGGACATACGGGAAATTCCTTGTCAGGTAGGTGAACAAATTCATGCCTGAGATAGTACGCCCGATTATCGCCGCCGGTGCCAGATTACGCAATGAAAATGCCGCAGGCTACACGTCGCGAAGCGCAGGGGCCCTGCAAAGGCTTTTAATGAACCTCGGCTCGGCGTCGCGCGCTGCACCACCAACGCTGCATCGGACGACTACGAGGATGGATCACAGGAATGAGTTTCAATCAGCAATTGATTTCAGCCCAGGTGCTGGTCGTGCTCCTCGGGGCGGGTTCACTCACCGGCTGCGGCCCTACGTCGCGCGACGTCACAAACGATCCAAGTTTTAGCGCCGGATATAAACAGGAACAGGTATATCGCCTAGTTACTCCTGTCGTTCTCATGAAAGGCGCCGAGGATCATTGGAAAACCGGCACGGCATACTACCTTACGAAGCCGCAGATCGCCCGGTCTCTTGAAGAAAACCGGCACGGCGACAAAAGTCTTGGCTCCATCGAGCAGAGCAGCCGATTGCGGACCAAAAAGATTATCGCCTTTCACGTCAGCCCGTTGCCGTTCTACTGGCACGATCTCATTCGGCCCGTTGCGGTATTGCTCGACGGCCCCCGTGCGGGAACCGACGTGGATATCGCGGAGATCTCCAGGCACGTCCCGGCCAGTGAGCGTCCAGCGGACATTGCCATGCCGTCGTCCAATTATCTGCAGCTCGATCGATGACAGATCGGAACGCTTCCTCTCGCCCATCATGCAACCTTTCGCACCGAATTTTGCACCATTCGGTTTCATCCGCACCCGTTGCACGTTGCATCAGCTAATTATCGCCTGATCGACGTTCACCGGTTCCCCAGTTGCGCGGCCACGACGGCCGACCCGGCAATGGAACGAAGTGAATCAAATTTTAAATCATTCGGTTTCATCTACTCGTGTTGCATGTTTCATTGCACTGAAGCGGAACGTTGATGGACAGGATAGGAAAGCCCTGAGCGCAACATTCTTAAACATTTGGCACACCATTTTGTTCTTTGCTGAAGATTGAGCCGCAGAGATCGCGGAGAGCGCAGAGACGCGCGCGAACTCCGAGAGCGTCTCTGCGCTCTTTGCGGGCTCTGCGGCAAATTTCCGTTTGATTAAAACACAACAACCATACATTATATAAGTGGTTTCTGGTTTCAGCTTTCAGGAACAGCCAGAGCGGGAGACACGAACCCCTTGTCCCACCCGAAACCTGAACCCGGAAAGCCGAAACTCATTCCTCCACTATAGAGCAAAAAGTTTGCATTTTGTTTTATAACTGCCCGCTCCCACAAGAGTTACAAATTATGACCCCCCTTCGCGATTTTGACAGCTATAAGTACTTGTCCTTTCAAGACTTGTGGTTCTGTCGCGGTCACGGAGCCGGCCAAAAAGTTATAAAAATCCGAAAATCTTACGTCGCGCTGAAGTTGCTGTGATTGCAGCGCTTACAGCGAAACAATTTTCAGCGATCGATCGTAAATCGCTACGACTTCCTGTCTGTCAGCGCGTTTCGCCCGCACGGCGGTTGGGCGCGAAGCCGGCTGCGCGCCTAGCCGATTCGTCTCACGGCATTCGTGAAATTGCTGGCCAGGACCATCGTGAAAGGAACCCACCGACGTAGAAAACGGAACAGACGACGAACGCGATTATAGCCGGCTAATGGATCGCCAGCGGATCGGCCAAGCCGCATTGGGGGCAGTTGGGGGACATGTCGTGCAGTTCGCCGCCGCAGCCGCGGCAGAGAGGTTTGCGGCATCGGGCGGCGAGGCGCTTGCGGCTCTTGAACCACCAGATCGGCGGAAGCATCAGGACCAGTACGATCAGCCAGTACGAGATCACCCAGAATTCGCGTTGCTGCGACGATCCCGGGGAAGGGATCTTTGCGTGCGTGATGCCAGTCAACGCAGCGCCCGCGATTGTCGGTGGGGGGTCTTTTTTTGACCAGGGATCGCCGAACTCAAATCGCCATACATCCAGTTGCCGCGCGATGGGGCTGGGGTCGCGTTCGGTGTGAATGTAGATGGCGCCGGATGAGGATTCGATCCAGTAATATTCGCCGGTGGTGGTTGCGTAGATCGCGCGATCAATCGCGCCCAGGCTATGGATCCACAGACCTGCAAGAGCGAGAGCCGCCAGAAATAGGAGGGCGGACAAGATGCCGCCGCCATAAAAGCGAAGCAGCGGACGGCGCGGGAGGCGCTTGGCCGGCGGCTCAGTAGCGGGCGCGCTGACGTAAACGGATTGTGGCTGGAGCCGTGAACTTGCTGGCGGAATAGAATCCACTTCATCCGCATGGTCGAGTGGAATCTCAGACGGAGCTTGCGGCGGGGGCGGGGGCTCAGTTCGCGCTGCCGGCGGAATCGGCTTGGCCCGCGCTACCTCAACCTTCTGTCGATCCATCTTCGGCGGCACAAACCCGCGCCGGGCGCCGGCAGGTTGGCCTAGAAGCGGACCCTGCGCGGTTTTGGGCGCTGCTGGTTTTGCCGGTGGATTGGATGATTCCTCGTCTGCCATCGCTCGATCAATCTACTTCGGCCAATCGCCGGCCGAACTCCTAAGGCGTGTTTCGGTCCATCATTTTAATTCATCGCGAATGGTGCGGCCACCCCGCTCGGCGTGATTTATCAGACTTTCTGCCTACACTGGCGGCCGACCACACGGCTTATCATGCATCGGCTCGTCCTCATCAGCATTCTCGCGCCGCTTCTCTGCGGATGCGCTCGAACCGAGCACATCCCGCAATACCAGTGGACCAATTCACAAGCTGCGTTGTCCGATCTGGCGGCTCGCGCGCGTGCGGTGCGGAGCGTGTCCGCACAATGCGATATCACGCTGACTCGCACCGATGGCCAAAGCGTGCGGCTCGATGGCGCGGTCGTGATGAAGCCGCCGACAAGCGTTCGGCTGCGGGCCTGGAAGATGGGGCAGGCGGTATTCGATTTGACGCTCAATGCCGACGGCGCGTGGATCGTGATGCCGGATGATCCAAATCAAAAGGACCGTGTGCTGCCGGCGGGGGCCAGTGCCGCCAAGTTCGCCCATGGATGGGCCGGCCTTTCCGGAGAATTCTTTCTGGCCGATGACGCAAAAGTGATCGATTCTGGCGGCCCACGGTTCCAAGTGATTCGAACAATCGACGGGCAGCTCGTGACCTGTGAGGTCGATCGTTCAACGCTAACGGTTCGGCGATATGCGATTGCCGACTCGGCCGGAACCAAGCATTTCACGCTGACGGAGGATCAATACGAAATGATCGGCGGCATTCCATGGCCGACGCATCTGGTGGCGCAAAGCGAGCGGGGCACGATTGAGATTCATCTACATGATGTCGAGTTGAACGCGGAACTGCCGAGCGGGGCTTTGATTCCGCCGGCGCGGGCGCAGAAGCTGCCGTAGCGTGGGAGTCCTCGCCAACCACGAACCCTTTGCCATCGACAATTGCGCGGTAGATCACCATGATTGCGAACAGTTCCAGGAAGCCTTCATCATACATTGGACGTATTGGATGGCATATACGGTGGGCTACTTTCAACGGGAAAACCTGTCTGCTACGTATTGGAGGCGTTGTGAGACGACTGTTGATAGTAAGCTTAATTGTATTTAATTCTTGTAGTCACAAATCGAGTAACTACAGGTCAAAAACAGAGCCGTATTACGCGGCGGTGCAGCAACTTCAAGCAAGCCTTGACACGCACGAGGGCAGCGATCAGTTGCTGAGCAAACTTGCATTGGCTAAGGCTGCAAAGGCGCAGTGGGAGAATAGCCTTCCTCACGAAGAACGCGTGCATCAGGACGCCAGTTCGGAGCTGAATCTCGCGTTAGCCAGCTATGAAACCTGCGTTGCGATAAAGACCGATGCGCGTTTCTCCGCTCGCGGGAGTTATTATGCGCAGTCCTTGTCGGCCGGGAAAAAATGGCTGGACAGGAGCCGCGTTGCGCTTGATGCTGAAAAGTAAGTGGATACAAGCTTTGACGGCAAAATCACCAGACAGTGGGCGGGCTCGCCCACCCTACTTCGTCTCATCGTTACATGCTCACCTGGCCCATCCGCCATGCTCGCACGACCATCCTGATTGCCGTCCCTTGTGCATTGCTTTCAATACTTGCAGTCCTCAGATTGCACGCCGACGCGGCGATCGACGCAATGCTTGCGCGAAACAACGATTCCACCCGCGCGCTGGCGCGTGTGATCAATGATTTCGAGGTGGCGGATGATTTGATTGTGATTGCATCTTTGCCGGATTCTGCCGCCGCGCCGGACCCCGATCGTCTGCTTGGCTTTGCCGGGCGCTTGGAGAAGGAAATTGCCGGCTCCAAAGAAGCTTCCCAGCAAACCAGTGCCATCATCTATCGGGCAGATTCGCAGATGATGGATTTCTTCCGCGATGTGCTGGCTCCGTCGGCGGTTTTCTATCTGGACGATGCCTCGTTCGCGGCGGCGCAGCGGCGGCTCAGTTACGAGCAAATGCGGCTGCAACTGGAGCAGGACCAGGCGATGCTCGCCACGCCGGGGCCGGCGGCGGGGGCGCTGGGCAAGGCGTTCATGGCCGACCCGTTGCGGCTGCGCGAGTTCCTGCTGGACCGCCTGCAAAAGCAATTGCCGATGAAGACCTATCAAGGGAGTGACGCGTTCATCTCCGAGGATGGGCGCGCATTGGTGATCCGCGTGCGCGGGCGCAAGCCGCCGGCTGATCTGGATTTCTGCAAATCGTTCACGCAGGCGATTTCAAATGTATCCGAGCGCGCCAACAGCGATGCCCTGCATCTGGAATTCACTGGCTCATACGCCATCGCCGCTGCCAGCGCGGCGGCGATTCGCTCTGACATGATTCACAGCGTCGTCGGCTCGGTGATCTGCCTGCAAATTTTATTTCTGCTCGCCTATCGCCGCGCGATTCGGCTGTTTGTGATCGCGCTCATGCCAATCGCGCTGGGCGTGCTGATTGGATTCGCGGGATATGCGCTGGCATCGCCCGGCGTAACACCGTTGGCCGCAGTTTTAGGCGGCGTGCTTGCCGGGATGGCGATCGACTATTCGATTCAATATCTCTCGCATTTCTTCGCCCGCCGATCGCTCGGAGATGACCCAACATTGGCCGCCGAGTCCGCGGTGCGGCTCATCACGCCCGCCGCCTTCGCGGCGTGGTTGACTTCGATCATCGGATTCGCCGCCATCGGCGCTTCAAGCGTGAAGATGCTGCGCGATTTTTCGATTTTGGGGACACTGGGATTGGCCGGCGCGTTTGCAGCCGTTGTCCTGCTGCTCCCCTGTTTGCTGACGCTGATCGATCGGCCGCGAGCGCCATCAACCGAGCCGATCTTTCGCACGTCGTTCGCGCCGCTGCTCGGCTTCATCGCACGATGGCGGCGGGTTTGCGTCGGCATATCGGCCGCGCTCTTCCTTGGCGCGTTTGTAGCTCTCTTCTGGACGCGCGGTCCGTTGCTTTTACTGGAATCGGATTTGTCGGTGATGCATCCACGCCCCAATCCGGCGCTCGATGCCGAGAAGCATCTGGCCGAACGGTTCGGCATCTCGCCTGATTCGATCATCGTCCATCTGCAATCGGATTCGCCGGAGCATCTGGTTTCGCTCGCGCATGCAGCTGAGCGCCGGTTGCGCGAGAACGGCTCTACAGCCGATGTGTCGTGCATCAGCCTCGCAACGCTTTTGCCTGATCCGGCGATCGTCCCCGCGCGCCTGGCGGCGATCGGCCCGGCGTTGGCCGATCGCGTCGTGGCCGATTATCAGCGGGCTCTGAGTGATGCAGGTTTCAATGCCGACTCGAAGCCGCTACAGGACTATGCAACGTTCCTGCGCGTGCTGCTCACCAGAACTTCCGTGCCGACGATCAATGATCTGATTCAGTACCGTGGATTGGCTGAGACGATGTTGCCGCGATCGTCGTTGAGTGGAGCGCGCCAAACTTCAGGCGAGCTTTCTTCTCCCTCCTCCGGTACTCCGGGGGAGGGCGGGGGTGGGGGCCGTGTCGAGCAAGGACCATCTGCGCAAGCCGCCCCCACCCTAGCCCTCCCCCGGAGTACCGGAGGGAACGAACCGTCAAGCAATTCGCGGGGTGGCTCCCGCGACATTGTGCCCGTCACTGATTCGATCATGTTAGTTTTCCCGCGCGGCAATCAGCCCGGCCAAAATCTCTTCGTACAACACATTCGCTCCGCGCTCGGTGGCCTCGGCGGGGCAACGCCCACGGGCCTGAGCGTGGCGGGTTACGACACGCAATCCACAATTCGCCATGATCTTCCGAGGCTGATCCTGCTGGCGGTCGGCGCGGTCGGCCTTTACCTTGCACTGCACTTTCGCAGCGTCACCGGCGCGTTGCTTGCGATGCTTCCGACTCTGTTTAGTCTGACGATTCTTCTCGCCGCCGCGCGCCTTGCGGGGCAGAAGCTCAACATGGTCAACCTGATCGCCATCCCGCTGTTGATCGGAATCGACGTGGATTATGGCGTGTTTCTCGTCAGCCTGGCGCGAAGCGCCAAAGATTCGCGCGAGTCGATTGGTCAGCGCATCAATCGTCTGGCGCCGGTTTGCCATGCCGTCACGATCTGCGCGCTGGCGACGATCATCGGCTTCGGCTCGCTCGCCTGGACCAGCGTGCCGGCGGTCCGCTCGCTGGGCTTCGCCGTCGCCGTCGGCATCGGAGCGTGTCTCTTCGCCGCCCTCTTTCTTGTTGTGCCGATTTTTCTTAGGGTGCCGAACAATGATCGCCGCTGATAAGCACGGATTGACACCAATGACTCCGCGATCCACGGTAGGGTCCGCCTTGGCGGACGCGATTTGCGTCTCGCGCGAAAACGTCCGCCAAGGCGGACCCTACTTGGCTTTGCGTGATATCCGCCCGCAATCGTCATTCGGATTTCGTCATTCGGATTTGATTCGGATTTCGGGGATTCGGTTTTCGGGTTTCGCGGCCATTTTGATCCTTGTCGCGATTCTCGCCATATCCGGCTGTGCCGCCCCCTCCGCACGTATCCCATTTCCCGCCCAGCCTATCGAGCGTTCGCAGCGCGGTTGGTTCTACGACGTCCACGGGAAGGGGCACGCCGACTTTGGGCTGTTGCCGGATGAATCAGGCAAGCTGGACGTGGTGGCGTACGATGATGATCACAGCGGCCGATTCAATCGCCGCTATCGCTTGAGCGACTACGCCAATGATGATGTGCCGCATCTGATTCTGCTGCTGGATTCGATTCCATTTGATGCATTCATGCAGCGCTATCATGCCGGTCGGCTGGCATGGTTCGACACGCCGCAGAAGTTGATTCCGCCGTTTCCTTCGATGACCGAACTGATTTACACGCGGGTGCTGCATGCACCGCCGCTGCCGGGGATGATCGATCAGTATTATGACCCGGAGACTGGTCAGGTGCAGAACGACGTGCTGAAGCGCGCGCTCAGCGGCTATGAGGAACCGTGGGAGCGCCGCCTGCATTACCACGCTTCGATGTTTGAGTCTGGCCTGGCGTACATCGATCCGCGTCCGTGGCTCGGTGCGGAACTGGAGCGAGCGCGCGTGACATTCAACGACAGCCCCGATCGGATCACGTTGGTCTACTTTTCCAGCGCTTCTTGCATACTGTCGCGATACGGCGCAACCGGATTGGACGAACTGGTGGATGGCGTCGAGCGATTGTGCCTGCGCCTGTTCTACGAGCGGCAAGGCGCGATCAAAATTTCAATCCTTGCCGATCATGGGCATAACCTGATGGCATCGAAAAACATTTCGCTGGCCGACCCGCTCAAGGCGGCGGGCTTTCGCGTGACGGACCGAATAAATGGGCCTGACGATGTAGTGCTGGAGATCAACGGCCTGGTGACTTACGCCGCCGTCCGCACCTGGCGGCCGGAAAAAGTTGCCGCGTCTCTGGCGGTGCTGCCGCAGATTGAGCTGGCGATGTATCTGGATGGCGAACGCGTCATCGTCCGCAGCTCACGCGGGTCTGCGGCGGTGGAATGCAAAAACCGGCGCGTGCGATACGTTCCGCTCGACGCCGACGTCTTGAACTACTCATCCGTAGTAGATGCACTCAAAACCGCGGGCAAGGCCGACGCCGACGGCTTTGCATCGGATAATGATTGGTTTGCCGCCACGCTCGATCACCAATTCCCCGACGCCCCGCGGCGAGTGTGGGACGCCTTCCACGGCACGGCGGTGCATCCGCCGGAAGTCATGCTGACACTGAAGGACGGGTTCTGCGCCGGGCTTCCGGAATACGAGAAATACATCAAGATGGCTTCGACCCACGGCGGCCTCAATCAGCTCAACAGCGCGACGGCGATCATGAGCATGACCGGCCGCGTGAAAGGGCCGCTGAAGAGCAAACAGGTGCTGTCGGTCCTGGAGCCGGGCTTCGAGCCGGCCGTGCGCAAATGAGCCTGTCGGACCCAGCGATCGTAGGGCTGAGCGCCTGGACTTCATCAGCGCTGGCAATCACCTGGGGAACATTCTTCCCAACGGGTTGGCTGTGGGGACGTGTGATTTCCCGAGGAACGACGAAAGGGCCGCCGCGCGTCGCGCTGACTTTCGACGATGGCCCG